>CAMCZP010000083.1 GCA_945887855.1 Leptospira interrogans serovar Manilae | reverse complement strand
GGACCGGGTGTTCCCATACTACGATCCTTAAAAGAATCCTCTTTAAAACCAAGCCTCATCGGTCTTGCGTATGATGTGTTGGAACCCGGAAATTTTATGGGGGAACTAATAGAATCTTCCTACATCATCCCATACCCAAATGCAAGTCGGGATCTCTTGCTTGAAAGAATTTTGTATATACATGAGAAAAAGAAAATAGATGTGATCATCCCTGCACTAGACTCGGAGTTAGATAATTTTATAGCCATCTCGGATGAACTCAGTAAAAAAAATATACGTTTCTTTCTTCCTGATAAGAAGGGTCTAAAGATGCGTGATAAAACTATGCTCAAAGAAACTTTGGATGACGAAGATGTATTACTACCTGAAACATATATAATTCAAGATTCAACAGCCATAGCCCAAATAGCAGAAAAAATAGGCTTTCCAATGTTTGTAAAGGGAATTTTTTATGAAGCTTTTTTTGCAAGAACCCTTCAAGAAGCTGTGGGATTCTTTTATTATTTAGCAGGAAAGTGGGGTATACCTATCATTTTACAACAATGTATTACTGGAGAAGAATTAAACACATGTGCATTTTCCAGAAATGGTAAAATGATTTCTCATGTGGTCATGAAAAAAATGTATGTCACAGATAAGGGAAAAGCATGGGCTGGTGTTACAATTACCAATCCTGAAGTTAGTAAAATGAGTGAAAAAATCCTCAGTAAAATAGGGTGGAATGGAGGATGTGAATTAGAATATATCACAGAAAACAAAACGGGTAAAATCTATCTCTTAGAAATTAATCCCCGTTTTCCTGCATGGGTATATTTAACCACAGCTGCAGGGTTAAATTTGCCTGACATGCTTCTAAGAGCTAGTTTGGGGGAAGAAACACCCATAAATCATTCCTACAAATCTGGAATTGTATTTGTAAGACATAGCTGGGATGAAATTGTCCCCATGTCGTACATAGAATCCTTAACCACAAAAGCCGAACTCAATCATAAGGAATAAATATTTTGCCAAAAAAACAATATACCAGACCAATCATCCAAAGGCAGTATATGGGAGCCGCCAATAAATTTGGAGGGAGTGTTTTCCCCGAAAATATGAGTTCTATAGATGGAGTGGAAATTAAAAATTTATTAGAAGAGTATGGATCCCCCCTCTTTGTATTTTCTGAGGCTATCATACGCAGAAAAATGAAGGAACTAAAACAAGCCTTTCAATCCCGTTATCCCAGATTTCAGCCAGCTTGGTCTTACAAAACAAACTACCTAAATGCCATATGTAAAATTTTTCATGATGAGGGTAGTTGGGCTGAGGTGGTCTCGGGTTTTGAATACAAAAAAGCCAGGGCTAACGGTGTTCCAGGAAATAAAATTATTTTCAATGGTCCTTACAAGCCTTATGATATTTTAAAAATAGCTGTAATGGAAGGAGCAAAAATCCATGCGGATCATTTGGATGAGATCTCTGATTTGATAAAAATTTCAGAAGAGATAGGAAAAGAAATTGAAATTGCAATACGTATCAATATGGATGCCGGAATCTATCCCATCTGGAGTCGATTTGGATTTAATTTAGAGACGGGTCATGCATTGGAAGCTGTGCGTAAGATAACATTTAGCAAAGGAAAGCTAAAATTAATTGGGATCCACACCCACATTGGAACTTATATCACAGATACCGGGATATACAAAAAAGGAGCAAAAAAGCTAGCCGAATTCTATATCAAAGTGCGGGATGAGTTTAAACTACCCCTAGAGTACATAGATATTGGGGGTGGATTTCCATCAGCCAGTAAATTAAAGGCACAATACTACAGTGACACTAATTTGCTACCTTCAATAGAAAATTATGCAGAGGTAATTTCTACCACGTTGTACGATGCCTTCTCGCCAGAAGAACCACCCATTCTCTTTTTAGAAAATGGTAGGGCATTGATTGATGAAGCGGGATATCTTTTGTCCACTGTGGTTGGCAGTAAAACTATGCCAAGTGGTAGAAGGGGTCTAGTCATCGATGCGGGTGTAAACTTACTTTATACTTCTACATGGTATGATTTTAAAGTTCATCCAGTTGGTAATAATATGGGATCTTATGAGCAGGTAGTACTCTATGGGCCACTCTGTATGAATATTGATGTAGTACGTGAAAGCTGTATGTTACCGAATATGCAACGGGGTGATAGTTTGGTACTCTATCCGGTAGGTGCCTACAATGTAACACAATGGATGCAATTTATTGAAATGAGACCTGCTGTTGTATTGATAGGATTGGATAAAAAAGTTAAGAGGATTCGTAGAGGGGAAACAGTGGAAGATTTAAATTTAGTAGAAGAATGAAAATTATTTATCAAGTTAACTCTTTTTACAAGGAGCACTTAAAATGGTTTGTTGAATCCATTTTAAATGCTTACTCTATGGTCTTATTCACAAGTAAAAAAAGAGCGGGTTTACTTCTACTTTTCATAACTTTTCTTGATCCGGCAGCTGGTTTTTCAGGTCTATTGGGTGTCATTTTTACAAACCAGATTTCTGGCTATCTGGGAGTTTATCGAGAAAAAATTCACAAGGGATTGTATGGATTTAATGGATTACTGGTAGGTTTGGCAATCACTTTGTACTACAATCCATCTTTTAACCTCTATTTAATATTATATGCTGGTTGTGTTCTTTTAGTAATCATCACCATATGGTTAGAGGGTTCTTTAGGGTACTACTATGGTCTTCCAGTGTTATCATTGCCATTTGTTATTGTTACATTTATAATCTATATGGCTTTTTTTAATTACAATAACTTTGAAATTAAAAATACATCTTGGGTCATTTCACTTCCTGATTTTCCCAATCTTCCTATTTTGGTATTAGCATATATAAAATCCCTTGGATTCATTTTCTTTCAATCTAGTCCTTGGGCAGGTGTTCTTATTTCATTTGTCCTTTTTTATGTAAGTCGTATCTCTTTTTTACTATCAATAGTTGGTTTTATAACGGGTTCAGGATTTCAAATTTTATTAGGTGGTAACTTAGATGATATCAACGGTGGATTGGTAGGTTTTAATTATATTTTAACTGCAATAGCATTGGGTGGTATCTTTTTGGTTCCAAGTCCCAAAACTTTTATTTTAACTGCAATTGCATCTACGTCTGTTGCAGTGGTAGCATCCTTTACTAAAATATTTTTTCATTTTTTTAATTTACCAGTTTTATCATTCCCTTTTACAATAGTAACACTTTTATTCTTATACACAATCAAACAGTTACGTAGTACTAATTTTAAAGTGATGGATTTATTACCCGGCTCACCTGAAGAGAATCTTGACTACTACAATACCAGACTCAAACGATTTGGAGGTATGGGTTTGTATTTAAAATTACCATTTTTAGGTGAATGGTGTGTGAGTCAGGGTTACAATGGTAAGTATACTCATAAAGAAGAATGGAGCTCAAGTTTAGACTTTATGGCTTTAGGATATGATGGGAAAGTGAGGAAGGGTTTAAAAGATGATTTAACAGATTACTTTACATATGGTCTGCCTGTAATAGCTGTAGGAAGCGGAAGGGTGATAAAAGTTGTATCTCATCTTGAAGACAATAAGATTTCAGAAGTAAAAGTGGAGAAAGAAGAAAAATGGGGAAATTTAGTAATAATTGAACATGCTCATGGGGTATATTCAAATGTATCCCATCTTAAAAAAGATAGTACTACAGTTAAAGAAGGTGACTATGTAGTAATTGGAACAAAAATAGGATTGGCGGGCAATAGTGGTAGAAGTCCTGAGCCTCATATTCATCTTCACTTTCAATCTTCACCTGAGATAGGCGCAAGTACTATTGAAATTCCATTTACCCAATTTATAAAATTGGAAAAAGAATCAAAAAAATCTTTCCAATTCAATTCTATACCTCAACAATCAGATACAATTTCTAATTTAATACCTGAAATAAACATAAAAAATTTTTTCACATTGTCCCCGGGAACAAAAATCAAGTTAGACTATATAACAAATAGATCAGTAAGGGAAATATGGTACTCAAAAATTGATCTCTATGGTGGAAGATTTATAGAGGATGAAAAAGGAAATATCTTATATTTTTTCTTGGGAAATGATTATTTTGCATCTTTAGATTATCAGGGTGATACAAATTCTCCTCTCTTTTTATTTTTTATATCATCATATAGAGTTCCCTTTTTTAGTTTAGAGAGTGAATGGGAAGAAGCAATGACATATAAGCATCTCTCAGGAATTATTTCTAAAATTTTAAAAGATATAATCGCACCTTTTAGTGATATTGTATCATATAGATGGCTGGGGAAAATAGATGAGAAAGGAATATTAAATTCTACACTAACAAAAAACAATAGAGAATTGATATATACTACAATTGCTGACTTTTCTTCTATATTTCCAGGTAGTGTTCAAGTGAAAAATAAAAAAGGAATAATAAGCGAGATACGATTTGTATAAAGAAAAAAATAATATATATTTTTATAAATTTAATCTCATAATTTATATTATTTCATTTTTCATACCATTAAAACTATTTTCTCAATCTGTCAAATATATTGATTATAGAATGGAAAAAATTAATAAATTGATCTCAAATGGTGATTGTAAATCAGCCCTAAAAGACTTGAAGTTATACGTCAAACAAGAGATTGAACATGAACCGGCATTTTTAAAAATAGGATATTGTTCTATAGAAACAAAACAATATGAAAATGCTATCAAAGCATTCAACCGCGCTGAAGAAATTTCATCTGGAATTGAGCCCTGGTTAGGGCTACAACTTGTTTATCTAGCTAAGGGTGACTATGAAAATAGTATAGCTGCTGGAAATTCTGTACTTACAATAGATACATTCAATTATTTAGCAAAACTACGAATAGCAGAGGCTTATATAAAACTGGAACGTTTCTCCCGTGCAGAAACTGAAATAAAAGAGGTAACTAGTATACATGGAAAATCAGCTGACTTACTTTGGAACATCGGTAGAATCAGATATTTACAAGGAGATATCGAGGAAGCATTTCAACAATTTGAATCAGCGTATGACTTAAATCCAGATCATAAGGGGACTAGATTTTCACTCGGGCTTCCGGTCAATAAATTTTCTTTAGAGGTCTCACCGATATATGCGCATTATCACTTTTCACACAATTCCATAAAATCTGGAGGTGATAGAAGGGGAGGATATGCCAATCTTATTCTTTTTGATAAATGGAGCATAGGTGGAGGTCATACATTAGACACAGTGGGTAATCTAAGTGAATCAGGAGGTAATTTTAAATATATCACAAGTGCTACTAATGTATACAATTATGCTTTATATGGTTACAATACACCAGAACTAATTCAAACGTACTACAATCTTCCAATAAATCAGTACTATACCTATACTAATATTTTATCTGCCGATTTTAGAGTTCATCAGTCATCAGGTCATATCTCATATACTCCTAATTTTAATTCAAAGTACAAAATAAGTCATCATAAATTAGAGAGCAACGAAGTATATACTGATGGTTCTGCAATTACAGAGTTTAGTTTTATAACAGGAAGGGAGATCCAATTTGGAGTTGCCGCTACCAGAATCTTATTTCCAAAGCACAATGGTTACCAGGGTACTTTTACTTTTAAATTTAAACTGTTTGATTCTTTCTTATTTGAAACAAATTTGATAGGTGAAACAGTCAATATCCAAAATTATAAAGTTGAATTTCTTTACTTATCAAGTTTTTACTATGTGAATACATACCAAGAGTATGATCGATCTAATCTAAGTGCAGCACAACAATCCATTACATATTCTAACCAATACATGACAGTTGGAGGTGGGGGAAGGGCGGGGGAACTCTATACACCTATCCTTGGAGATATGCCCATCATCAATCCTTCACTCTTGCGTTCGGGAGTATTTGGTTTTATCTCTATACATCCTCATCCAGGATTTGTAATTACACTTTCCAATTCAAGAGACTATTGGAAGAATGCCTATGGGGAAACTCCACACTCAGACCAAACTAAAATTACAGGTACTATACGATTTTAAATAAATATAGGAGATAAAATTAAAATGAGGAAAATGATAACAAAAATCAATATTGGAGTACTACTCTTGCTTATATCTGGATTTTATATACAAGCAGATGCACTTAAAGATTCTTATACCCAGGAGTACAATGGAAATTTTGAAGCATCCTATAAATTAATGGAAGCATTGATAACTGAAAAACCTAATGAATATCTATACCAATATCGAGCTGGTTGGATAGCCTATATTGGTGGACATTTCTCACAATCCTTAGTGCACTACGCAAGAGCAATTGTCATTGATCAATCTTCACTTGAGCCACGTGTAGCACAGTTAAAACCATTGATGGCACTAGGAAAGTTTAGGGAAGTGGAAACATCATGTAAGTCAATTCTTCAACTTGATCCAAAAAATTACACTGCAAAATCAACTTTAGCCTATTCCCTATATAATTCAGGTGATTTTCAAACTGCCTATAAGTACTACATAGAAGTTCTGCGGGATTATCCCTCAGACATAGAAATGCTTATGGGAGTGGGATGGACTCAATTGAAACTTGGTAAAAAAGATAAATCAATGGAAGCTTTTCAAAAAGCGGAAAGGATCAACCCTTGGAATGAAAGAGTCCTTGAGGGATTGAGATATTCTAAATAAAATCAATCTTATGGTTTTACACATTCAGCAGTCATAACCTGGTTAGTTCCTGATTGTGCTACAGCTACAAATTTATCATTCCCGTACGTAATTCCAAACCATGCCCCATCCCCTGCTGGTAATGAAGTCCATGTAATGGCATCCTTTGAATACATGGATCGATTGATTCCTGAATACGATGTACTTACAAATAAACCATCTCCATAAGTAACCATATACCAAGGGTTAGCTTCTGAAGCACTTGCATAATTCCAAGTTATACCATCGGATGAATACATAACTCGTTTATCTCCATAGATAGATGTAGCTACAAAGAGATTGTTTCCAAATGTAATACTATTCCAAATAGTAAGTTCTACTTTTACTGGATTCCAAACAATTCCGTCTTTTGAAGTCATTACCCTATTTGTTCCTGTGCTTGCTACTGCTACAAATTGTCCATTTCCAAAACTTACAGAATTCCATGAATTTTTTTCTAATACAGATTGGAGCGTCCACGTTATTCCATCACTTGATGTCATTACACTATGGGCTCCTGAAATAGATGTGGCTACAAAAAGATTATTTCCAAAAGTTATACTAAACCATTGATTTTGTTCTGGAGCAGATCTAGCAGTCCAGGAAATCCCATCTGGAGACGTCATAATTTGATTCGTTCCAGTATTAGAGATTGCCACAAAAAGTCCTTTTCCATAAGTGACACCAAGCCACTGATTTTGCTCTGCAGCCACTCTAGAAGTCCACGTGATACCATCTGGTGAGGTCATCACTCTATTTACTCCCGAACCAGCAACAGCCACAAAGAGCTGATTTCCATAAGTCACTGCATACCATTCATTTTTTTCAGATGCAGTTCTCCCTGTCCATGAAGAAAGGCTTTTGCAGGTAGAAGCAGGTGATGTTACAATTTCTTCAAGTGATATAATTTCATCTGGATCTGCTTTCTTTTTTTTAGGACATTGAATTAGAATACTTATAATTATAAGTACAAATAAACTTGTTTTTTTCAATATAAGCTCATTGTTTATATAGCATCACATCTGGCTATATCTTTTTTTTAATTTTGGAAATAATATATTGAATAATTTAAAAATTATATATAAGGTTAATTATTATGTGCTATGAATTAGAAATAAACAGTATTATTAAATATTAATATAATTTTTTTTACTCTAATTCAAAAGTAACTTCTAAAATGAAAAAAAAATGTAAAAATGAGCTTTCTTAGTAGAGAAGAGTGTAAACAATTAGTGAATGAAGGTTTAGATAAACTAGATGATTATTTATATGAAAAGTTTAATGTCCTAGTATCTAGAATCCAGAACTTATAGGGTATCATGAAACTAAAAACCAAGTAAGGGCATAAATTGATACGTGCAAGAAAAAGAAGCTTCCAATATTTCAATCGATTCTCTATGTATTTAACTTTAGTTCATTTCAGTTTGCAAGGAAGGATTTTTAACCACTTTAAAGTATTACAACACCTTGGAGAATTAGAGAGCAGAGCGAACGTTCGGGTTTCTCTTCTTTTTTGGTTACTTTCTTCTTCTCTTTTCATAAAGAGAAGAAAAAAGTAACAAAGAGATTTGAGATTAAAGAAAAAATTTAATTAAAAAAGAGAGATAGTCCTTTAGCGTTAAAGGTAAACTCGCTGAGTAGATTTTAAAATATTAAATTGACCCAAAAGAGGATCTTTATTTCCTCTGTTTTCTTTTATTTACTTAAAATTCCATAAAAAATTACAAATATTATCTATTTTTTTGCAACAAAATCTTAAAAACTTGTTCCAATTTATATATAATTTTGTATGGCAGAAAAAGGACTCTATATGATCGGAACTATTTTTAGATTTTTATTATTGTTATTAATAAAGCTTATCACCCGTATCTTTTATCATTTTGAAATTGAATGGATATCGGGTAAATTAAAATCATATAAAGATCAAAAGGTTTTTCTACTCATCAATCATACCAGCCTCTTTGAACCTATTTTTATTGGTGCATTCCCCATTCCACTTCTTTGGGAAATCAGTCGTCGGTTTGCTTATCCGATTGCACAGAAAACTCTCAATCGACCCATAGCGGGATTCACATTTAAACTCTTATCGCCCATCACTTTACCCCTAACAAAAAATAGAGACAAGGCATGGAGAAATTTTATGAGAGTTATCACCAGTGGGAAATACCTCATTGGGTTTGCACCAGAAGGAAGGATGCGTAGAGCCAATGGTCTCGACAAAGATGGAAAACCCATGTCTATGATGGGTGGGGTTGTGGATATTTTAGAGCATACAAAATCAGGAAATATACTCTTTCTTTTCAGTGGTGGCTTACACCATGTTCAAATTCCCGGAGAAGGTGCTCCCAATCTATTTAAAAAAATTCACCTTGCATTGGACTCTAAGCCAATTGAAGAATACATTTCTGAAGTACAGGCAAAATACGGCTCAGAAGATCTACGTAAGGGGATACTCGCAGATTTGGAATATCGACGTGATACACTATGTCCTAAATTTAATGATGAAAGAAAACCTATTCTCATTCGATTTTGTATCCAATTAGTTAAAATGTGGTAGTACACAGCGAAGTGCTATTGTACTTATTGGTATTTTTAGGAAGTGGGATTGGAGGATTGCTCAGATATATTATATCAAATTCAATATCTCCTTTTTACCCTTCCTTTCCAATGGGAACTCTAATTGTCAATTTACTGGGAATGTTTTTTGTCGGACTTTTTTCAGTTTGGTTCATAGATAAAAATTTGGTACAATCTCCAGCCCGAGAAATGATATTGGTTGGATTTTTAGGAGGGTTTACAACCTTTAGCACTTTTGGTAATGAAAGTTTTTCATTACTCAACCAAAATAGGTACTCCGAATTATTTTTTTATCTTGGTGGAAATATATTTTTAGGATTTGGTCTTCTACTTATTGGAAAAAATTTGGGTAATAGATAGAACAATGAAATATATCCTATCTAACCTGTACTTCATTATCCTCTATAAGATTCTAAAACTTCAGCAAATGCTGTAAGAGCATCAATGGTTGTAAAAATCCCCACCAATTTATGGTTCTGTACAACTAAAGCGGATCCATACTTATTAGCTGCCATCTCTAAAACTACCTCATCTGTAAGGGTATCTGGTGTTACCTTGTAGGTTTCATTTTTAGCTATATCCTTTACTTTTACTTTAAATGCATCTACATTCTTCAATGCTTCGGCTACCATTATATCACGCTCAGATATGATTCCAATGAGTGTATCTCCTTCCATAACAGGGAGATGCCGAATATGATTTTCCTTCATGAGCTTGAATGCTTCCTCTAAAGTTGCAGTAGAAGGAATGGTCATTGGTGTAGTGGTCATATATTTTTGAATCGGTGGTATAGATTTCATATTGTTCCTCCAATACAACCAGTATTAGTTATTACTTCTTTCTCTGATAGAGCTAATACATCTTTGTTTGAGGTATCCATTATGATATATTTCATACCTTAAAAACTTAGTTTAAATTGTATGTTGCCATAATAGATTTCATTTCCATTTTTTTGTCTCGAACCGCTCAGATTGAGTAAGATATAGGAACCTATAATTTTTAGTTTAATAGCTGCTTGCCTATCTGTAAAAATTGTGTTGATATTTTCACCATCGCTCCATTGTTCATACAATGAATTGATTTGATTTGAACTTTTAGCTAGAATAGTAGAAACTTCCAGTCTCCAGTCAGGGTTGGGTCTCAGTGTAGTTTTGATCTCCAATACCCTATCTTTATTTTCTCTGTTTTCAACTCTGATCATAGCCTCATTGTAAAATTTTTTCCATTCATAAGATACACTATACGCTTTTATGAAGTACACTTGGTTGAAATTGAAATCTTGAACTTCGTACTTTTCATAGACTCTACCTCCTAAACAAAGAGATCCATATGGAAGAGAAAAAAGTGCTGCGGATCCACCGGTTGTACTACTTTTTCCAAGTTTGTAAATTTCTGTAAAATGCTCTATTCTATTGTAGTGATGCAAGGATATTTTCAAATGAACCCCTATTTTTTCATTTATGGAATTTAGATTGTCCCTAGTTATATTCAATTGGTTTTCTTTTGTATCTCGATATACACTAAATCGTGTATCCAATCCGGTTTGGATAGAAAAAAGTCTGGAATTAAAATAGCCAAAGTATGCTTCTTTTTTACCGTAAAATTGAGAGCTCAATGTTAGCTCTGAATGCAGGAATGGAATTTTTTCTTCCCTAAGATTGAGAGATGAAAAGTAAGTTTCCGATTCTTTTGAATAAGCAAATCCCAGGATATCTCCAGGAGTTTTAAAATAAATCCCGGGTTTTTTTTCAGATATAGTTTTACCTAAAAAAACACCCAATCCCCAGTCTTTGTGAGACAAACCTAAAAATGCAGATTGATTGAGTGGTTGATGTACTACACCATGTGTGGGATTTTGAAAGGCTGAGTACGAGTAGGGGTCTCTCAAAAAATAAAAACCGGGGATAGGTTTATATCTGTGGCCTGCCGATGCATAGAAGTTTGGGTGTTTCCATTCCAATGATCCCAAACCAGCCTCTCCCCTTTTTTCTCCTGCTATTTTATATTTATCTTTGTGATTCACTTCACCAAGTCCAATTGTTCTCGATAAGGATTCACCATTGCTAAAGGAAGAGATAGAATTTTCAAAACTTGAGTAGAGAGTGTACTTGGTCTCTTCTTCTCCTTCCACCTGACCTAATAACATAAAAAAAAAGAATAGAAAGTGTTTCATTCAAAACCACCAAGAGATTTTGATTTTTCATATTGGATTTTTCTTACCTTTGAAATCGTATCACTTGGAAGTGTTTTCAAAAAATTTTCAAACTCTTCTCGATTTCTTTCTGCTTTTAAAATTTGGAGGGCTTCCCTCAAAGTAATTTTCTTACGTAACAGATCCTGCAATTGTAAGGGAAGGACAGGTTTTACTTTATGGAGGGGGTGATCAATTGGGTATGACAAATTTTTTAGAGGCTTCTTTATCATTTTAAATTCATCTTCTTCCGAAAAGGGAGATTCCTCACGAGTGAGTGATTCTGTATCTCTTCTTTCCGAGTTGAATCCAAATAGGATGGACGCGTTTCCTGGAGATTTTTCTTCTTCCGTTCCCAAAATACCCAGGGAGGCAAAGGAGGTTTTATACGTTAGAGAGACCAACCCATCAAAGGAGGTATTGTTCAAACCTGTGGTTTTTCCAAGTTCCAAACCAATTTGGAACTGGCTTCCACTGAGAATTCCAATGCCAGTTCGGTGGAACTCATTCCAATGGTTTGTAAACAAATAAAACATTTTTTCCGGGTGCATTTGGATGCTCAGAACCCAGTCCTTTGGTACTGCCCCCCCATCCGCCCGAAGATAAAAACCAAACGAACTCAATTGAACTACGCCATACAGTGATTTTTTTAGGACTGGTTCAGGAAATGAATAGGAGGATGGATCTATATTTTTAAGAGGTTTTTTCTCCACTAAACCAACCAAACCAAATCGAACCTTATCCCAGTCCTTTTGGAGACTTGTATAGCCCGAATAGTACTGCTTTTGGTCAACCCTTCCACCGAAAGAGAAGTTTGATCCCCTCCCTGATTCCAGGACAGGATAGAGGGGGGAAGATTCTCCCCAGAGGGGAAAGGTAAATAAAATGATTAAGAGCCTCACGGAAAGATAGGTAAAAAAAAGTGAGTGATACGCTTAAAAAAAAATAAAAAATAAAA
>CAMCZP010000082.1 GCA_945887855.1 Leptospira interrogans serovar Manilae | reverse complement strand
CCCATTCGGAATTCAAATGAGAAACTCTACTTTCTTTTAGAACACAAGTCCAGAAGAGCCAATGATTTTCAAATCCAGATGATGAAGTACAAACAAATCATTCACAAATGGCAGAAAAAAGAATTTGGTAAAATGTATTCTATCATACCCATTTTGTTTTATCAAGGATTGGACAAATGGGATCCAGAAAGTGAGTTAGAAGAAGTCAAAAATCTTACAAATCCTATCCTTTCAGGAACCAAGGAAGAATTCTTACTCTTTGACTTGCGAAAAATAGATCCGTTGATCGATTTCGTAAATCCCGAGCTGAAAGCAGGAATCTTACTTTTAAAAATCATCCGAGATAACTGGGAAGATTTTGTGAATGGTTGGAGAAAAATCAGAGAAATTTTAAATTCAATGGAAGAGTCAAAAAGAATTGATTTGGAAGAGGATATGTTGGATTATATTTTTAGATCACGTTTAGAAGAAAATACTATTTTAGAGGAGGCAATTATGGGAAAAAAAGTTTTAACGGCATATGAAAGGGCTTTGGAAGAAGGGGAAATCAAGGGCGAATTTAAAAACAAGCTGGGGACTGCTCGAAAAATGTTATATAAGGGATTTTCTGTCTCTGAAATACAGGATATCACCGGTCTATCAGAGGAAGAGCTCCGGGAAAATGGGATCATATAGAAAGTTTATAATACTACTCTTCTAAAGAATATGGATTTAAAAACTGTCTACCCCAAAGTAAATTTTGTTCTACTTTGCTTATTTTTGCTATTTCACATACAGGTTTCCAATTCTTTTGTATGACATTTATAATATTTTGAATGATTTCTTTAGCTTTTTTTTTGGAAAGTTGAAAGTGTTCGATGGCTTGCAAGCATGATGCAAGTTGGCTCTTACGATTTTCATTAGAAATTATCATACCCTGCGATGCTTCATTTCCAGCCCTACTCTGAGGACAAATATCATAAGCTGGCGTTAGAGATAGTGATACCCCATCCCAAAATGCTGCATGATTCCTCGCATGGTCATCTGTATTACCACAAAGTATATTGAACACCAGTCTCTTGAATAACTCGGTAAGATTATCTTTTGGATTTGAGAATTTATGACGGATAATTTCACACAATTCTTCATAACTTGCATATCTATCCATCATCTCATCCAATCCAAGTAAAGTAAGTGCAGAAATTATAGATTTTCTTGTCCAATATGACCCCTTCCATTCCCTATCAAATCTCTCGATTAGTAGTACATCTTTATTTAATGATTGAACTATCTTCACATTTGGTACATTGATTCCCGCTAGTTTTGCTAAACGCATTGCAATAAACT
Source organism: Leptospira interrogans serovar Manilae (assembly GCA_945887855.1). Lineage (GTDB taxonomy): Bacteria > Spirochaetota > Leptospiria > Leptospirales > Leptospiraceae > JACKPB01. The sequence goes on along the minus strand of CAMCZP010000082.1, from coordinate 11,195 downwards.
CAGCTTTAACAATACTATACAAATCAGAAGATGATGAAAATTTTGCTATATATTTCTTATTTTTATCCTCGATGAGTGCTTTCGGTCTTGCTCCTCCAATAGAACTCCCATGAAATAAAGCCAAATCTAATTCCTTGGAAAGTGGCAGTCCCTTTTCCACTTTTTCAGCCGACTGCAACAATTCTTCTAGTGTTACATTTTGTGAATGTCGGGGAATATATTCTTGGGATGAAATTTGAAAATCTAAATTACCAATTCTATCTGAACCTGAATTTAGAAGATAAGTAATTTCATTTAATTCAGTTGGATCAATCTCTATTCCTTTATGACCCAGAATTGTATGGATGATAACCCTTCTCCCCCAAGCATCAGGAGACGCATCACGTATTACACTTGGAATCATGAGTCCCTCAACTAATGGCAATCGACCTTCTCTTAATGGAAGTTCGGGCTCATAGAGAGATATAATCTTCTTAGACTCCCTGGATTTTTGTAAGTAGCTTTTTCCATAGTTAAAGTAAAAAAATCCATTCTCTTCTTCAAGCCTTCCACAAACAATAGGTTTTTCTTCTTGTGGCAACCAAATCCATATATATGCCTCTTTAAAAGTCATCTTTAACCTGTTTTTGCTTAGTGTGAATTCTTTTAGGAAGTAGGGTCAATTTTTCATTAGTATCACGAATTGATTTAGAAATGGATGGGCTTTCTTCCACAAAAAGGGGAACTCCTACGATCGTTGCTGCTTCTAGAACCAACCCTATAGCTACTGTCATTTCTCCACTTTCAATCTTTTGCAATGTAGCACGAGAAATCCCAATTCGCTCTGACAAAACTGACTCTGACCATTTTTTTTTCTTTCGGGCATATTGGATTTCTTTGCCTAATAAAGTCACTGCACCAACAGCATATCGTGAGTAAGATCTATTTTTTTTCATAGCTTTATAAGTTTGACTCCGTATAATGACTATTTAAATAATCATTATACAATCTATCGACTATTTAAATAGCCAATAATTATAAATTTTTTATGGGATTTATAAGCTGAACGGAGAATTGGATTTTTTGAAATTTATGAACACTCTGTATGCACGATGCCAGTCTGGACGCACGATGCCAGTCTGGATGCACAACACCCGTCCGGACGCACGGCGGTGCGTCTTACGCAGAGATTCCACTCTCTTTTTTATACCTAGATAGGTAGGAGGCGAAAATGCCCGACTACCATGATATATTCTGGAAGCTTTTATTTCAAAGAATAGACTGTGCCATAGAATTCTTCCGATTTCTATTAAAAGAAAAATCAAACTTTCTGGATCTGGAAAATCTAATTCTCATAAAAGAAATCAATTATCGAAAAAAGCAGTTATTGTATGACATTCTATATCAAATTCCCATTCGGAATTCAAATGATAAACTGTAATTTCTTTTAGAACACAAGTCCAGAAGAACCAATGATTTTCAAATCCAGATGATGAAGTACAAACAAATCATTCACAAATGGCAGAAAAAAGAATTTGGTAAAATGTACTCTATCATTCCCATTTTGTTTTATCAAGGATTGGACAACTGGGATCCTGAAAGTGAGTTAGAAGAAGTCAAAAATCTTAGTATTTCTATAAAATCTCAGATAAAACAAAACCGCCTTCTATAACAGGAAAGGGGATTCTCTCCTCTTTAGAAAATATTTTTTTATCTAGATATTCTATACTTTGTAAGTTGTCATACACTTCCACTTGCTGTTTTACTAAATCGATAATCCAATACACTGCTATTTGGGCACTTGCATAACTATTTATTTTTGCCCTATCCATAGTGAGAGAGGTATTGGAGATTTCAATTACCCAGAGGGCAGTAGTTGGGTGGGAATCCGTAAAGTCATCATCCTTTCCCTTCAAAATAGCAAGATCGGGTTCTGGTTCTGATTTGGATTCAAATAGGGTTAATGGGCTTTCCTGTCGAAGAATGAACTCTTCGGGTAAATTTCTTTCTATTAATTTTCTAAGTTTGTTTACAACTTTTGCATGCAGGGGAGAATTTGCATTTTTTTGAATTAGAATCCCTTCTATTAATTCTAGATTTCTGGGAAGGTGACCACTTAAACTCAATTTGTGATATGTTTCTAAATCGAAGTGATATACACTCTCTTCGAAAATAGATTCAAAAACCGAATTCATACGTAAATTAGATTAAATTTAAGGAATTGGTCAAGTAAAATTCCCATGAAAAATCTAATTCTTGCCCTCAGCCAAGCCAACCTCCCCCCAATGGAATTGAAACTATCTTGACAGAATTTGAAGTTTGGGCAGATTCAAAGGTACTACGGAGCAAAGAAAAGCTTATGATAGAAACAATCACACCACTCCAACGAGAAACCGATGGTATCCAAAATGAAATACCTTTTCTTGCCGAAACCATGAAGCATGGGTTTGCCCTCATGGAAGAGCGATTCATTTGATATAACTGTGTCTGTGACGGCTTAAGGGGCTTTAACCCCTTAAGAAGCTCCATAGATAAATTCTTAGTCTTTAAGAATGGATTTTTTTCATAGATTTATTTCACTTAATGGATTAGGGGTTATTTCTCTCTTGGATTCAAAAACCTTCTTCAAAAGAACTTTAATAGCCACTATATAAGGTAGTATAAATAATAAAAATGAAAGAGCCTGCAGTATTTCGTTTAAAGATAGGCTTGAAAAATGAATTGCCAAAATCATATCAAAACTTTCCCGGAATATTCCTAGAAACATGCAGACGGCTAGAAGCAGAGGTTTTTGAGAAAACATAGCAAGAAGACCTAATGCAATCATAGCAATATTTCTTCCAGCCAGCTCCCAAAGCACTCTGCTCTCAGCTGTCTTTGAAAAATCAATACTCCCATAAGCAAGGGCCGGATTAAAGAGAGCTGAATAAGTTTTTATAAAGAGAATCAAAACAACTATTCCATTTAATACATTGATCCAGAGTGGAAGTTTGACTCGTTTCATGCGGCTATTCCCCTCAACTGTTTGATTGCTGTTGTCCATTCCTCCAAGTGATGCACGGCCTTTACTTTTTCACCTTCAAACGTATGAATATCGATGCTCATAATTCGGAATGATTTTGATCCATCTAGATTCAATCCCATAAACTCTCCGTTAGGAGTTCCTGTTACAATACATCTAACAATTATTCTCTTACCATCCTGTAGGATTTCCTGAATGTCAAATTTCAAATCGGGGATCAGTTTCCAAAGGTATTGCACCTGTCCGATCAGTTGTGCTTTAGATTTAGTCTCTCCTGCATTGATAGATTGAAAATCGTCTTTCAGTAGCTCACCCATAATGGTAACTGGGTCTCTTGTTTTGTCCACGCTAAAACAGGAATTGTAAAGCGGCTTGATTATATCTTTAAGAATTTCCATTTAATATCTCCTGAATAAATTTATTGAAAATATAATTAGAAAGGGTATTTCCATTTTTGCAATACATAGATGGATTTCCTTAGAATTCTATTTGATCAACATTATTACTTTGACATTATTTTAAAAAAAAGGAAAGGTCAAAGTAAGGAAAAAAATGGTAAAAATAGAACCTGATTAAAGTAAAAGAGTTTTACGAAATCTAGAAGGAGTCATACCGCAATTCTTTTTAAAAAATTTAACTAAATTTGTGGGTTCATCAAAATGAAATATATCGGTCAATTCATTTATAGTGATCTCTGAGATGGCAAGTTTTCTTTTCATTTCTAAAACTATGTGTGCGTCTATAATTTTTTTCATTGAATTCCCGACAGCCAGATTACAAATTTTATTCATATGTTTGTAGCTGATATTCATCATTTTAGAGTAGGTTTCTGCTTCTCTGATTTCGGTACAGTGTTTATCAAGAAGGTTCTGAAAAATTCGAAACCGATCTACAAATTCTGAATTTAACTGCTCTATTTTGTTATGACTTCTACATCTTTCTAGGCGGATTAAAAATATCTTTAAGAGACACTGCATCATCAGTTCCTTTCCTGTTTGATCCCCAAAATGATATTCATTGTAAATTGTTTCTGCATCCAAAAGAAGATTATTTTCTATATTCTTTGCATAGCGAACAATAGGAATTGAACTTCTATATGCATCCAAAGTATAAAAGGACAAATAATCTGATTTAACAATATTTTTATAAAAAAACTTCTCAGTGAAGACAATCAATATTCCCTCAGCTTCGTCCGGACATAGAAATGAATGAACCTGACCCTTTCTTATCAAAAGAGTATCTCCTGTTTTATAGCGGAAATTTTGAAAATCTATAGTATGAATTCCCCTACCGAAAGTAATGTGCAATACGTTATAGAAGTCCAGTCTATGAGATCTCTTAAAAATTTTGGTATCCTTTTCTTTTCGCACTAGATCTGAAAGCTTTAGCACTTCAAATTCTAACTCGGGATGGGAAGGTTTAGAAAACCTAATGATAGGAATTTCTTTCATATAGTAACCTACTTAGATCAATTTATATTTTACAAATATATTTTAGACTTACCTATAAACTATAAAAATACTATGATTTTAAATATCAAATCAAAATAATTATATTTTTACAATATTAGAAAATCCCTCTTGACAAAGTAATTTTTAAAAGTATCATAGGAACATTCGGTAACTACCTATTTTATACAAGGAAAACCAATGCCCAATAGACCCATCATAGGTATCACAGCATATCCCAACGGAGAGGGATATGGTTATCACACTCCCCATCTCTATGTGCAGTGTGTTCAAAAAGCGGGTGGAATCCCTATTTTACTTCCGCCCATCGGTAAAGAAATGGTGACAGGTTGGCTATCTGTAGTACATGGCGTAGTACTTGCAGGTGGGGGAGATATTGAGCCTTCCCGTTTTACCAATAAAACCCATAAAACTATTTACAATTTAAATCCCTTGAGGGATGAAACCGAATTAGAACTGGCAAAACAGTCCCTCGACAAAAAGATTCCCCTCTTTGGTATTTGCAGGGGGTTACAAATTCTCAACACAATGCTGGGGGGCACCCTTCATTTGCATCTTCCAGATGTAGTACAGAGCAAGGTGAACCACAGAGTTCCCCCCCGTGAGCCAACCCAACATCCCGTTCGAATAAAAACTGATTCTCCCCTAGCAAACATCATGGAAACAGACTACGTGACCACAGCCAGTTGGCACCACCAGGCAATCGAAACTCCAGGCAAAGGCGTGATACCAATTGCATGGGCGGAAGATGGTGTGATAGAGGCAGTAGAAATTGAAAATAATCCACAAATTCTTGCAGTACAGTGGCATCCCGAACTCACAGGATTGGATGACCCTTCCCAGCTCCATCTCTTTGAACATCTCATCCAACTTTCCAAAAATAGATGACCGAAAATAAAGAGAGTAAACTCACTCCCACTTTAAACACTCTTCATCTTTGGGGAATTGCGGTGGGGCTTGTGATCTCAGGGGAATACTTTGGTTGGAGCTATGGTTGGGCTAGTGCGGGAACTTTAGGGTTTTTAGTCATCTCGCTCTTGGTGGCTATCATGTACACTTGTTTTATCTTTAGTTTTACAGAGCTCACCACATCCATTCCCCATGCGGGAGGACCCTTTGCCTATGCCAAGAGAGCGTTTGGTGCCACTGGTGGTTACTTTGCAGGTGCTTCTACATTGATTGAATTTGTCTTTGCACCCCCTGCCATTGCACTTGCGATCGGCTCCTATTTGCAAATACAGTTTCCCGAAATCAATCCAAAACATGCGGCAACTTTTGCGTATTTCGTTTTTATGACTTTGAACATTGCAGGGATGGGAATAGCCGCAACCTTTGAGCTCTTTGTAACACTCCTTGCTATCTTTGAACTACTGGTGTTTATGTTTGTTGTTTCCCCTTCATTTTCAATTTCCAATTTTACAGCCAATGGTTGGGCTGGCTCTAATGAACTCACACTCTCTTCGGTTCCTGGAATGTTTGAATCCATACCCTTTGCCATCTGGTTTTTTTTAGCGATCGAGGGAGCGGCTATGGCGGCAGAAGAAGCAAAGGATCCTGAAAAGACAATCCCGAGGGCATACATTTCTGGAATCCTCACACTTGTGGGATTGGCTTTGGGAGTTATGGTCTTTGCCGGAGGGGTTGGAGATTGGAGAGAATTGTCTAACATCAATGATCCCCTGCCGAGAGCTATGCAAAAGGTTGTGGGTACTACAAGTGTATGGATGCACATGTTGGTATGGATTGGACTTTTTGGTTTGATTGCGAGCTTTCATGGAATCATCATGGGGTATTCGAGACAAATCTTTGCTCTTTCCCGTGCGGGCTATATGCCCAAATTTTTATCTGTATTGCATTCCAAACGAAAGACCCCTTACCCTGCTATTTTGGCGGGTGGCGTTGTGGGGATAGTTTCCATTTATATAGATGAATGGATTTCCATAGGAGGACAAACTCTCACGGCTACCATCATCACCATGAGTGTATTTGGAGCCCTGACCTCCTATATTCTCTCACTGTTGAGCCTATTCCAACTCAGAAAATCAGAACCCAATAGAGTTAGAACATACAAAGCACCCTTTTATCCTATACTTCCTTTGATTGCATTGGGTTTAGCAATTATTTGTATTACTACAATGATTTTTTTGAATATAACCATATTTTTGCTATTTTTAGGATTAGTATTACTGGGATATGTCTATTTTTTATTGACTCATTTGCAGAGAAAAAATGCAGGGTTTGATCATCTTTTGGATGGGGAATGAATCTTACTCTACTTTTCATTTAAAGCAGATACACCCTCCCAATCGGGAGGAACACCATGGTTGTGAAAATAAATAGATCTCTGTAAATGAATGTTTGCCGCTTTATCTTTAGGATCGATAGATAAAATTTCTTCAAAGTGTTTGATTGCATTTCTAAAATCTCGTTCTCTGAAAAGTGTAATACCCTCTTTCATTAAATGATTGGTAGAAAGTTTTAAGTTTATGATTCGTTCTGAATTACCGTTGAGAATTTCAATCACATCTACCGGTTTATCTTTGCCCTTTACTTTTACTCTATCAATGACCCTTGTGTAATACTTTTCTTTTTTTTCAATTATGTTGAAAGATTCTTCGCTCATGAGTAAGGATGCGCCATACATCTTTGTAAGACCCTCTATTCTGGATGCTAAATTTACAGCATCAGAAATCACAGTTCCCTGAATTCTCAATTCCGAACCCACAATTCCCAAGATCAATCTTCCCGTATGGATTCCAATTCCTATGGATATTTTTTCATAATCTTTTTCAACTCTCTTCTTGTTGTACAAATATAATTCATCGAGCATATCGATTGCCCCATCCAATGCATTTTCAGGTGTTCTGAAGAGTGCCATAATAGCATCTCCTATATATTTATCAATAAATCCATTTTGTTTTGTAACACAGGGGCCCATTGCATGTAGATAAGAATTGATAAATTTGAATGTCTCCTCTGCTGTCATCTTTTCAGAAATTGTGGTAAACGAGCGTATGTCAGAAAAGAGAATTGACATATCTACCTCGATTTGATCCCCGAGGGTAATATCTAAAACAGAATTTTTTTTAAGAAACTCAATAAATTCAGTTGGCACAAACTTACTATAAGAATGGAGTAATGCAGCTTTAAAATCATCCGCCTCTCTGAGTTTAACGGTCATGGTATTGAAGTTTCTGGCAAGGTCTCCAATTTCATCAGATGAGTTGATATCTAAGTTCAAACTCAAATCCCCACTTCCAATGACTTCCACTCCACGAGATAGAATTTGAATATTTTTAGAAAACAACCTGGAAATGATATAAGCAAATATTATAATAAAAATTGACAGGCCAACGGAAAGATAGAGTAAATCTCTTTTGAACTGATCCACCGCCCTATAGAGTTTTTGTTCATTGAATTCAAATACTACAAAGCCCAAGAGTAAACTACTGAGATCATTCTCCTCCAAAAATACCGGGAATTCAAACCTAACCATATTCTGACCCAAAGCATTATTAGTTTTGTGAATATTGGGTTTTATAATTTTACTGAAATACTGAATATCTTCTTGTGATACTTTAGAAGAAACTCTTTTTTGTTCCAAATCAGATATATATATACCATATTTATTGATTACATATACTGAATTTAACGAGTCATCTTCCAGGTTACGGAGTTTTGTCATCACCCCTTCTATTCCTTCATAAGTGTTGTTTAGGAGTAACTCCTCTCTGGCTATGGTAGAGAGATTAGAAGCTAAATTAAAACAAACTTCAAAAGTCTTTTCTGTGATGATTGTCTCACTTCGACTTATAAAAATAAATGAAATGGGAGCAATTCCCAAAAAGGCTACCAGTAAAAATAAAATTGTCAATTTAACATTTATTTTCATAATGCACAGGGATTATCCTTAGAATTTTTACAATTGGAAAGTCGTTCAATTGCCTCCATTTTCTCTTGTGAAAGTCTGTAGTACTCTTTAGACTTTTTATTCCCCTCCTCAATTAATAAAATATTTTTAAATATGGAGATTGCATCTTTGTACTTCCTATGATTATACAATAACAGTCCGTCACTCATCATTTGGGGAATAGTTTCACTCAGTTTTTTACGAAGCAATTCTAAGCCCTGTCTTGCGTTAGAATTAGAAGGAAGAATTTTTAAGGACTCCAAATAGAACATGATGGATTGAAAATACTGACCTGCTGTTTGTGATTGAATGGCCTGTTGGCGTTTTTGCTCACTCGATGCGAGTGTGCACTGATCTATTTTTTCCTTAATAGTAGGAATATTTGGGTTAATTTTATTAATTTTTTCATACAGCAGTCTTGCTTCTGAATATTTTTGTGAGTCATAAAGTTTATTGGCTTCATCAAACAATCCCTTTACCTGATCGTCGTACTTCTCATTCAATATCAATTGGTTATATTTCAATGCATTCTCATTGGAAGGAGATTTTTTTAATATATATTTGAAAATATTTAAAGCAGTTGCTTTTTTCCCACTGAAGTACAGATCCATACCCGCGAGATTTAAATCATCTATCTCTGTTTTTTGAACAATCTCTTTGGAGATAGAAAACCCGGATTCTTTGAGATACTCTGTATTGATCTTTAAAAGCTCTCTTTCAGGAAATGAAAAAGGACCCAAACTACACTTTTCAGGATCATTTAGGATTTCATTTGCTAAATTTCCTGTCTTGATGCCTAGATCAAAGTAGTCTAAATCTAAACTATACCCTATCCCCAAGTCGGTTAGTGAGCTGATATTAGAAAATAGTAGAATATGATTTTCCTTACAAAATTTGGATAAAACTTCAAAATTTTCTCTAGAATAGAGGGGATCAGCTAGTATCACAAAAGCATCCGTTTTATTTTTTAGTTTTTGTAATTCACTTGAAAAGTTTTCTTCCTGTGGAACTTGTATGGATTTAAAGTTTAATCCATAAAGAAAATCAATTTGGTTTGCAATTTGAGTATAGTAATTTCCAGAGGCAGACGTATAAAACGTAGTGATAGTTTTAGCAGTGGGAGAAAAATCCTTGATAGATAAGAAAAGTTTTTGAATAGGTATCTCTGAAAAAAAACCACAGGTGTTTCCTTTTTCGTATTGAATCCCTTCCCGAGAGTAATTAGTAGCGGTAAAGATAATTCTAGTATTACTATTTCTTCTTACATAGTACGTTGCTTGGTTTCCAATTGTAATTATAGGTGAATTACTTTGTAGTACTGAATTTATTTCTTCTCTATTTTCATTGAAAAATAATATCTTTTGAGGAGATTTAATCGAATATTTTAAACCTGAAAGAACTTTTATATAGACCCCTGAATTGGAAGATACAATCACAGGTATTTCAGTTTCAGAAAAAATAGGCTGAAAACTAAATAGTATAAATAATAGAAGTAGTTTCATATGTTTTACCAACTGTGGTTTACCTCCAGTCCCAAGTAAAAATTCCTTCTGTACTGCGGATTTATATCTAGATTCTGAGAGCCGTCGTACGCCGCCTGTCCACTAAATACCTGATTTGTCAAATTAGTCACTTTGAGCAGAGCTCTAAAGTATTTTAAAAAATCTATATGTGTATTAAAATCTACTATATTATATCCTTTAACCTTGTTATTTGCGAAATATGGGTCATAGGTAGAATTGTACTCAGCGATATCATATTGTCTTTTGCTGATGATATTTCGAGAATACCAACCATCCGAATTGATATAGTCAAATGCCAAAAACCACATTTCAAAAACTTTCATGGAGACTCTAAGTTTTGACATACGATTGGGAACACCTCTATAATTTTGAATCTTATTTCGTTTATTGTCATATAATTCCAGGATAGCTATCTCCAGATCAGATTTTGTAGAATCATTTTCAGGAGCCAAATATTCCGATCCTTTAGAAATAGAAGTGGAAAAACTTATATTCAAATGGGTGGGTTTATGGAGTTCTTGGAATCCGAGAATGATATCAAGCCCATTGAGTGAATTATTTCCCACATTGGCATTTGTATCTACTTTTTTTTGTTTTGAATTAGGATATAAAATTTCATTTCTCTCCACCCGTGTTACATTGAATTTATTATCAACGAAATTGTGAAAAAATATAGTCTCCAAAGAGATTAGATTACTCAATAGATACCTAATTCCAAATTCATACGATCTCAATTTTTCGGGTCTAAGATTTCCATTTGGCACAAATAGATATGTAACACCACTTGAAGCAGTTCCAATCGCGATGGAATTTGTAGATAAATAAATGGGGGCTCCCCTAAAACCTTCTGTGTACGACAAACGAAGTGAAAGTGCATTATTAATTTTTTGTAAAAGGGCAATTCTCGGATTATCAGCTCTTCCATAGAGAGAATGTGTATCATGTCTTGCACCCGCTATGAGAGTTGTATTCTCAAGTGTATAGGAAACTTGAAAAAATCCCGCAGAATTTTGAAACCTTTGTGGATTGTAACCAAAATAGCCAAAATCAGGATCGGGAAAGGGCTTTTTATCTGAAAAGGGCTCATAAAAGTTTGGATTGAAAGGAAGTTTTAAATCATTGGTTTTGGGAAATACTCCCGAATATTGATAAGAAAAACCCAAGAGTATTTCGAGTTGTTTAATAGGCTTATAGATAGAGGTCTGTTCAAATAGCATATCATTGGAACCCATAAATTTATATAGGGGAGATTTTTCAAACTTCAAATTATAATTTGAATTCGTATCCAGCCT
>CAMCZP010000081.1 GCA_945887855.1 Leptospira interrogans serovar Manilae | reverse complement strand
AAAATCCTTAATTTCGGTAACTTTAGAAAAAAACTTCTCAATAAAAATAATAATCTTCCGAACTTAAAAATGTGAGAATAGAAGACATAAGTTCCATCCAAAATGCCCTCAGCAGGATCCAGGATATTTCATCAACATCCAAGAAAATCGAGATGGAACTAGAACAAAAAATATCTGAAAGCTCAAAGCCAGAATTTTTGTTAGAATTAGAAAAGCAAAGAAAAGTAAGTGAACTCCCTAAGGCATCTGAACCAGGAAAAGAAGGTATAGATAAGCTCACATCAATCCTCCAAAATACCAATCCGCAATTATTTAACAAGCAATCATCGCATCACACATCTCATCATAACGACCAAGCGTCACACAAGCCAAAAGCTTTCAACCTTGAAGATCTCATACACAAAGAATCTACAAGAAAAGGTTTAGATCCCGATCTAGTCAAAGCCATCATCAAGGCTGAATCAAATTTCAATCCTCGGGCGGAATCACCCAAGGGAGCAATGGGACTTATGCAGCTCATGCCCTCTACCGCAGACTCTCTTGGTGTAGGGAATCCCTTTAACCCAGCCCAAAACATAAAAGGTGGCACAAACTACCTCAAAGACCTCCTCAGGGTTTTTAAGGACAAAGATTTAGCAATAGCTGCCTACAATGCGGGTCCTGGGGCAGTTAAAAAACATGGTGGCATTCCTCCCTACTCTGAAACAATTAATTATGTAAAAAAAGTGAATGAGTACTACGACGATTTCAAAGATTGAGATTTAACTTTTTACTTTGCATTTTCCTCCTTTTTTGTAGTACCCTCTGTAAAGATCCTGTAAAAAAACTTCTTCCCAACAAATACAGCTCCCTATTCAAAACTCATCCTGCGGGAGAAGTTACACAGTATTCCCTTTCCGGTTCATGGGAAGACAGAATCTACCAACTTGATGAAGTTCATAAAGATTTTGCTCATAGGATGAATCTCTTAGATGATTTCACCCAAGTTCCTAAACCTTATCCAGATATGGAGAGAATCAAATCTTTAGTTCGAGAAATTGCAAGTTTAGAAAGCCAGGATATGAAAAAGCTAAAAACCAAATATATATATGGAATATATATATGTCAAAATTTGGGTGGCACGGGTATTTCTGGTTTTGTATACGATAAAGACACCATTCCCGGTGGTTTTATATTAATAGATGGGGATATGATATCTAGAAATGCCAATGATTGGATCAGCCTAAAAGAATCTTCTGTATTTCAAACTCAGGATTCCTCAAAAATTCGTGTACTCCTCACTGAAGAAAAGGATAGTAAAATTTCTGGGGCTTTGGATTATATTTTACTCCATGAGCTAGGTCATATCATTAGCCAAACTGAGAAATTATTACCTGATCAAAGAGATGAATATAGAGATTTTACAAAATTTTCCTTTTCATCTAAGGATTGGATAAACGAAGAAACCTCTATGTATGACGATACCATATTTCCTGAAAGGAATACTATTGTATTTTATTCCCATACTTCTAAACTAACCATTCCAAAAGATGCTGAACAAATATATCTAAATTTAGAAAAAACCCCCTTCCCCACCCTCTATGCATCACAGAATCCTGATGATCATTTTGCAGATTCTTTTGTTTCTTTTGTAACTACAATCCAACGTAAAAAGAACCATATAATTGAAATTACCTATCCAGATGGAACTCACAAAATCTTTAAAAACGGGATGCTTACCAAAAGAAGTAATCGAGAAATTTCATATTTTACTTCTCTTTTTCCATGAAAGCCAATTAACAGGTTATTCCCCAGATTTCTAATCAGAAATCTGGGGAAAGGCATTTTCGCATAGAATCCAGACCGCTCCGCGGGGCTTTTTGCAGGGCAAAAAGTCTCACGGTCAGTTATCTTTTAAAATGCATTTGAATCAATGAATAATTGATTCATTTTAAATTTCATTAGAAATCTGGGTATTTCTAATGAAATTTTAGGCATTCCCATTTTCGAGAGGGATTCTTACTTTAAATATAGTATTTCCAATTTCTGAATCAACTGTAATACTACCATTGTGTTTATCTATGATTTGTTTACAGATATGTAGCCCTAGCCCGGAACCTTCTCCAGATTTTTTTGTAGTATAAAATGCATCAAATATCTTGGGCAGAACCTCTTGAGGAATTCCAGAACCGTTGTCTTGGATGGACACCACGATTGAATTTTGTGAATTTTCTATTTCTTCTTTAACATTTATTGTGAGAATTCCTTTATTTTTCATGGCTTGTATTGCGTTGAAAATTATATTTGTCCATACTTGGTTTAGCTCTGCTTCATAACAAGTTACCTTGGGAATATCAGAGTATTCTCTCACAATCGTGATACCCTGATTTATATAGTTTTGATAAATTGTAAGAACAGTTTCAAGACCTTCTATTACATTTGCTTCAACCTTAACGTTCGGTGGATCTGTTTTTGCATAGCTTTTCAGTGCATATATAATTTTAGATGTTTTTTCAACGGCATTATCTATGTTCTTTGATTTTAATTTTAAACCTGCTAATTCATAAATTATTTTAGAAATTTTAATATTATTTTCTTTTTGCCATAGAGTGAGATACTCTTCATTGATAGTATCAATTTTTAATTGGACTAACACTTCAGAGATTTCATCTGCATTGGCTATTTCCAAAAGTTCTAATCTATTCTTTAATTCTTTTCTAACCTTACGCTCTTCTCTTGTTGAAATTATTTTGGAAGGATCTATTTCATTTTCTATAAATTTCTGGATGAAACCAATTGTGGATTCATCAAATTCTCTGAGAATACTGATCCCTTCTCTTAAAAATTCATCCAAGGAAAGTTGGATATTGCTCGAAGATGCTTTGATTGCCCCAATAGGTGTATTGATTTCATGTGCTACACCGGAAACAAGATTTCCCAGAGCAGCCATTTTTTCAGACTGAATCAATTGTTCTTGAGAAGCTTTGAGTTCTTTGTAAGCTTCTTCCTGTTTTTGTCTTGAGATTTCTACTTTTTCAATTTGTAAAAATGTATACATACTCGAAGAGATTAGAAAGATTAGTTGGTCTAGAAATTTTCTGTTTTCTGTGGATAAGTAAATTGGCTTGGAGAGACTGGTTAAGGAGATGACTCCAAATATTTCATTTTCAAAAATCAGTGGTGCAATGTAGAGTGCTTTCATTTTTAAAAGTTCTTGATTTGCTGTTTCCGCTGGAGAATCTATTTTTCTATCCTTCATATTTGATAGAAATATAGTTTTATTTTTTAGATAGCAATTCATGTGAAGTCCCCTAGTCTCGGAAAAAGGTAAATTGCGTTTAGAAATTTCTTCCTGAATAGATTGAGTGATCTCTTGACCAAATAGAATATTATATGTCAACTCTTGTTTTTCTTTATTAGCTAAATAAATTGCTAAATTTTTCAATTCATACGTTTCATTGAAATAAGATTTTAATTTATGTAGTACATTTAAAAAATTTGTAGAAGATTGAATGGTACTAGTAAACTCACTTATCTTTTTTAGTCTTTCGGTTTTTGTGTAGAGTTCTATTCTGGAGTTTTCTGAATTTTCCTTTTCTAATTGAATTTCTTTGAAAAGAATAGAGCTGTTGATGATACCCGCAAGGTGTTCTCCTAGAAGAGAAAGCCTTGTAATATCTTCTTTGTTTAAATTCATCCTTCCATCTTTCCATAAATCCAATGTCCCAATGGGTTTACCTTGAAAAATAAGGGGAATGATAATAAAAGATTCTATTTTGGCTTTTTGAAGTACATATAGCTCTTCTTGTGTTACACCTCTAGGTTTTACTTTTGAAAAATAAAGAGGTTTTTTGGAAGAAAATGCATAAGCATGTGCAGAGAGATTTCCCTTCAATTGGACTTTCATATTTAAAATATTTTGTATTTCTTCTTCAGAAAAAAATGATGGCATTTTTACCATTACCGTATGTCCAAAATCATTTTTATCTTGAACCAATCCCAATACATAGTAACACAATCCATATCTGTCAGAGAGATACGTGATTAGTTTTTCCATGATTGTGGGTAAATCTAAGGATTCGTTTACGCTTTTAACGAATAAATTCAGATTTTCAGTATCTTTTTTTTCTAAGAGCAAGTTATCTTGGGAAGTTTTAAAATTGGATATGGCTAGCTCTGCTTTAGAGTATGCTAATTCTACTTTTTCTTTTTCACTTTTTAATTCATCTGTCCTCAAGTTGACTTCATTTTGTAGATTTTCATTCAAATAATCTGATCTTCTTTTTAGAATATCAATTCTGTATGCCAGTCCTACAGACAATAACAATGCCTCTAATAAAGAACCAATTTGTACTGCATACTCTGTAAAAAAATTAGAGGGTAAAACTCCAAATGATTTTAAAGAATAGATCACAATACCTGCTATTAATATTGACCAGGCAATCAGATAATAAATAGACCCTTCTTGTTTCTTATATATACTCTTAATAGCAGAGTACATCCAAAATCCGGGCATCAACAAGCCTAATATAGCTATCCCTTTTATAATATACCCAGGGGGTAATATAAAAACATTTATCAGTAGCAAAATTACAATTAATTGGAAAAGGTTGGATACTTTTTTTGTTTTACCTTCAAGCTTTAAATAGTATTCACAAAAAAGCATACCAGTAAATAAAACAGCTACATAAGATCCAAGTAAAAGAATATTTGTAAACTTAGGAAAATTAGGAAATAAGTACTGTAATACAGTTCCATTTACACCCGATTGGAGTAAAAGATAGGTAGTCAAAAATAAAAAATATACAAGATATGTTTTGTCCCTAAGGAAAATAAATATAAATAAATTATAAAATGCTATTAAAAATAATCCCCCATAATAAAAACCCAGTCCCATTGATTCTAAACCCCTTAGGTTACCAAATTCATCTGGCGAAATTAAAAAGGTGGTGAATTGTTTGGCTCCACTAGATTTAATTCTAATAAATAAATCTAAGGATGGGTTATCTTTAAAATTAATTTCAAAATTGATTCGTCTATCAGGTAAAAAGCGATTTTTAAAGGGAAGCATATCCCCACTTTCAAAATAATATGGTTCTTTACCATTTTTAAAATCAATGTACAAATCCACATAGTCCAGGGTTGGAAAGGAAAGATAAAGTATCCATTTGTCTATCGAAGAAGTGTTGACCAGGGTGGTATGAAAGACATATATTTTATCTTCAAATCCAAAGTTATTTTTGTTCTGTGGAACTTTTTCATATTGCAAGGTTTTCAAATTTGCAAGAGAAGATTTCTCCTCCTTCACAACAGCATAAACCAGATTACTTGTAATTTCAAATTCCTTGCGGGTATCATCAATTGGGTAGTCATCCCCCAACAAGGTACTTGAAAAAAGGATAAAACCAATTAAAATTCCTAGCACAATTTTTTTGAATGGTATGAGTCTTATGTTCATAGATAATTATTGGTTTAACTATTAAATGTATGAATATTACTAGAAAGAAAAGTAAGTCAATACTAATTTCATATATATGAAATTCAAGATTAAAAATGACTTTTTCTATTTTATCTAATTTAAATAGAATGCAAGGAAAAAATAAATTGATTTATAAAAATACTCGCTAAAAAAACTGTGGAATAGGTCTAATAAATATGACGTTACAGTTTAAAATATTTTCTAGTCAGACGATATATTATTGATAGGCAGCAAATGAATGGATAAAAAAAATATATGTATAACAGGGATAGGTGGTTTTATAGGAAGCCGCCTTGCTGAATTATTTTCAGAAAAAGGAGCAATTATTAGTGGCATAGAAATTGATCCTGAAAAAGTCAAAAATCTCCAAAAGAAAGGTTTTAATGTATACCAAGGTAGTACAAATGATACCCAACTTTTAGGAAAAGCCTTAGAAGGGTGTGATATAGTACTACATACCGCAGCAATAGTAAGAGAAGGTGGAAACTTAGAAGACTTTAGAAGTGTAAATGTTCATGCTTCAGTTGAAATAGCTAAAATTGCAAAAACCCTTGGTGTAAAAGTTATGGTTCACTTTTCTTCCGTGATGGTATATGGTTTTACATATCCTCCCTTCATTACTGAAAATGGAGAACTCAGAGGCGAAGACAATCCATATTGTATCACTAAAATTGAAGGAGAAAGAGAGCTTTCAAAACTGATAGATCCTAATTTTGGTATCATCTTTATTAGACCAGGCGATGTGTATGGTCCAAATTCAATGCCATGGGTGATACGACCTCTTGATTTGATGAAAAGGGGACTCTTTGCACTCCCGGATGGAGGAAACGGAAAGATAAATCTAACCTATATAGACAATTTAGCTCATGGAGTCTATCTGGCAATACAAGAGAAAGCCTATGGGGAAGCCTTTAATATTACTGATGGTGAAACACTCACCTGGAAAGAATATTTTACTCGATTGGCAGATGCTGGCGGTCATACCCATCCAATGGTACTACCTGCATTTCTATTGAAAGGTTTGGTTAAGGCACTAGGTTTTAGCTACTCTCTTATGGGAGAAGAACCCCCAGTCTCGGAAGAAGGTGTTAACTTTTTACTTCGACAGAACCAGGTATCAATAGAAAAAGCAAGAACTAAGCTGGGTTATAATCCTAAAGTCCCTATGCCTGAAGGAGTACGTAAGACAATGGATTGGGTAAGTCAAAATTACAAGAGTAAGATATAGTTTATATTACTAACCATAAATAATACTCAGATTTCTAATGAAATTTAAAATCAATCATTCATTGATTCAAATTCATTTTGATAGATACCTGACCGTGAGACTTTTTGCCCTGCAAAAAGCCCCGCGGAGCGGTCTGGATACTATGCGAAAATGCATTTACCCAGATTTCTGATTAGAAATCTGAGTAGTACTATTTTGTTGAGTAAGACAGAAAAAATACAAACTATTCGCTCTTTTTAAATAAAAAGTAGTATTCACTGGGTAGATTTCTGTAATATGGTTATAGGTAGGGGTGGAAAACTATAAGCCCTTATTTTTTCCTCCATCCCTAGAAGAACATTTAGAATAGGGAGTCCAACATACCGATATTAACAATACAATAAACAATACCTAATTATATAATTTTAAATGTAGTTAGAAATAAGAACTTACTGGCCTCACATTGGTCAAATATAAGAGATTAGATAAAGATTCCTACATTATAATTTTATAATCTTTCTAAAAATATTATGCTAAAAATGATGATCGAAACATTTATTATTCCAAAAACAATTTTTAAGAAGGGATTCCTCTTCTTTTGCTACTTCTATGCCCTGATACCCCTATACTTTGTACCTATTGTGCTCACTGCAGACACCGTCCCCACCCTGGTTTATATTGGAGAGATCACATCTGAATCAGAACTTTCCCCCAGCTATATCCTGACAGTAAAAAATCTCTTGAGAAATAGCGTTCGGATGGCATCCCCAAAGACTTTTTTGGTCATCACCGAAGAGTCCGCCAAATCGAACATTGATCATATTCAAAAAAATACCAAACGACAGACATGCAAAACAACAGTCTGCGAAAAATGGATAGAAGAAAATTTAGAGTTAGAGCTCAAACTCTCCGGCTCTATTGAATCTGTTCAAAATCAAATCCGACTGACCCTCCGCCTCTACAACCCGCAAACAAAAACATTGCTGCAGTCTAAAGAGGGAATTTTTCCAGAAGACCAATTTGAATTCCAAACAAACGAAATGGTAAAAGCATTATTGACCAAGGACTATTCACCAAACAAGCCCCCCAAAGAGGCAACTTTTCAGTTTAGTTTTCCCAATGTGGTAATTGATTCTCAAAATCCAGATTTACGTATTTTTAGCCCCCCTACCGATTCAGAAAAAATCAACGAACTTCTCCGCACCCTAGAAAAAAAAGTTTTGAGAGCAGATGAAAAATTTAGGGAGGGAGATTACGAAACGGCTTTGAGCATCTATGACTACGTGCTAGATAAACTAACGCAATCCCTAAACTACATAGAGCTGAGATCTGTAACTGATTACAATGAAAGTATTACTAAGAGAAAAACTGCTGCCCTATTAAAAAATATTGAAAAAAATATAAAAATATTAGACCAACGTGTAAGACAGGACAAACAAGATTCGGACAAGCTCCTGGACTATTTGCAAACATACAATAGCTTATTAAAAGACGTACATTCAAATGGAGTGAATAATCCCGATGTATTAGATGGACTTTTGAGTAGAATTAGCAAACTAGAATTTTTAGTCTTGAGTTCTTATGAAAAAAGAGCTGAAGAACATGAATACTACGGCAAGTACGCAGAAGCCTTAAAAGATTTAGAGAAGCTAAAGAATATTATATTAAGTAACTCAAATTTAAAAAATCTTACAGAGTATACAAAGAGAATAGACCAAAGAATCGCAAAAAATAAAAAACACTACATAGATTATACCACCAATTCCATGAAAACTTTGTACTACATTGCAGAAAAGGAATCATTTAATAGGGCAATGAAACAAAATATTGGTGATGGTATAGCCGCTCAAGGTGCTGAGGAGCAGATGAGACTTTGCCTTTCAAAAGGAGATCTAATCAATGCTCAAAACAATTCAGAGAATGAAGAAGCATATGCGTACTACATAAAAATTCAGGAGCTTTTTAAAAAGAAAGAAAATCCAACCATAGCTTCTTTTGTTCCCAAGCGAAACTCTATTTATCTGGTAGATTATTCGAAATTGTGGTACTCTTTCTATTTTCCAGGCTTGGGACAACGCTTGGCTTTACCGGATGAAAAAAATTCTAGTAATCTTTTTTATACAGGAATCCTTACATTTGCTCATGTTCTGTATAGGGTGAATGCTAACTATGCAGCCAGAAGTGCTTATGATTCTACTGATAGGATTGACCCAATCATTCTCTTTCAATTAGATTCTCAAACAAGATTGCAGATTATTTCTACTGAAACAACCAAATTCAACTCCCTCAGACAGGATATTGAAACCACACAACTTAATCTCAACTACTCTTTGGGACTCTTTGGTTTGGTGTATATCATCAGTCTGGGTGATGCTGCGTATTCTTATTATAAAGGGACAAAAATATCAATCCACAATCCATCTTCTATGCCAATAGGAAATGGAAACTTGGACATACAGATTAAATTTCAACCAACAGATTCAAGGGCAGGAGTTAGTTATACACCCGGGGAGTTTAGATATGGATTACAATATACTCAAAATTTTTAATAACATATTTAGTTTTCAATTGAAAAGAAAAAAAGCTTTTTACGGATTGTTTTATCTTAGCTTATGGATGATATTTTCAGGTTGTAATACAGCAACTTCTGGTGAAGATCCAGCTAGTGCAGAGTATTGGCTCAAATCCCAATTAGTAGATGTAGTAAATTCGGTTTCAAAAATACCTACAAAAATTGAATACTCTGGAGCTCCCTATAATCTTTTAAAGGGAGAAAAAATCAACCCCCTCACACCTGATTTAAATGATATAGGACTGACATCCTGTACAATCACCCCAAGTCTTCCCAAAGGTTTGAGTATCAGCCAAACTACTTGTTCTATTTCAGGCACACCTACTGTAGAATCCTCTTCTACTAAATTTACTATTACAGGATCAAATTCGTCGGGTAGTTTGTCTGTCTCCATAAATATAGCGGTAATAGCGGGTGTTGCTTCCGACAAAACCCCCACAGCTTTGTATTACGAAAATTCTCCATTCAGCCTGGCAAATGGGGTAGCTGTTACTACAGGTACCGCCACTCTAAAAGGGGGAATTCCCCTCACATGTAAATCAGAACCAGCACTCCCCACCGGACTAGCAATTGACAACTCCACTTGCAACATCACAGGAACTCCAACTACTCTCCAAAGTAAAACAAGATATCTCATCACTGCTGCCAATATCTTTGGTCAGACATCGTCTAGTATTACAATTGAAATCATCAATGCAGCAAATTTAACAAACCCCTTTTCCTATCCAGCCTCTCCTTATTTAGTAACTACAGGGACGGCTGTAAATATAACACCTTCTAACTTAGGAGGTGCTGCAACTAGTTGTACTGCGTCTCCCACATTGCCAGGTGGTTTGGAATTGAACCAAACTTCCTGTGCCATCACTGGTACACCCAATGTAGGACAGGCAGTTAAAACCTATACCATAACAGCTTCCAATATTTTAGGATCTGCCACATCCACTGTAAATATTGAAATTGCCTGGGCTAATCCCAGACCTCAAAATCTTGTATTTCCAAATTCTCCTTATTCGCTTGCCAGTGGAGCTACCATCAATACGTTATCAAATTCTATCTCAGGAGGAATTCCAACTACTTGTAGTGTTAGCCCAACACTTCCTGCAGGATTGAATGTGAGATATGCCTCTGGAAAATGTGAAATCTATGGTTCCCCAACTTCTCTTGTGGATGTTTTACCTGCTCTTTACACCATCACAGCTCTCAACGAAGCAGGTTTTACGGCAGATACCATTTCATTAGAAGTCAAAACTCCCCCACTCACACTAGGCTATACAGGGAGTGTTACTGCAAATGCATTCGTATTAGTAAGAGATGTAGCAATCACAGCGGCAGGTACAGCAGCTCTCACAGGGGGAACACCATCCAATTGCTTTGCTACCCCAACACTTCCCACAGGCTTGTCAATAAATCCCATAACCTGTACTATTTCTGGAACACCAAAAGATGCCCAAGCAGATGCAACCTATACCATTCGAGCAGAAAACTCTTCAAACTTTATCACCAGAACTATCACTATCACCATAAATCTACCCATTCTAAAACCTGTGAGTCTTGTATACCCCTCCTCGCCTTATTCTGTTGCAAATGGTCCCACAAGTACTACAATTACACCCAATTTGGTATTGGGAGGGGCAGGCAATTCAGATCCTCTCTCTACATGCCGATCAATTCCAACTCTACCGGCAGGTTTGACCATTAGTGATACCACTTGTGTGATTTCTGGAGGTCCAACAACAGGAGCCGTAGCTCCTTTGCTCTATACGATCACTGCTGCAAATGATGCGGGATCTGTCTCAGATACCATTTTCTTAGAAGTTGTGGAAGCACCCTTGACATTGTCGTACAGTACAGGAAATACAACTGCAAATGAACTTCTGTTGACGAAAGATGTCGCAATGACCCAAGGTGTATCCACACTCACTGGAGGAACACCCACCACATGTAAGACCGTACCTACTCTACCCACTGGACTATCTATAGATCCTAATACTTGTAATATCACAGGCTTACCAACTGCCATCCAAGACCAAACGTCCTATGTGGTAACAGCTTCAAATTCTGCTGCTACCATTACAGCAAATATTAAAATCACAGTAGACTGGCCTGTCAAAAAGCCAGTGAGTATGACCTATGCAGATCATACCTACTCAGTTGCAGCTGGTGTAGCAATGGCAACTCCTATCACACCTGTTATACAAAGGGGTGGTACACTTGGCACAGACCCAGTCACTCTCTGCGAAGCCACTCCAAGTTTACCAGCAGGGCTTACCTTTACAATGGCAACATGTGCAATTAGTGGTACTCCTACAAGTGGTACGGCTGTTGCCAGAAGAGATTATATTATCAAAGCATCCAATATTGCTGGTTCTACAACAGATACTATCTCCTTAGAGGTTGTAGTACCAATTACAAATCTTTCCTATGATGGCGTATCTCCTTCAAATACATTTGAACTGATTAAAGATACTGCCGTAACTATAGTGGGGGTTCCCACGATTACTGGGGGAGTTGTCTCTTCTTGTGCGGCTGTACCCACCCTTCCCACAGGCTTGACCCTAAACAAAACCACTTGTGAAATTGCGGGTACTCCTATCGTAGAGCATTTGGTGGGCAACTATAATATAACTGCTACCAATGCCTCAGGGTCTTTCACCAAACAAGTATCTATTAAAGTAGACTGGCCTATGAAAAAACCAGTGAGTATGACATTTCCATCATCTCCCTATGTCATACCTGTGGGCACCACTGTCACCACTACCCTAGGAAGTACCACTCCAATTGTCCCAACTCTTGTGTTAGGAGGGGCAAATCCAATCCATGTTGTGAATGTATGTACATCCACTCCAACATTACCCACAGGGTTAGCACTCAACCAAGCAACCTGTGCGATCATACCAGATGGAAGCGCAACCCCTTTTCCAGTAACCGCAGCAGCTCTCTATACAATAAAAGCTGCAAACAATGCGGGATTTGTAACAGATACCATTTCTTTGCAAATTGTAAATGCACCTGCATCTCTCACTTATTCGAGTGCTACCTATTCTCTTATCAAAGATGAGCTTTTGACCACAACTTCTTTGCCCATCCCCACACTTCTACCTGCATCGGTTCCTATCAACTGTAGTGTTACACCCACCTTGCCTACAGGATTGAGTCTCGACAAATCTACATGCCAAATCACTGGTACTCCCACCGCTGTCCAAACAGTGACAAGTTATGTGATCACAGCTACAAACGTAGGGGGAACCGTGACTGCGAATATGGATATCATAGTGAACTGGCCCATGAAAAAGCCTGT
>CAMCZP010000080.1 GCA_945887855.1 Leptospira interrogans serovar Manilae | reverse complement strand
GGCAGTTTTGTGGGAGAAATGGGTTCGCAGATCTATAATATGAGGGGTTCTTCGAAGTCAATTTGCTGAGAGATTCCAAAATTTTTTATTTTTTGGACGTTGTCTTCATCCAATAGGTAAACTCTAAGACTGTCAGATTTTATGTCTATAATCTTTAGGAGTTTGTTTTCAAATTCTAAGTATTTTGCTTTTTCCATTTTGCACTCAAAGAGAGATTTTTGAACCCTCTGTCCATGGCTTTCACAAGTTTTGGCTACCTTTCGAAGTCTTCTTCTACCTTGGGCTGTAAGCGTTTCCACATCATAGCAGATTAGTACAAACATTTATTATCTCCAAATATAGGGAATATAGGTTTCTTTTTCATCTCGGATGGCTCTAGCCAAGAGTCTTGCTTGTAACAAAAACAATTCGCTAATAGTACAGGACTGATCCAAATAATAATGAGTGATTTCTTCTGATTTTCTGGTTTGATAGGCTGTCAAAAAAGTTTTTCTACCATTTGCATTTAAAAGATACACAGAGCCCTCTCTTTCTTCAAAATCAGATTTTTGAATTTGTTTGCGATTGATAAGTGTTAAGATAAATCTATCTGCAAAAGGGCGGAACTCTTCTACCAAATCCAATGCAAGAGAAGGTCTACCAGGTCTTTCTTCGTGTAACATTCCTACAAATGGATCAAGTCCTACTGCCTGTAATGCTGAGATACACTCATTTGTAATCATGCTGTATGCAAAGGACAGGAGAGCATTCACCCTGCTACGGGGAGGACGTTTTGTTCTATTTTTGAAAGTAAAATCTTCTTTTTGAGATACGATACAATGTTCAAGTACAGAAAAATAGTTTTTCGCACAAATTCCTTCATACCCTCGAATACTTTCTAGAGAATCAGCAGATTCCAGTCGGGGAAGAATTTCTTCTATACTCTTAACTACATCTCTAATTTCATTTTCAACCATTTCATTTTTCATATCTCTTGCCGTTCTTAAAAGATTTACTCTCTGGTTTTGAATTTTTCCCGCTATAATGAGTTTTGATATTTTTATTTTTTCAATTTCAGTGATTCGAAATTGTTTCTTTCTTAGTAGTACATTTCCAGCATTTGCACCTTCCAGTCGTCCCATAAATCTCCCTCTATTGGAGAGAAAACTTATATAAATTCCGAGTGACATACATTTTTGAAGTAATGAAGGGCTTATATTTGATAAAGACATAATAGTGATACCCTGTAAATGATGAATGGGAATTTTTAATAGCGTTGTACTTTTTTCTTCTACCTTTAAAACATCATTTTCATGATGCAAGTAAAGACCATCCTTCGTTATGTATAGTATATTGAGTTTTACATCAGCCATTTATTTTTACCGGTTGGAATGGATTTCCAACATATTTTCGTTTTGGTAAGCATAAAGAATATAAACTGCATCTGTCGCAAATTTTGGAATAGGGGACGTCCGGAACAATATTATTCACTAAATTATGACGTATTTCTCTAACTGCCAAATTGGTAAGTTCTCTTAAGGATTTAGAAATTTCAAATTCATGCCGCTTTTTAGATTGAATATGATAAATAGCCCCTTTTGCAATCTCCACATTTAACATTTCTTCCAGACAGAGGGCAATAGCACATACCTGGGCTTCCTGATTTCTCCAGTTTGAGATTTTTCCATTTTTATAATCTATCGGAAAAGGGGGTTCATTTTCAGGAAACTCAATTATATCAGCAATACCTGTAATACCATAAATCTCAGAGAAAACTCTGTAAGACGTTTCCTTTTTAAGGCCATGATCTAAATAACTTTTCTCTTCATCTACAAACTCATGTCCAATATTTCCGGAGACGGTTAACTCATTGTCCAAAAATACACCCTCTGTATGAATCAGTGCATTTTGTTTTGGACAATAGAGATGATGGCTGATTGCTGATATAGGAACTATTTCTGATTCACGCCATTCGTTATACATTTAGATCTCTCCTTTTATAGCTTCGCCCCATAAGTTACAGAATTTTTTAAATCAAACAGTAAATAATAAATATTTACATTTAATATTTGTTTATACTTTATCAAATACTATAATTATTTTATGAATAATCTATCCTTAATCCAATTTTTTGGATTCTGATTTATATATCGTTGTACATTAAATAATCCTTTTTCACTTCGAAGAATCTTTTCATAATATCCTTTTTGCCATATTTTTTTGGGAGAATTAATATCTTTTTCATGTATCATTTTGGTAACAGCTGACTTATAAGATCGAAGAATTGTTCCCAAAGATCCAACAACAGGTTTTCCAAATGCCTCTTGAACCTGATTAGAATTAGTTTCCTTTCTATCTGTTAATATAATTATACCATGAATATGATTTGGCATAATTATATATTCATCCAAAAGAGCATGTTTAAAATGGTTTGGAATTTCTACCCAACAAAATTGAGCAATTTTACCATAATCAGATAATTGCATATCACCATTCTCAATAGATCCAAAATAATAATTTCTATCATCTGTGCAAATGGTTACAAAATAATGACCAGATGAAGTATAATCATAATTTGGTAATCGTATCGATTCATTTCGATATTTATTTAGAAATAGAGACATATATTTTTTATTATATTATCATTTATTTAATTGAAAATATTTTTTTATACAAATCCCAATCGGGGATAATTACCGTTGGATCCGGTACCACCACGTGGTGCCGTGTCCCTACGTGGTTGGTGCCCATGATAATGTCCACAATGATATACGTAACACCATACCCCCATAATGGTCATTTACCAATGACATACAAAACAATCATGTTGAGTCAATAAAATCATTGGTTTGTAATAAATTTTCATTTTTCAATCAATTCGATTTTTGGATATTGACTCTTTAATAACTCTCTTTATAAAGATTGTAGTAACACAAGGGGATATAGAATACTGAAACTTATAATCAATTAAATTCAATTATTATATTCCAAATGAATTATCTCTGTCAATTTCTATACCATCTGGAAGCTTTTGGTCATCTATTTTTATTTGATAATCGGAATATGTGCGAGGGATTTCTATTCCTTCATTCTTTTGTATAGTTAACCGCTCAAACAATTCGGATGAACGTGCTTTTCCTAAATGGTTATTATGCTTGAAAATAAGTAACATACGCCCAGCCATTTCACCTCTAGCGGCAGAACGATCGTGTTCGAACGCATTGCGTAGACTCTCCCAGAAAAGTTTTAAATCATCTTCCGAGAAATCTGATTTTTGTGCATCTGATGCGGAGATGAATCCTTTCATTAAATATAATCCATATGGAATTGTATACTTTCGTCCCATTGTTGATGCAAACTCTCTCTTCTCTTGTTTTTTTGCTTCTTCTTCTGTAGTAACAGCCATACGAGTGATTGCGTGCTCTGCTTGGTAAATTCTATCTATCGATCTGGAGAATGTTAGTTGAACGGGCCCTCTTACAGTTCCTGCTCCTTTGTCCCCTGTGCTCAGGACAGCACCAAATGTTCTTATATCATAATAATCTTTACAAAGAGATATTTGTTTGTCCTTAGGATCTTTTCCCTTCGCCGCTTCAATTGCTTTATTCAAAGGGTCTCCTTGCTTAATAAAAATATCAAATCCAGTAACTCCGGCTTTAATTAAAGAGACGTAATTCCTAACTTTTCTTTTTATACAGACATCTGTTACTAGACCATAGTTCGTTTCTGGATCAATGCGTGGTAAATTACCTTGATCTGGGTCACCATTTGGGTTTCCATCCTTAACATCGAATAGATACACAAAATCGTATCTATTTTTAATTGGATTTACTGCTTCATTTGTATTCATAATTTTTTCCTTATTTGTTTAATTTTTAATTACTTAAGAATGTAAGAAATCTTACTTTTAAAGGTATCACTCATCTGAATCATCAGGTAAGTTTTCTTCTACCTCAGAAACTGTCTCATCCCCAATTTCTCCTTTTTTGAAATCTAGATTTCGCTGTTGATAGAAACCAAGAGCAAACCGCCCTTGTCCCTCTAGAGATAAAACTTGTGGAAATGCATTCCCAATTTTTAACATTAAATCAGAAAGTTGTTTTTCTAAGTTGATCGCTAATCCCATATTATCATTTCCAATTTTATCTAAATGATTACGTGAATTTTTAAATAAACGACCAAAGGTTGAAGATGGAGTCGCAGAAGCGGCAGAATAATGTTTGTTTACGATTCCTACATTTAAATCACGTTTTGCTGCGTGATATTGAATCTTTGCTAAGACAGCAAATATTCTTCCACAATTATAGGCACGATCTGTGCTTACTGAATCTAACTCTTTCATATTCCTTTCTCCTTTTCTTAAACGAATTAAAACTATTTGAATTAAAGCTATTCTTGCTGAACTAAAGACTTGTCCCAAACTTAGAGAGCCTGGTTCAGTTTTGTCGCTACTACCTTTTTTAGATTTTTTATTATTTTCCTGATTCTGAGAATTTTCTTTTTTATCTGATATTTTATAACTATCCATTCGAATTCGATTGATTACTGCATGTAGTATCCATAGAGGAAGAGGATATCCTTGAATTGCTGCTTTCCAAAGTAATACATGTATCCTGGAAGGAGTAACATCTTTGCGCTTTGAATCATTGGGTCGTCGAGTTGTTTCTGCAATTAACCAAAGAGGTGAGTATTGAGATTCCCCTAGAGGGTTAGTTCTTCCAATATCTATATCCTCAAACCATTGTTTTAAATTTTCCTGCACAGACTCTAAACTTGTATGAATGAAATCTCGAATCATTATTCGCGCAGATGCCCCACTTAACGTAATGGAATAAAAATCGTTAGCATTGACGGAGGATACTCTACCTTTGTCCATTGATTCGAGTACGGTTTTTACATCTGCGGCACTTTTAGATTCTAAAACTTTTTTTACATTAAACGTAGTTTCTTTCTTTGTCCAAAATACTGTAGCGGTGTCTTTGCCAAAGTTAAAGCGATTATTAAAGAATACTTTATCTTTACCCTTTATATCTTTTATAGTACCTGACGGTGCGAGTAGCCAGTTTAGTGCTTCTGTATAAGCAGGAAAACAATTGTTACAAATCTGAGAATTTAAATTACCTTTCAAATTATATGATTCAAATGCATTTTCATTAAATGATATTAATGCACCCCGTCCATTTAAACCTTCTGGAACGTTTGAAAGCATTCCATGTGGAATGTCTTCAACAGGATATTTTTCTTTTCCACAGACTGAACATACTTTTTTTGTAAAGGAAGACTGAGACTCTTCATATTTGTCGATGATGGCAGAAATCACATTTTCATCTTCATTAACAAGTTTTTCCCCAATGGAAAAAGCAATATTACCCTCATATTTTTTTTCAACTTTTTCACTTGCAGCAACCTCAACCGGTTTTTTATTTTTTTTATCACTTTTATTTATCTCATCAATTTCTTTTTGAATATCAGATTTTATTTCATTTAAAATGGCTGCCTTGGCTGATTCAAGTCCATGTGCCTCATTAAAAAATTTAAAGATTGGTTCTAGCTGTTCAATTTGTCGAAAATTTTCTAACTTATTCAAATAGAGTTCATTTCTATCTTTTGCAGAACTATCAAAAAAATCTAATCCAAGTGCCTCTTCAAGTTTATCAACTAAAAGACGAGCTTTTCCTTTTTTTGAGCTTAGTGCTTCGCAATCTGAAAGCCTAGGCTCATTTAACCTTTGGAAGTTGAGAAATTTTCCATCTTCATCAATGAATAAGTAGAAATTTACTTTTTCTTTCTTGATTGCGTTATGGACAATATTTCCAGCACTTCTTTCTGTTTTGCGATTACGCTCTGCTAGTTCAGTTAATTCTCGAATCATAATAAACCTTCCCTTACCATTTCCTCTTCTTCTACATGATTCCAATTTAATTGAAGTTCATTTATTTCTTCACTTGGCTTTAAGTGAAAACTCTTTAGCATTTCTTTGTATGGCTCTTCGCAATTAAGAATTCCTTTTCGAATCGACGCTTCAAAAAACTTTGGTTGTGGCTTTCCGGTTGCATCATAGAAAATATCTAAAAGCATTACGCCTATCGGCATATCTTCTTGAATGGAAATAATCTCTTTCGGCGCAGGTGCAAACTCTACAGAAAACTCTCTGGTCCCGAAATAAGGTCTCTTGTAACATTGACCTTTTTCAACTCTTCGATTAAACATTGCCATATATTTAGTTCCATGATTTTGCTGGTTTGCATCCGGGACTATAATTTCTGCCTCTATAACATAGGAGACATCTCGAAGAATAATTGAATTTCTCATTACCCTTTCCTTTTCAATAATGATAGGTTGATTATTTGCTTTCTTTGAGATTTCATTGCGTCGTATCGAAAAAAATTTAATTGGATTGAGAATAAAAATAGATTTAATATTCCAAATAAATTCTGGCTTATATAATATAGCCTCTAAGATACCTCTCGCAGCAGATGGAGTCATACAGGGATAAGTCATTCTTTCTACTTTTAAATCTGGTCGAGTGAAGCAAGCCCATTCTCCCCATACTTTTACTTTAACTGTTTTCGTTTCTTTCATACTACCTCATAAGATTTTTCAAAGAACATAATCATAACTATTAGCTTCTAATGTAATACCAAATTCTTTACTGTATCCACCGACCCACACATGAATACCATGCTCTGTCACTTTAATTAAATTATCTCTCGCAGCAGTCTTAAATAAATTCGGATATAACTGCACTAAATACGGTTGCATTTTTCGGTACATAGATTGAGAGATAAATTTAGTTGTATTCATTTCATTGAGCAGGTCTTTGCTTTCCGAGTTATATTCAGAAATAAAGACGGATATTGCAGGTGAGTCAATAATTTTATAACGCTCGGCTACATTCTTGAATTCAAGATTTTTTCTTGACTCATCAATGTTTGCCTTATCCTCTTTTATAAAAAGGTTCATGAGAGAACTATAATATTCGGTATATATTTCATGGGTAGATATACGTTCTATTTTATCTTTTAAGAAGGTGATTGTAAATTCTGTAGCAGTCTTATAAGCAGAATCATAGGGCATTCCCATATTAGCCATTTTAAATATAAATACTTTACCAAGTAAAGGATTCCCGTTCTCATCTATTAATTTCCCTTCTCGATTACATCTTCCAGCGGCTTGAATAATAGAATCAAGAGGAGCAATTGCACGATATACAATTGGAAAATCAAAATCAACTCCAGCTTCAACAAGCTGTGTACTAACTGTTAGTATCTTTTTTCCAACACTTAAATTTTCTTTTATTTCTTCCAAAACAGACTTTCTGTGATGTGCACACATTGATGTCGATAGATGAAATACCTCATCCCATTCAGTCTTATTTATTGCCCGAAAAATATTTAAAGCATCTTTTTTGGAATTAAAAATTATTAATACAGAATGTAGATTCTCTCTAAATAATTCGATTAATCTATCTTGCTCTATTTCATCTAAATCATTTATAAAAGAATAACCGACTCTATTAGTTTTTTTAAATAGAGTCAGTGGGTCTTTAATTAGTGATTCTATATTTTCTAAGCCAAAAGTAAATCCTTTCTTTTTATGAAACGCTGGCATTGTTGCCGTACAAAATAAGAAGGAAGTATTAAATATTTTTTGAATATCTCTGATCATTCGGAGAGTAGGTTTGATACTCTCTTTAGGTAAGGTTTGAACTTCATCAAAAATTACAACTGAATCAGCTATATTATGAATCTTCCTACATTTTGATGGACGATTACTAAATATAGATTCAAAGAATTGAACAGTTGTTGTCACGATTATTGGATAATCCCAATTTTCCGTTGCAAGTTTTTTGGGGTCATATTTAAATTCGTCATCTTCATTTTCGGACACCCCTGAATGATGTTCTAAAACCAAATCATCTCCAAATATCTCTTTCAACTCTTTACTAGTTTGATCAATTATATTAGTGTAGGGTAGAACAATGATGATTCTCTTAAGGGAGTTATGCTTAGCATGTGTGAGCCCCCAGTAGGTTGAGGTGAGAGTCTTTCCTAGTCCAGTGGGTAATACTAATGAAAATAAGCCTGGTTTCAAATTTGCTTTCTCGAGGCTTTCTAAACGAGTAGAAGTTCTCAATTCATTTAGTTCAGATTTAGCTGTAAATCTTTTGAATTTCAGATCGAGTTGATTTAATAAAACTTCGATGTCTAATGATTTTGAGCTTCTTATTGACGACTGGCTATTATTAAAATGACTTTCGCTGTCTAAATAGTCAGCGTCAACTAATGCACTAAAAATGAATCTAGTATATGTATCAAAGTCGTATTCATCATCAATAGGTAGTTCGATTTTCTTAATTTGTATTTCATAACCCGTATCGCTTTCGAAAACTTTTATTACTTCATCTAATCTGCCTGGAGACTGAGCTTTTATTCTTTCCATCCTTGATTTTAAATCTGATATATTCGGTATGCCTGCATGATGTCCTGCAATAGCAAACGCAATCTCGGAATAATTTTTATTATTTGCATATAATGCCCCCAACATTGCATGAGGGACTTTCTCATGATGTATACTTTTGTATTGCGCTACCAAGTAATTTTGAAATTCGACTTGGTATTTTCCTAAATCATGTAATTGCCCAGCTATTTTACAAAGCTCTTTTTCAATTGCAGTTCGACCATACCCTTCTGCTAAATTACCTGTTTTTCTTAAATGATCTCGTAACAAATGCCATTCTTTAGAGCCTTTTGGTGGAGTATGGGCAAAATAATTCATTCAGATCCCTCGAATAGCCGAAAAAGTAGGAGCAGGATAACTCACAGGTGCTACACCAGTATCTGGTCTTGTCCACATCGCCGCATTCCCAGCTATTTCAAATTCTGCAATATACTCTTTCATACTTCCCCCCAAAGTCTTAAATCACCCATCCAACCCCCTAGACACAAAAAGCACAAAAAAACCAAATTCAGCAAGTAGATACTATTGACTCAATATAACATAGAATGCAAGAAATAATAAATTAAACGTTAAAAAAATCTAATAAATTTCTAATTTTAAGAATAGTAATAATTAAATCATTTTTTATTTCATTATCACTAAAAAATCCCCTAAGAATCAATTTTTTAACCTCAATCTATATTACATTATAATGCCAGTACGGACAAAAAATTAGTATTTCCTATTTATTTAAGTAAAAACTAAAAATATGAAATAAAAATCGTACGAATCTTAAAAAGGTAACTACTAACCGAAAGAATATAATTGTACAAATTTTTAGAATAAGCTAAATTGTAAAAATGAGCTTTCTTTAGCCGAGAAGAGTTTAAACAATTAGCAAATGCTGATCTAGATAAACTCTGTGACTATTTAACTGAAAAGTTTAATGCTCTCGAATCTAGAATCAAAGAACAAAGAAGCCCGACTAAATCAAAACAATAAGAATAGCCACAAGCCGCCTTCCAGTGATATATTTAAGAAGGAGAGAGACCGTAGGACATCCCGTAGGAACAGTGGGGGTCAGTCAGGTCATGAGGGAAGTCCAAATAACTAAAGGGTAGTACAACACCTTGGAGAATTAGAGAGCAGAGCGAACGTTCGGGTTTCTCTTCTTTTTTGGTTACTTTTTTCTTCTCTTTTCATAAAGAGAAGAAAAAAGTAACAAAGAGATTTGAGATTAAAGAAAAATTGAAATTAAAAAGTAAATTTAGTCTTTAGAAATAAGGTCGAACTCGCTTGAGTAGTTACAATTTCTTACAGAAAAACCCAAAATCCTACCGAAAAATATTCTGAATCTTATTTGTGATAAATCCAAAGAATGATAAGCTTTTATTTTTTTCCGAATCACTTCTGAGTTCTTTTAAGAGTTCTTTCAATATGTTTTCAAAATAGATTTGATTTAAATTTACTTGGGTCAAAAGTTTTTGAAACTCGGCTTCCGGGTAGGATGTCTGTTGCGATACGGATTCTTGGGGGGAGGGGATATTTTGTAGTGCACGTAAGATTTGGATCTCTCTATTGGTGGATTTTTCATCCATAAGTTGGAGTCTGGTTTCAAATTCAGAAAATAGATTTTTTAGAGAGGAAAGGAAAGATTCATCGTATGTTTTTTGTATTGCATCTTTTGATACTGATGGGTGCGTATCTTTTTCTCTTTCTGTTAGATTTGAAAAAGAACCTTCTAATGATTTTAATGTATCAAGTAAGGAGAGTGATATTTCTTTAGATTGACGATTATAGTCTTGAAGTATTTTTTTATATTCTTCTACGGATCGAAGGGATGTTTCTTTAAAGCTATATAATATTTCTCTTTCGGAATTCGTGAGTTCTTTGTATGACTCTTTTAAAATAGTATCTGTTGTTATGATCACAGATTGCATATCATCTCTTCTGGTTTCAAGGGTGGAGAGGTGGCTTCCTAAAAACTCCAAGAGCTTTCCACTTTCTTCTAATCTTAAATGGATGGTGTTTGCGATTTTTTCAAAATTTCCTTCAAAATTTGAAAATTTTGAAAATGTTTTTTCGGCTACAGTAAAAAGGTTTGTTGTTACTTCCACAAATGAGTTGAGATTTGAAAATTGATTTGCAAGTTGTTGGATGGAGTCTGAATTTTTATCTAATTCTGTAAAAAATGACAACCCAGCTTTTGCTATTTTTTCTGGATCCATTTTTTCTAAGCTGTCCAAAACTTTTTTTTGGGACAACAGCGCTTGGTGATTTACAATGTTAGTTTCGTGTAAATGTTTTACGTTGTTAGAAAAATCCTGAGTAAATTTTAGCAGGGATGATTCAAAAGTGGAAAGTCCTTCTGAGTAATTATTATAATAAGATGGCAATAGATCTGTCTGGATAAAGGAGTAAAAGCCATTCGTATTTTGATTAAGCAAATACTTAGCATTTTTAAGTGTTACAAGGGAACTAAAAATGGACAAACTCAACCCTAACATGGAGGATAGCAACGAATATGCAAAAGTATTCAAAATATCTCGCAGCACTAAATCATTTAAAGTTACTATTTCTTGTGTCTGCATAGAAAGTGTAAAAGTACCCAGGATTACTATGGAAAAAGTTCCCAATACACCTAGATAAAAAGGAATGTATATACTTTTTTGGACAGTTTCATACAAATCCATGCTGGATTTATGAATCATTTCTTTGATTGCGGAAGAATCTAAAAGGGAATCTCTGTTCTTAAGTAAGTAAGAATTTATAGAACGCAGTGTAGGAAAAAAATGAATAGATTTAGATGTGGAAGATAATGTAATACAAGTGATAATTTTATAATTTTTAGCAATCTCTTCATTTGTTAGGTCGGTGAGAGGGTTGTTTCTATCTATAATTTCTCTATAGGATAGGATTGAGTCTAATAATTTATTCAAAGGGATAGTTTCTATATCTAGGTTGGGAACCAAAAAATACTTACGTTTAAAATCTAATTCACCCGGGATAAAATGTGAATAGGAGAATATTTCTTTTGTACTTTTTATAAAAAAAATTATTTGGAGTACTATAAATAAAAAGAGAGTTATTTCAATCATATTTTATTTTAGCTTTCTTGATTACTTTCCAAGTATTTCCCTGCCTCTTCGCCACTCCCCGTTCAATATTTGAAATCTGTAATGCTCCAAAATCAAGGGAGTTTATAGATTCACAAGCGGGTTCAATATAAATTTCTACACTATTGAGTAGTCTTCCCAGCATTTCTGAACTGTAAGACAACTCAAACTCTGCATGGAGATCATCTTTTGAATAAAATTTATAGCTAGAGTTGTCCTGTGTTTTCCTTGCGGATGACACGGGAAAGCTTCCATCTATTTTTGGGAATGTCATATAAAAAGGAAAAGAAGATTCCTCTTCCTGTGCTGGTGAGGTATCTGTTTTGATTGAATTTTTTTCTTCGAGGAGTGTCTCTAGGGTTTCTTCAATTCCTCTCTGCCTTGCTTCTAGATTGAGTAAATTGACCTGAAGGGAGTCATTCTTTGGATTCTCACTACTTGATTCTAAAATATCGTGAATTGTTTGGAGTGATTTATTTAATTTATCTTCTAAATCTTTTATTTTTTTTGTTAGAACATGTTGTCTAAAGAGTACTACAAATATAAAGATAGATACAAGTGTTGTAAAAAAGATTTTTTCTTGAAAGTAAATATTTTTATTGGTAGATAATAACATTATAAATGATTGTTTTAGCTGTTCTTTGGTGCAGGTGGGCTCTTTCTTAAGTGGGATGGTTTCTGGGAGAACCTCTCCATCTTTAATTTCAGAAATTTGCTCTTGTTTTTTGATTTTTTTTTGAAATATACAGTCAGTTATTTTGTTTAACGTATCTTCTTCATGGTCATTTTCCCATGATAAAAGAGAAAAATTAAATAGTAATAAAAAATATATAATTATTATAATATAACTACGCATACTTTATCTCATCTTTTTAAATTTTGTAGCAATGTGATATGCCAAATTATTGATAGCGCCAACCAATGGATAAAAGAAGAATGTTTCTTCTATGTCTTCATTATCCTGAATTTGTTCTTTTGATTTTAAATTCAATCCATCTCTCAAATAGG
>CAMCZP010000079.1 GCA_945887855.1 Leptospira interrogans serovar Manilae | reverse complement strand
TTCACAGCGAACCAAAGTCCAGTAAGAAACCCAAAAAGGACGACCTAGTTTCTGAAAAAAGTAAGGCTAAATCAAAAGAAGAAAAAAATAAGAAAAGTTCAGAAACCCAAGCCAATATAAAAGAAAAAAACAAGGATCTAAAGTCAAAGGATGTAGCTAAAAAAAATACAAAGGAAAGTGAAAAGCATATTAGTTTGATCCACAATGAGCCTAAACTTTCAGCTACTGATCATAAAAAAGACAACAAAGAAACAAATAATCATTTAATTTCTAAAAAAGGTTCTCCAACAAACAAAGGAACTAGTATTGTACCTCGAAAAGATGAGGTAACTATCCTTAGTGATACGTATGAAGAGATAAGGTTCAAAGAAGAAGGATTTACAATAATAGCAAGGGCAAATGAATTTAAGCAAGGAAATCTCGCATTTATAAAAATAAAAGAAGTAAAAGGCAAACCTAAAATTGATCCTTCTGTTCTCTTTGCCAAATGGGCAGACAAATACATTACTCTGCAATCCTACAAAGATTCCTATTTAGGTGTACTACCGATTTCCCCAGAACATCCAGAGGGGACTTCCTACTTAGATATAGAAAAAAAAGAGGAAGATAAAACAACTATCTATAAATTCCCAATTTCCATTGTAAAAACGAACTTTCCAGAAAGAAAGATGTACAATCCTCTACGAGTTCCAAATAAATATATTTTAAAAGAATATTCTCCAGAAACAGTTGAATTTATAAAAAAGTGTGAAGATAAAAAACAACTAGCATTTTCAAGTGATTCTGAATTAAAACTCACAGGAAAATTTGTATTACCATTGGATAAAATTTTTGTTACCAGTCCTTTTTATGTAAAACGGTATTACCATCCATCAACTCCAGGGAAACCCCATGGAGGTGTTGATTTAAGAGGAAAGCCAGGAGTTCCTATTTATGCATTACAGGATGGAAAGGTGGTCATAGCAGAAAGAATGTTTTACGAAGGTATATTCACTGTTATAGACCATGGATCAAAGATGTTTTCTCTCTATATGCACCAATCTAAACTTCATGTCAAAGAAGGAGATTTTGTAAGAGCAGGGGAAAAAATTGGAGAAGTGGGATCAACAGGAATATCTACAGGTCCACATTTGCATTTAGGTTTAAAAGTTGATGGAGAAATTATGAATCCTCTCTCTATCTTAGAATTATCTTTATTTGATTGAATCTATTGTAGCCTGAATAATATCTTCATGGAAATTTATTTCTGTTTTGTTTTCTCTAATATCCAGGACAATGTGTTTACCATTTTTTATATCGATTAAATAGAAACCTGACTTAGAGTACCTAGGTCTCATGGTATCAAAAAAACTCCAAAAGAATCCGTCCCAATTAGGATGTAATTCAGGATGGTGTTGGTCGATGAACTGTATGGTCTCAATTTCCCCTCTTTGGGATTCAAAATCTAAAACCTGTTCATATTCTGTTTTAACAACTCCGGCATCAATGGCCCTGTAGCCACTGATTATAAATATTCTAATATAGGGATAAATATTAGGATCTTTCTCTGATGAAGAAAGAATGCCTGCAATTTGACCTGAACCCGTTTTATTTTTTAAACTTAAACTTTCAGGGGAGTGGAAAAACAAACCAACAGGAATATTTATTTCTAAGGGAATTGATGAGTTTTGTAATATCCTTGTGGTTTCATTGAAGTCCCAGATAGAAAAATCTTCTGTGTTTGTTTCGTATTTATCCTTAAACATGGAATGAAAGAGATATTCTTCGCCTAGAGCAATGCTTTGGAAAGTAAGTAAGCCATTGATAAGGATTGCAACTCCAAACAGAATGGATCTATAGTATACTTTACTTTTAATTTGTCGAAACAGTAAAAAGAGAAGAAATATAAAAAATAAAAATACTCTTCCCCCTCGGTTTTCTAGAATGCCTAAAAAAAATAAAATTCCTAGGGAGATTCCAAAGTAAAGTAGTTCTGTTACCCAAAAGTAGTCCCAAGCAAATATCCATCCCAAGAGATAAAAGCTCAAAAAAGCCAAGAGAATAGAGACTAGAATGGCTAGTGTCAATAGGGTGAAAATGATAGGTAGGGGAAGATGTTTTTCATGGTAGAATAGAAACGGGATCGCTAAAAATGTATACCAAAATAACACTTTGTACGTTAGGGTAGAGTTGTACTTTACAATCAGTCCCGAGAAGAAATATCTGAGTTTATATAAGGAATTTGTCATGCCCCAAGAAAAAGAAATCCTAAATACCCTTGAAAGGGATTATGCTACCTACGAAAGAACCATCAAGTCATTTTTAAAAAGCTATACTAGATTCCAAGAGTTTCTTTCCGGTGTTTTTCAAATTCTACCCTCTGAAATACTAGTTGTTTTGGCAATATCTTTGTGTGCTTTATTTTTACTAAATTCTGTTTCTAGAAAAATAAAAGAGTACCATCTTTTAATATCAGTTATATTTACCGTTTTGGGTTGCATTATAACAAGTAGATTTGTACTACATAAACACAGGGATATGGGATTTATCACATCGGGAGTGGTTATTTTACTCCCTACTTATTTATATGCACTAATTATTTATACAATAACTTATGCCAGAAAGCAATATCTAAAAAATAAAATAGCCTCTCCTGTACAGATAGAAGCTTCTGTTCACCAGCTTCATATCTCTTATAATAATTCAATGCAATATCTTCATAAGTACCTTTCAAATAATGAAATCAATATCCGAGAAGTAAAAGAACACCTAGAAATATTAAAGCTTTCTACAGAGGGATTGATAAAAGCTCTGGAATTTCCTGGAAAGGAGATGGTGGAAAAAGAAGGTTTACCTAACATTGAAAGTTCAGAATCAGGATTTACTGAGAAACCTTCTCCATAAAGACTAGGCAGGCTTTATCAGTCCTTATTTCAGAAGTAACAATAATTTTTGAATTTAAAAGGCTTTCAAGGTTTTCTAGTGAATAGGAGCAATTAGATCCTGCGATCACAACTTGTTCAAAAAAATATGGGTTTTTATTGTACTCCTTTGTATTCAAAGCTAGTTTTATTTTTTGTTTATAAGCTGATTTAACAAAAACAAGTTCAGTATCCACTTTATTCAAGTGAGACGGATCAATTTGGTTTATTAGTAAAGTATTTTTATGTAATTTATTTTCTAATTCTTTTTCATAAAAAATAGGGAGATCGTATATTGGAATTTTTCCACCAAAGCATAAATGCACAGATGAAAATTCATACCTAATCAATATATTTAACCATGATATCGAGAGAGAAATTAATAAAATAATTCCTAAAAAATAAAAAGATTTATTGTTTAAGTATATTTTTTTTATATTATAAATAGAATTATTTTTATAGTGAAAACTAAATAAAAGAGATTGAATATATGCCAATGAATAGTTAATTTTTTTTTGAAAAAAAGATTTTTCACTTAAGTATAAAAAACTTCCCAAAATAAGAGAGGGATAAAGATGAAATACATGTCTGGCTTGATGATTTGGAGTAAGGAATGTCAGACCTAATATTGATATAAATATGAAAAAAGAGTAAATAAAAGATGGGTATAGATAAATCTTTACTTTATTTTTAATGAGTAATATCAATCCAGAGACTAGTGATAACAGTTGTATCGCAAAAAAGAAAAGTCCTATTTTTGAGTTATTCCAAATATCATTGTATAAAGTTATAAAAAAAGACAGATAATAATTTAAATCTTTCTCTAAGAGTTCTCCCACAAATTTTCCTTCACCTTGGATATGAGAAATAGTTCCAGAAGAGCTACTAACTCTATCGGGATGCAAAATTGTAAATATTACAATTGGTAGTACTATAAATTGTAAAGAAATTGAAAGTTTTGTACTGTGTACTTTATTCATATTCAAGATGAAAATACTTGAGATACAAGAAAAAATTACTATAGATAAATATAATAAATAAAATGATAACTTTCCAGGAAGAGCCTTTGAAAAAAAGAAGGAAATAAGAAAAAAGACAATTGTCAAAAAAGTGAAAAAGATATATGTTCTAGAAAAAAGAGTCGTACAAAAATCTTTAATGTATTTAAAACATTCCTTCCAAGAAGTTAATGCAAAAAAAATAAGAATAAAAAAAATAATTATATATCCATAGGGGTACTTTGTTTGGTAAGAAAGAAAGCCATAAAAAGCAGGGTAAAAAATATTATTCTTATTTTTTAAAAAGTTATGAAAAGAAAATAAAAATAGAAGTGTAAATAAACTTCCCTGTATTTCAAGCATCGGGGAAAATACATATAATAAAATTGTTTCAGAATAAAACAATAGAAGTAGTGAAATAAAAGAGGAAAATAAAAAAGGGGCGGATATTTTTCTCTTAGATTGTAAAAGATATAGATATGGGAAGCATCCGATTACTAGAGCATAGGTAAAAACAGTTAGATTTGTATCTACCGTACCATTGAATCCAAAAATAAAAAAGGAAAGTATTTGGAATAGGTTTCTTAGGATAGGCCAAGTCGGAGAGTCGAGTAGTTGGAACAAAAAAGAAAAAATATTCCAAGATCGAAGGGCATCCATCATTCTCAAAGAACTTATAAATCTAAGATTTCCATCCCAGGAAAGAAAATCAGGATAGGGGCATTCCAAGAATCTTACTTCTAGAATCCATAATAGAATTCCCGAAATAAAGCCATAAATTCCCCAAAATGCTAAAAATCGGATTCCCAACTGAAGTTTCATCCCCATTGCAAAGTAAAATTAGTAAAAAAGAAATCCACTCATTA
The DNA here is from genome assembly GCA_945887855.1 of Leptospira interrogans serovar Manilae. Taxonomy (GTDB): domain Bacteria; phylum Spirochaetota; class Leptospiria; order Leptospirales; family Leptospiraceae; genus JACKPB01. The sequence continues at coordinate 7,845 of CAMCZP010000079.1, read as the reverse complement.
AAAAACAATTGTCGATGAGTATAGTAGGAAGGATATTTCAAACAAATAATTGTAAATAACTGAAGATATCTGTACTAAATTCAAAAATTTGAATTGAAAAAATAAAAAACTAAAATAACCTGATTATACCTTAACCGCATGGAACAATTGTCAATAGCAAATAATCAGGATTTAACCTCAGCATTTGAACCAGAGGTTTCTATAAAAAGGCTTAGTAGAGTCTTAAAAAATTATCTGGAAGCAAATAAAAATAGGTCTACTGAGGAAATTCTTAGAGAATCTCTTCCCCCGGCCATATATAGTAAAATTCAGATTGATTCAAGTTTTTGGATCACTTCAAAAATGGAAGAAGAGATTTATTCCCAAATGAAAGGGGGATTTTCCGTAAATGATTCCATTTATTTATCAGGTAGGGAGTTTCTTTTAAATGAATCCTATGATTTGTTGCCCGCAGATGACACGTTATTAAGTTACAGGGATTTTCTCCTAAGAATACCAATTGCAATCTCAAAGTATCTACTTTACTTCCGTTTAAAAGTTATCCAAATCAATGAAAAGTCAGTTGTCTATTCCATTCACTCAGAAGAGGGAAGCATGGAAAAAATCTATGATTTCTGCTTTTTGAAAGGGATTTTTGAAGGAACAATTATGCTCTTCCAAATAAAAAATTGGAAACTAATTGTGGAAAAAACAATCAATTCAGAGGTAGATGGAAAATACATTGAATCTGCAGGAGAATTAAATTCTGTTGAATCCTTGGTTCGTATGGAATGGGAAGATTCCACCATCCAGGTTGGTAAGTCTGCCTTGAACGCCAGCCTTCCTCCCCGGGTTTCCCAAACATTTGTGATCTCTCAGACAGATAGCAAAGAAAATGTAGAATTCTCTTATATAGATTTAAATGCAGTTATCAATAAATCTAAAGAATTGGTGATTGAAAATAGGGATTTAGAAGCTGCTGTGGAAGTTTTAAATTCACTGCGGGACGAGATGATTGTTAAGCACAAAGCCATTTCCAAAGACTTGCGAATGGCTAGAAATATCCAAAGAGGAATTATCCCCCAGCACATTCCGGACTGGAAGGGCTTGCAGTTTGATTTTAGCTACTTACCTATGCAGGAAGTAAGCGGTGACTATTACGATTACTTTAATTTTGGATCCAATAAGATAGGAATTATGTTATCAGATGTATCGGGTCATGGTGTTCCCGCTGCATTCATCACAGCTATTTCAAAATTACTTTTCACAAACTACAAACTTGACAGTCCCGCAGAAATTTTTTGCAATGCCAACCGTGAATTGATTGATCTCGTAAAACAGCAAGGTTATCTGACCTGCTTTTATGGAATCATTGATTCTACCTACGAATTAAAATATTGTATTGCAGGGCATCCGAGGCCTATTTTGCTTCGATATGCAACTGGTGAAATTGAAATATTGGAAGGTGAGGGAACCTTTCTGGGGATGTTTGAAGATGCAGATAAATACTTCAAAGATTATAAGATAAAATTAGAACCCGGAGATAAACTTTTTATTTATACGGATGGTCTCTTAGAGGGTGAAAATGATAGGGGTGAGCAATTTCAGCAGGATATATTGATTGATCTTATCAAAAAAACTCTCAATATGAAAGTCAAAGAAGCAATTGACTTTATCATGAAAGATTTCAAAGAATTTTGTAGGGGTACAGACCAAGGAGATGATATCACAATCCTTGCAATGGGAGTATCCTTGCACATGGCGGAATTCCAAAGATATAAGACCATTGCAGAGAAATACTACGGTGAAAAGCTATACCATCTAGCCTGTGATTATATGTACAAGGCAAAAGAAATCTTTCCTACTGACGTGAATGTTCTTTTTCAATTAGGCAAATACCTGGCAAAAGAGAAGCTGTATTTGGATTCCTCTAAACATTTAGAAGAATACAACAGTTTGAAAACTTCCAATGCTGACTCACACTTAATTCTTGGATACTGTTACTACAAATTAGAAAATTTCGGGAAGGCTGAAATGGAATTTGTACGAGCAATGTCTATGAGGACTGGAAATATAACTGCAATGTTTAATCTCTCCAAAGTGTACCAAAAGCAAAAAGAATTTGAAAAAGCTATTGAAATACTTCAAAAGATTCTAACCTATGATCCCAACCATACCCAATCTAAAAAATCAATTCATAATCTAGTGAAAATGCTAGAGAGAAGAAAGAATTCAATAGATCAATCTAATAGTTAATGAAATATATATTTCGTTTATTATATATTTTTTATATACTATTTATCCAAACTCTTATAGCCTTGGAGTTTCCATTGGATCATACTTTTCATAAAGATTATAGGTTAGAGTGGTGCTATTTTGTTGGGAACTTAAAATCTATAGATGGAATGGATTTGGGTTATGAGCTTAGTTTTTTTAGAGCTAAATTGGATGGAAAAGAGGACATATTCCCGGTTCACTTTGCTATCTCAGATCCTAAGAATAAAAAACATCACACTAATGATATTCTTCATCGGAGGTTTGGATCAATTGCTTCCTATTCAATTTCAAAAATCCAAAGTGGTGATTATTCCATTCAAATCAAATCACCTCTGGAATTTGAAATCAAAGCAAACCCCCGTGGAGCTAATATGAGTTTGCAGTTAAATTTAACCATTGCATCTCTTAAAGAAATTTTACCACAAGGGGAAGATGGAGTATCACTTAAAAGTAGAAAATATCCAGATGTAGTATCAAATTATTATTCCATTCCCAGGTTAAAAACTAATGGTATCATACGATTAGATTCCAAAGATTATATAATCAAAGATGGTTTTTCTTGGATGGATCATGAGTGGAGCTCACCTATTGCCCAAAAGGAAAGTAGAATAGGATCGAAAGAAAGCCAGTGGGATTGGATTTGTATCAACCTAGAAAATGGAACAGATATTATAGCATTTAATTTTAGATATTCAGACAAAGAAAAATCAGAATCATTTGGTACAATCCGAGACCCCAATGGAAAAATCCAATACTTCAAAGAAGAGGGTGGTGTTTCATTTTATCCAGGGAATAAAATATGGAAAAGCCAAAAAACAGAGAAAAAGTATCCGATGGAATGGCATTTGAAATTGGGAGCCTATTCATTTGAAATCTCTCCAACTTTTGAAGACCAAGAATTTATAGCAGACCGCTCCACAGGGAATTCTTATTGGGAGGGGGGTGTTCGGGTCATTGGTGAATATGATGGAAAAATTGTAAAAGGAAGTGGCTATTTAGAGCTGAAATAACTAGAATGATTAAGATGACCCATATTGCACTCCATGTAAAAAATCCTCAGAAATCTTTAGAATTTTATAGCAAGTATTGTGGATTAAAGGTAGTACATGATCGATCGGATTCGGGAAAACGAGTTCTGTGGATGGGAGAAGAGGGCAAAGAAACTGAGTTTATTCTGGTCTTTATCGCAGGTGGAACGAAGGAAGTCCAAAAAGAAAATGACTTTTCCCACTTAGGATTTGCTGTTTCTTCTAAAGAAGAAGTTGACCGTAAAGCAAGTATGGCAAAGCAAGATAATTGTTTGAGATGGGATGTTAGAGAAGAACCATTTCCTGTGGGATATTACTGCGGAATAACTGATCCGGATGGAACTGTTTTGGAGTTTAGCTTTGGACAGCCACTAGGAAATCTGTGACTCATTAGCTTGCGGTTTCTGAGATCTCTCTTTTAATTGCACCATTTTTTATCACAAAAGATTGAAAAAAAGAATAGCCTAAAATTATTATAAAAATATACACTTTTTATATAGTAATCTTATATAAATGTAGAAAAAGATCGGAGGTCATAAGTGGTCACCATAAAAATTGACGGGAAAGAGTTCAAGGTTGATGATAAGAAAAATCTCATCGATGCAGTCAAGGAAGTAGGGGAAGATATTCCTTATTTCTGCTATCATCCTGCTTTAAAAATTGTTGGCATGTGCCGTATGTGTTTGATTGAGATTGAGGGAAATCCAAAAATCCAAGCGGCTTGTAATACTCCTGTCAAAGAGGGGCTTTCTATTATTACAAAGAGTAATCGAGTCAAAGAAGCTAGAGAAGGCACTATGGAATTCTTACTGGCTAATCACCCTCTGGATTGTCCTGTATGTGATAAAGCTGGTGAGTGCGACCTTCAAGATAATGCTTTTTCGTCAGGAAAAGGTGTATCACGTTTTGAATTTAATAAACGTAATGTTCCCCAAGAAGAAATTGGTGAAAATTTACTGATTAATCATAATAGATGTATTGTATGCTATCGATGTGTTCGTTTTGAAGAAGAAAAAGTAGGCGAATCTAATTTGGGTCTATTTGAAAGGGGGTATCACTCCTTAATTGGTTTAGCTAAAGATAAGTTAATAGCTCATAACTACCAAGGCGCACTTTCTGATATCTGTCCGACCGGAGCACTATTAAATAAAAAAACATTATTTAAATCCAGAGTTTGGTGGTACAAAACTGCAAAGTCAGTATGTCATGGTTGTAGTACAGGTTGTAATGTTGAGACAAATGTTAGAGATAATAGAATGTATCGATATATGACCAGAGAAAATCGTGAACAAGGTATGTACTTTTTATGTGATAAAGGTCGCTTTGATTTAGATTGGATCAATGAAAATAGACTTCAGTCCTACCAAGAAAAAGGATTGCCAGTTGAAAGTTCTAAAGTGATACCTTCAATTCTTTCTAAGATTAAAACTGCAAATAAAATAGCAATCATTGGTGGAGCACATGAATCCAATGAAAATTTATCTGTAATACTAGAAGAAGCTAAAAAGTGGAAAAAAACAGTAATTACAGAAGTAAGAGTGATTGATTCGCAATATGAAGCTCCCAAACAAGTAGATTTTCTAATGACCAGTGATCCTCATCCAAATACAAAAGGTGCGGTAGACTTGGGTTTTGTATCTACTGGAAAGATAAGTGATATAGTATCTGATTTTAATAAAGGTGGGATAGATCTTTTAGTTGTAATAAAAGAAAATATTCCCGAAGGTATTCAGCTTGGAAAAGGCTTGGTAGTGGTACTTCATACAAATATTACCGCTTCCGTAAAAGATGCAGACATAGCAGTCCCTATCAAAGCTTTTACAGAACAGTCCGGAACCTTTACAAATAAAAATGGAGTTAAGCAAGAATTTGAAGCAGCTATGAATCCAGTTTTAGGGATGCCTTCTTCTGGTGATTTTTTTAGAAGATTGAGTCTGGAGCTTACAAGAAAAGAGGAGGTTTTAGTTGGCAACCATTAATGTAGTCAATGTAGCTAAGCGTCATACTTTTAAGTGGTATGAGAAGTTTTATTTTTATTCAATAACAAAAGGCTTAGGTATTACTCTAAAGCATTTTATAAAGTCCGCGTTTCTTGGTAAACGTGTTACTCTGGAATATCCAGAAAAGAAGAGGCAATATTCGTCTAGATTTAGGGGAATGCATTCTCTGAAAAGGGATGAACAGGGAAGAGAGAGATGTACCTCTTGTTTCTGCTGTATGTGGATATGTCCAGCGGATGCAATTTACATTGAAGCTGCTGAGACTACTCCTGCAGACCAACACCTGCATCCAGAAGATAAGTATGCTAAGACCTTTGAAATTGATTTGTTGAGATGCATATTTTGTGGTTTGTGTGAAGAAGCCTGTCCCAAAGGAGCAATCTATTTAGATGGGAATGGAGAAATGGCCACAGACAATAGACAAGATTTAATTTTGACTAAAGAAAGAATGACAGATAAGTTTGGTGGACCTATTCTAGGTCAAAGAAACTAAATACTAAAATTAAATACTTTGTGAAATTAAACTAATTTCACAAAGTAGATAGCAATTTTTTAATAACATTCCTGCAAAAAGTCAGTTATTGTAAATTTATTCGCAACAATCCTAGGCTTTTTTCCGCCTACCGGCGGAAAAAAATAGTAATTGCAATTGCGTCTTCAATTATTTTTTAGCGGGAGTAAGAGCGCCTAAGGATTTTGCAGTATCAGTGAATGCCATGACTTGGGGTCTATCTGTTTTGTATGTGCTAAGTGGGCTTAAGCTATAGAGTATTACAGCTCCTTTTCCACTTGGACATAGTATAGCATCAGCGTCTATACTGTCAGCACCTGCATATGCAGGTAATACTTGAACATCAACACCACCTGAAGATTTTCTTGTTCTAGGAGCTGCAGCTTTTAAGTTATCATTTTCTAATAATTTTTTCATTTCTTTGATAACTTCTCCTTGGATAGCTGCTATGTCTTTTTCGGATGTGAAGTCTACAATGATATCTATTTTGTCTTTAATGATATGAAGAGTAGTACCAGCCATTTCCCCTTTCCAACCTGCAGGAACTGTTAAGGAAAGTTGACATCCTGGAACTTCATAAACTTTTGCGGAAGATCCATCTAAATCGGAAACGGGAATTCTTGGTAATGATCCACAATTGCTGGCTAGAGCAATGAGGACTGCGATCATGCTAATTGAAATTTTTTTGTTCATTTCTAATCCTTTTGTTTATTGAGAAATTTCTCATAACATAGCCTTATTCAAAAGGAATAATTTGTAAATCGTTTTTAAGAGACCTACAATTGGAGAGAACCCAAAAAGTTTATTTTTACCTGTAAAATCTTAACCCTTCTAAGAAAAAAGAAAAGAATTTAGTTTGCTTCTATAAATCCTTTTTGGTCCATCCATATTTTTCTTGGGTTAATTGCATAGAATGTTCATAGGTAGTTTTATTCTTTAGAAAAGCAAATTTACCCTCAGATATTTGTTTTTGGTATTTTTCAGACTTGTATAATTCTAATAAAATAGGTTTTAATTTTCTATTCCCAAGAGTTTTTAAAAATTCAGTAAAATCAGCTTCCATAACAAGGCTTTTTCCATAATTGGATTGGATGATGTCTAATTTAGGATCATTCAATAGACCTTGGATCAATAGACTCCAGATTAGGTTTTTGCTTTTTGAATTCACATCATAGTATTTTTCTCCGGTGCTCTCTGATACAGCCTTTACAATGCTACCCAGTCGGAATTGGATTTTATAGAGAAGAACAATGGTTTCAGAACTGGATTCGAGATACTTTCTCTTAAAGGTATTGTAGTATTTTCTTTCGTCTTCAAATATATCCCGTAGTTTGTGAATCTTATCTAACTCTCCCTGGAGGGATAGGTAGGTTTGGGCTAGTTTTTTAATTTGAATAGATTTGTTTTGTGCTATTCCCATCTCCCCTAAATCATCATCTGTCAGGGAATCAAATGCATTTTCTTGCCTTTCATAATAGATGCCTAGGTCTTCTTTGAATTTATCAGAAAACTCCAATTGCAATAGATCAGAGGCTCTAAGATTCCATGGTTCTACGGGATTTTGGCGATTTGTATTTATAGTTACATTTGCTATGAAATCTGAATGATCTATTTTTTGATTGGGAAGTATCACTTTTCCTAAAACTTCTATGGATTGGAAAATTTTATTTTTTTCCATTTGCAAAGAGGGGGTAGAATTTTCTTCTATAAATTTTACCACACTTGTGACTGTTTGAGCCCCATTTAAAATTCTAGGCTCTGTTAAGAGTAATTTGTTTCCAATCACTTCTATATGTTCAGAAGAAATTGTAATACCATTATGAAAAAATGTAAAATTGACTGAATCTTCTTGGCCTGAAATAATGCTTTTTAAACTTTTTCGTATAGATTTATTGGGATTGTTTTCTGGAGATAACCCGGATCGAATATTTTTTTCAAAGAGTCTTTGGCCCATTTTTGTATAAATCAAATAGAGATCATGTAGCTTAATGAATCCTAAGAGGAGTTTATGATTGTTTTTATTGGATTTTTCTAGGTGATTGTTAATTTC
>CAMCZP010000078.1 GCA_945887855.1 Leptospira interrogans serovar Manilae | reverse complement strand
GTTTCCCAGGTCTCTTTTATAGAAAAACCTATTAATTTACCTTTGGATTTTATTTCCTTTATGGAACCGTCTTTCTTTTGGAGGAGCATGGGGGGATGCCCCGCATTAGCTGAAAAAAGTTTTTTATTGATAGTATCTATATACAAATAAACAGAAGTTAATAGCTGGGTATCATTTCCTATTAGGATTTGATTTATACCTTCCATCATTTTTGAAGGATTTGAAAGGTCGGATCTCAAGGTATGAAACACTGCTTTTAGCATAGAGGTTACCATTGCCGCTGGAACTCCATGCCCCGTTACATCAGCAATAAGGATTCCAATTCCATTTGAATCTTCAAAATAATCATAAAAATCCCCTGCTAAGTAAGTCATAGGTAAATAAAGAGTTTCAATACTTATATTTTTATTACTTAATTTATGAACAGGTAATAGTTTCATTTGGAATTTTCTTGCTAACGATAATTCATGTTCTAACATCTTATGTTTTTGATTTTCAATAATTGATCTCTTAAGAGTAACCAATGTATTTATTCGTATCATCATTTCTTCAACATTATAAGGTTTAGTTAGAATATCATTTGCACCACACTCAAATACTTTTGATCGATCCTCATTCCAGGTATTTGAAGAAATAAGTATGACTGGAATTGCTTCCATACTGTATCGCTTTCGAACCAAACTTGTAAGTTCAAATCCATTGATTTCTGGCATATCTATATCAATCAATATGATATCTGGAATAATTTCATTTTCAATCAACTCAATTGCTTCATAGCCATTGGTTATTGAAATTAAATGATAATTATAGTTATTAAAAATATTTTTTAAAATTTCTAAATTTATAAGTTCATCATCTACTACTAAAATAGTAAAAGGTAGGGTGGCTGTTTTTTCAGATAAAAATTGTACTTCATATTTTAGTTTATTCTCTAAAATTAAATGACCTGTTAGGATAGGTAACGTAAAACTAATTGAATTTGAATATTTATTTTGAGGATCATTCCAGATTTCTCCTCCATGTAGTTCAATCAATTTTTTTGAGAGTGATAAACCAATTGTCTTACTATCTAATCTCTTATTTGGAGTTTTTTGATTGATTAAATTAATAAAATTATTTGAATATTTTTCTTCCTCAAAATCCGAACTTAAGTCAGATATATTTATTTGGATGAGATCATCTCGGGAAGGTATTCCATTACTCTCAATTAAAAAGGATTGTTTATCTATTTTTTTTCCCAAGAAAGTTAATATATTACTAAACGCTTGCTTCACTCTGACTATATCAACATATACATCTACTTCATTTTGTAAGTTAACTATAATCTCTGTTTTAATTTTTATAGTTTTATCAGTGAAATCATATTTTACCTGGTTTATTAGGTTTGAAATTGATATTTTTTCTTTTTTTAATGTTGTTTCATTATTTACTATATAAGAATATTCTATTATATTTTCTAATATTAAATTGGCTTTATTTGCAGTACGTTTTAAAATTTCAAGATTTTCCGAAGTAGAATCTGATATATCAGATCCTAAATCTTTACGTATGTATTCTGCTAATCCACTGATGGAACCTAGGGGTGCCTGTAACTCAAAAGATAAATTAGAAACTAAATCCTCTTTTAATACTTCCGGATGAGAATAATTTTTAGTTTCCAGTTTTTCAAAACCTTTACTTATATTATCTTTACTATTTTTATATTTGAAGTAAATAACTTCTCCAAGAAAAGCAATTAGAAATACATTCAATGATAATAAATACAGTTCTTTACTGAAATAGATTCCAAATATAATTTTATCTAAATAAAAAAATATTGTAATATGAGTTATTATAATAAAACATATAAATGAAAATATAAATTTTAATTTAAACCAATCTACTAGGAATATTACTCCAATAGTTACAGAAATTAATAGGATTAAATTTATAAATTGTAGCAAAGAAATTTAATCCTATTTAATATTACTTCCAATATATATTAGGCTCTTTTAAAGGTAAGGTAGTATTACCAGTTTGAGATGCTTCTAATTCGTTGTTTAATTTAGGATCTATCCACCAATAATCAACTGCAAATGATTCACCATTGTACTTTCCCAAAGGCATTTCTGGCATTCCAAATCGATTCCAATACAAAAGCCTTGTATTAGCAAGATGCCATAAAAGAACATAAGGGTATTCTTTGTAAATGATTTGGTCAATTTTTTTCACAATCTCATTACGTTTATTTACATCAAATAAATCTCTTTGCTCTTCTATTAATTTATCTACTGCTTCATTCTTTATTCCGGGAATATTATGCTGCCCCTCTTCATCTGCATATTTTGAGAGCCACATTGGTTCAGGATCTTTAAACACACCCCCACCCCATGCAGTCCAAGTCAAATCAAAGTCGAATTTATCAATTCTAGCACTCCATCCGGCAAGGTCTGTACTCTCAATACTTGCTTTTATGCCCACGTTCTTTGCAGCTTCCATGAATATGGTAAAGTATTTTTCTGTACTTTTGTCCCTATCCAAAATTGTAATACTTAATTCTTTTCCATCCTTTTCCAGTATTCCTTTGGAGTTTGCAATCCAGCCAGCTTCTTTTAGCAAAGCTCGTGCTTTTTCTGGATCATATTCTATTATTTCATTTGGATTTTTTTTGCTTTCGCCTCCCAAATAATAATCAGGGTAGTACGAATTTGTAGATTCATATTCGTTGTAGGCTAGTTTTTCAATCATTGTCTTTCGATCTACCAGGTGGGCTATAGCTTTTCTCACGCGCACATCTTTGAATAAATCGCGCCTGGTGTTCATAGCCCAACCCTGAAAACCAATTGGCTTTTGGTTATAAATTCTTTGTTTTACAATCCAATTTTTATCAAACTTTTCACCTGTAGCTTCTTTGACCCAGGTTGCAGCTTTGTAGACTGGATATATATCCATATCACCTTTCATCATAGCTTGCAAACCTATAGCCTCTTCCGTATAAACTTTGAAGTACACTTCGTCAAAATTATATCTTCCTTTATTAAAAGGATAGGCTCTCTGCCAATAATCACCCCTACGAACCATTTTTACATAACGACCGGGCTTAGCTTCAGCCAATGCATAGGGTCCACTGGTAACTGTAAAACCATCATTTATTTTATTAAACTCTTTGCCTTCCATTTCATGCTTGGGCAGTATAAAAAGGCCGGATGCTATTTCATCAAAGTTATTCCAATGGATTGTTTTTGCTGTAAATTCAATTGTCTTTGCATCAAGTATTACAGGTTCTTCAAATCTACTCATTCCAATTCTAAAAACTGCTGTGTTATTTTTTTTATCCATTATGGTACGGTAAGTAAATAAAACATCTTCAGCACTGACAGGCTTTCCATCAGACCATTTTGCATTGGGATCGAGGTAAAATGTAAATTTTTTCTTATCCGCAGAGATTTTCCAATCCCTTGCCAGCCTGGGAATGGTATCAAGAGTGATGGGATGGTAGGATGCGAGGGGCTCAAACATCATCCGAAAAATTTCTGCAGTTGTGGAAAATTGTTCTAAATAATAATTTAAGCTTTTGGGGTATTGGTGGCTGTACACTCGAAACATTCCGCCCCTGACAGCATTTGGCGAGGCTACAGGGTTTGGTTTTGAAAGCGATGGTGGAATTGTGGATGGATCACCTTCCCAGGGTAAATCCTGAACTATAGATGCCTTTTCAGGAAGTGAATTTTTTTCTGCCTTTTTACAGGAAATAACTAGAAGAAAAGGGAAGGTTATAAGAATACTGAGTAGAGATAGTTTTTTAGGTAAGAGCAAAGGGGGGTTTCCTTTTGAATGAGAATTTATTTAAACAAATACAAATTTATGAAATTAACACAAGAATTTTTTGCAAAGAAAATGAGTGTAATTTAGAAGAATTACCGGAATCATTTTTTGAGTCCTCTGAATATGGGGCAAGTGATCTCATTTGGATGATGGGAGTCTGGAAACCATCCCCCTCCTCTGTAAGTATTGCACAAACACATGAAGGATTGCTTCGGGAATATCGAAATGTTCTCCCGAATGTAAAAAAAGAGGATATAATCGGCTCGCCTTATTCTATTTTCGAATATACTCCCAACCCTTCGATCTGTCAAAATATTTCAAAGATTCGCCAATTAAAAAAAAGATTGGAAGAAGATGGAAAAAAGTTAATTCTAGACTTTGTTCCCAATCACATGGCAATTGACTCACCCCTCATAGATAGTTTTCCAGATCTATTTTTAGAAAAAACAACAGGTGATGTATGTCACAATTCATTTCGTCATACAAATGGGAAAGTTTATTTCTATGGAAGAGATCCCTATTTTGACGGTTGGTCAGATACTATCCAATGGGATTTTTCCAAGCAAGGTACCAGGAAACTCCATACGGAAATTCTCTTAGAACTTGCCGATGCCTGCCATGGTGTTCGATGTGATATGGCAATGCTTCCCACAAAAAATGTATTCCAAAGAACTCATGGAAAAGAAGCAGAGGAGTATTGGAAACCTATTATACTTACCATAAAAGAAAAACACCCAAACTTTTTATTTATTGGTGAAGTATATTGGAATATGGAATACGAACTCCAACAACTAGGATTTGATTATACCTATGATAAAGAATTATATGATAGGCTAAAAAATAAATCAGGTCAGGAAATTGCATTACATCTTTCTGCAGATACTGAATACCAACGAAAAAGTGTGCGCTTTCTAGAGAACCATGATGAAGAGAGAGCTGCCCATACGTTTGGAGAGAAGTCAATTTACATAATGAGCCTCTTACATTTTTTACAGGGAGCCATTCTTACATACGAAGGGCAAAGTTTAGGTATGACTAAAAAGATACCCGTTCAACTGGGTAAAAACTCGGATGAATCCATAAAAGCAGGCTTTTATGAGTTTTACCAAAGATCATTTTTAAGGCTAATGATTCGTAAAAAATACGATGTAAAAACTGCAAATGCAAACTTTTGTTGTTATGAGATCCAAAACTATGATCCTATTATCTCTAGGGTACTCTTTTATCTTACAGAAAAACAAATTGGAATGGCAAAGGTAAAAATCTACAACCTGGAGATTTTAGTATACAATCCCGAAGAAAGAGAAATTTCAGGTTGGTTGGTATTTGACCAAACCACGAAAGATTTTATTGATAATCTTTTTTATGATACAATTGAGCTTGAAGATATCATCACTTCCAAAACTTATCGTAAGATAAAAAAAGAAATATTAGAAACTGGAATTTTTATCAAACTCCCCCCCAGAGAAGGGCATTGGTTTGTGATAGATTCTGATCTTTTAAAAGAAATGAATGCTTTGATGTAATCTTTTTTTTTACTCATACGGACAATACACATAAATATTTCGCAATGAGTACAAAGGAAAGAGGAATGTGTTTATTGAGGATGGAAGGTAGGAATATCTGGTTCTAACAATCAATGGATAGCTTTCTAAACCTTCTCCGTTATTTTCCATGTTAAAAGTTTTGGAAGTTGAGTTTTTACAGGCTCTATATGTATTACTACTTCTGGAAAAGGGAAGAAAGCCAAATATAAAAAAATGGTTTCTATCTTGGATTTCTCTATACAAATCAGTATTGTGCATATTTTGTTTACGAATTACTTTATAGGTAATCGTACTACAATTTCCCAGAAGGAAAACAAGTGCTAGTGTTACAATTCCCTTTTTCATTTTTGGGTATTCTCACACCAAATCTCAGATGTTCGGGGATTGTATATACCAATGGTTATAAGGGAAAAGAAAATATTAAAAATACTATACTTTTCTTGGATTAAAAGTGGATTTTCCCCAAAACACTCTTCTATGAGATCAATTTTCTTTTCTTGCCAAAGCCCCCAAAATACAAAGTGAGATGTGATTCTCACACTGGGAGCTGAAGAGATAGTTGCACCATTTTTCAAATAGATAGACTGGTGGGCACAAAAACTAAAGTTTAGGATCGTCAGGAAAAGTAGTGATCTCATAGTCATCTTCATCTGGAATTTCTTTCCTCAAAGTTAGCTTTTGTTTGAACAATAATAATTTTTCTAGGGTGATGGGAAGTAGAAATCTAGAAAAGAGTGTTGAGGTAATAATTCCACCTATTACAACTGTTGCAAGAGGTTTTTGCACTTCTGCTCCTGAAGACGAAGAGATTGCCATAGGAATAAATCCAATCAAAGCCACTGTTTCTGTGGTCATGACAGGACGAAGGGATTCCAAGGCTGCCAGTAGTACACTTTTTTCGGGACTCTGACCGGCATCTACCCTTTGCTTTAGGATGGATGCATACACCACTCCATTCAATACCGCTATCCCACTCACAGCAATAAATCCCACTCCTGCCGGAATACTAAAGGGGAGTCCCCTGAGTACAAGGGAGACAATTCCCCCCATCACGGCGAGCGGCACTACGATAAATACACCCATGGCATAAAATATACTTCCAAAGGCTGCAATTAGCATCCCAAAAATAATGGCTATGGCAATGGGAACCACCAGGAGTAATCTATTCTTTGCTCTCGTAAAGTTTTCAAACTGTCCGCCCCACTCTACTCTGGTGCCTTTGGGTAGCTGGCTCAGATATGCTTTTGTTTTTTCTTGGGCTTCTCCTACAAACCCCACCAAATCCCTTCCCCTCACATTGACTTCCACAAAGATTCTTCTTTGGAGAGATTCCCGATAGATGGCTGCGGGTCCCTCTTTGTTGGTAATTTCTGCCACTAAGTCCAAAGGCACCACTCCACCTGACTCGGTAGTCACGGGTATATCACCCACATAATTTTTATTGGATCCATCCACATCTAATCGTAAAACCAAATCAAATCTCCTAAAATTTTCAAATACCTTCCCCGCGCCCGCACCCACTCGCAAGGTCTGTGTTACCATTAAAATTTCTTCCATGCTAACACCGTATCGCGCTAATTTTTGGCGATTTGGACGTATCTCCATAAGGGGTAATCCCAATATTCTTTGGACTCTTAGATCTGCCGCACCCTCAATGGGTCTTAGTATTTCTGCAATTTTATCAGCATGAGCTTTCAACTCACGTAAGTCGTTCCCATATATTTTGATAACAACATCCGCTTTTGATCCTGCCAGAAGTGCATTGACTCTATTTTCAATGGGTTGTGATATGCTCACATAGCTGGACGGTACTTTACTTAGGATTCTGGTTTTCATAAAGCTCATCATTTCTTCAAGTGTATCAGCCGATACCCACTCGCTTTTGGGCTTTAGTTTTACCATAATTTCCCCTTCATCTGATCCCACAGGCTCCGCTGCCGATTCTCCCCTACCCATACGTGATACTGCTCCTGTTACTTCTGGAATGGTAAGGAGTTCTCTCTCAATTTCTAGATTGAGATCTCTAGAGGTATTGATTCCTGTGGAGGGAAGCCTTTTTATATCAATGGCAAGTTCCCCTTCATCTATTCGTGGTACAAATTCAGAGCCCAAACTCAATCCCAATACCATTGAAAAAATAAAAGCAAATATAGCACTCAGGACTATTTTCTTTCTATTATTCATACTGAAATTTAAAAGTTCAGAGTATTTCTCTGCTAAAACATCCCAATAATGACTATGGTGTAGTACAGGTTCTTTGTACAACAATACTACAGCAGCAGGAAAGGTTGTGAGTGAAAATAAAAGTGCCACCCCAAGTGCAATTGCAACAGTTATAGCCATTGGTCTAAACATCCTACCCTCAACTCCTTCCAATGCCATAAGGGGTAAATATACCAACATGATAATTCCTACAGAAAAAGCTGCTGCGGTACCAACTTTTACACAACTTTCACGTATTACAAGCAAGGTTCCAGATTTTATCTGGCTTGGTTTATTCATGTTATCAAATAGAGATTTATTAGCAATAAACCCGGTGAGAATGGATTCTAGCATTACAATAGAACCATCTACCAAGAGACCAAAATCTAAAGCACCTAAACTCATTAGGTTTCCAACTACACCGAATGCCCTCATAAAAATTGTTGTTATCAACATAGAAACTGGAATTGCACTAGCAACTATCACTGCACCTTTTACACTTCCCAACAAAAATATTAGTAGTACAAAAACTAGCACAGCACCTTCAAATAAGTTCAAAAATACTGTAGAAAGTGTCTTATTTATAAATTCACTTCTATTATAAAAAACCCTTATTTTCATTCCATCCGGTAGATTGGACTTTACTTTTTCCATCTCTTCAATGACAGACTGTACCACTTCTCTAGAATTTCTACCCATGAGCATCATAACTGTTGCTCCCACCACTTCCCCTTTACCGTTTTCTGTACACACTCCAAAACGTAAGGCTGCTCCAGTTCTCACTTTAGAAATTTGACCCAATAATAGTGGTGTTCCATCGAGATCTGTTTTAACAGCAGTCATCTCTAGATCTTCAATAGATTTAAATTTACCTTCCGTCCGTATTACAAGCTGTTCGCTACCTTTTTCAATGTAACCACCTCCAACATTTACATTTGATTCTTTCACCTTGTTTAAGATCTTTGAAAGAGTAAGTTGGTGACTCATAATTCGTTTGGGATCAATTAATACCTGGTACTGCCTGGCCTCCCCTCCCAAAATATTGATATCAATAACACCTGGAACAGACTTTAAAACTCTATAGATTTCCCACTCCATATACGTTCTGAGTTCTTCGGGTGAATGCCTATCAGACACCAATGTAAACTCATAGATATCACCTAGTCCAGTGGCAATGGGGGATAACTCGGGTCTACCAACCTCTGGTGGTATATCTGCCTCCGCTAGTTTTAGCCTTTCATTCACTAACTGTCTTGCAAAATAGACATTGACATGGTCTTCAAAAATTACTGTGACACTGCTAACTCCCGTGCGTGAAATAGACCGAATCTCTGTAACATAAGGCAATCCATTGAGAGCGAGTTCTACGGGATACGTGATAAATTGCTCTACCTCTAACGGAGATAGCCCAGGAGCCTGGGTGACTGCAGATACCTGAATGTTGGTAACATCGGGGACAGCATCAATCGACAGATGATAGGCATTGTAAAGACCTATAAGGCAAAGAATTAAAGTGACAAGAAGTGTAGCCGTACTCTTTCTAATAGATAGTTCAATTATTTTACGAATCAATCTATATGCTCCATTTCCTTATGGCTCATCACTTATCACTATAGGAAACTGTAAACTATATATTTTCATATACCCCCATTGAAATAGATAAAACCAATCTTTAAGGTTGATTCCATAGCACAGGATAACCTTCTACTTTGCAAAATCAAAACAACGTAAATCATTTAAAAAAAGTTAGTAAAGGGAAATTTAGAATAATTCAAAATTTTTTGTATTTTCTTGACGTGAGGGAATACTCATATAAGGTTATTTTATGGGAAAGATGGAGCTCGATTGTATAAATTGCCAAAGTAGGGATAGAAGTCTCTTCCATTGTATGGATGATTCATTTTTGAACAAAATATCCTCTGAAAAAGAAGGGATGGCCATGAAAAAAGGCACAATCCTTTTTAAGGCTGGAGATCCCGCAAATACATTTTATTGTATCAAATCTGGTTTGGTACGCTCATATCGTTTGAGTGGGCAGGGAAAGGAGCAAACCTTTCGAATTAAAACAACGGGTGATTGGGTGGGCTGTAGAGATGTTATATTGTCTGACATCTACTACTACGCAGCAGTATGCATGAACGACGTACAGGCATGTGCCTTTCCAAAATCTGTAATCAATGAGTTAAATACCGATCCTAAATTTCAACATGAGCTGTTAGTCCAAATGGCTAAGTTTTGGCGTGATTCTGAAAATCAAATTTACTCCCTTGGAACCAAACAAATTCATAGCAAACTTGCCGAATTTTTAATCACTTTTTATAAAACCAACAATTGCCAAGAAGAAGTAACACTAACTGTAACACGGGAAATAATTGCTTCCATCATAGGCACAACTACTGAGTCCGTAATACGATCTCTTTCTGATTTCAAGGCGAGAGAGTGGATAGACATTGATAAAAATAAAATTATATTTAAAAATGTAAATGCTATTCAATCTATCGCAGAAATCAATGAGCACATGATAAGCTATTAAAATCCTAATTTTCTATATTATGTTTCTATAAATGTAATTCTATTAACCGTTTTTATGAAAATATGTTTATAGAAACATGAATTTCATATCTTGGAATTCAATATTTTTATTGACTCTTTTAAAAACAAAGACACACTTTGTAGATTGAATGGAGTAAATTCATGAATTCTACAAATACAATTATCATTGGGGCTGGTGCAGCAGGGCTTTCTACTTCAGCATTTTTGGGTAAAGAGAAAATTCCCTATATCCTCCTTGAAAGGGATGGTGGCGTAGGATCTTCATGGAGACGGCACTACGATAGACTTCACCTACACACAGTAAAGACATTTTCTCACTTACCCATGTTGCCCTTTCCCAGTTCTTTTCCAAAGTACGTCCCCAGAGAATCCTTGATTTCATATATGGAACTCTATGCAGAAAAGTTTCATATCAATCCCATCTATCATACAACTGTTACAAAGATTGAAAATGATGATTCCCAGTGGATGGTCACAACCAAAGATACTACCTATACATCACAAAATATTGTAGTAGCAACAGGGTACAACCATACTCCCCATATACCCGAATGGAAGGGCTTCAAAGAGTACAAAGGAGAGATTTCTCATAGCAGAGAGTACAAAAATGGAACCAATTATAGAGGAAAAAAAGTTCTTGTGGTGGGTGCTGGTAATACAGGTGCTGAAGTTGCACTAGATCTTTATGAATATGGAGCCCAGCCATCCATTTGCATACGAGGACCTCTGCGAGTTGTACCACGAGATTTATTTGGTGTGCCTACCCAAATTTCAGCTCTCATGTTAAATACTCTTCCTTTGAACATTGCTGACCAAATTTCTCAATTTTTATTATTTTTAGCAGTTCCCGATCTCTCCGAATTTGGAATCAAACCACCCGACTATGGATCCCTAAGACAGGTTAAAGATGAAGAAAAAATTCCATTGATAGATATTGGAACAATAGATTTAATTAGAAAACGTATCATACATGTTGTACCCGCAATCTCTGAATTTTTAGAAAATGAAGTACTATTTGAAAATGGAGCAAAAGAAAAATTTGATAGTGTAATACTCTGTACGGGATATAAACCAAATTTGCACTCAATTTTTCCTTCAACAAATAATCTCTTTGATAAAAAGGGTTATCCTATTAAAAAAGGAGAAGAGTTAGAAAAAGGACTTTATTTTGCAGGCTTCAATAACCATATCACAGGTTTTTTACACTATATAGGAATTGAGGCTGAAAGAATTTCCAACCATATCATATCCAATTATAGGAATCAAAAATGAATATTCTAAAACATTGGCATCCTGTTCTAAAAACTGGTGAGTTGGGAGATTCCCCAAAGTGTATCACTATTGATGGCAATGAGCTAGTATTTTTTAGATCAAAAGATAAAATTGCAGGCTATTTTAATATTTGTCCTCATAGAAGAATGAAGCTAAGCAAAGGAAAAGTTGAAAATGGACGATTGGTATGTCCATACCATTCTTGGAGTTTTGGTACGGATGGTTCCTGCACCAAACCCAGTGGGGGTACCTTAACCGTCCAAGAAAATCTTTTTGACGCAAAAGAATATCTGGGGCTCATTTGGATCAGGCTCCATAGCTCGGATCAATCATTTCCTGTGTTACACACTGAAGGTTATACATTTGTTTCTACCTCAGAGGGAAAAATTTCGGCTCCCCTAGAATTAGTTTTAGATAATTTTACTGAAGTTGAACACACCTCCAGTGTTCATGCACTCTTGGGGTACGACAAACAAAGCCTCTCCGAAGTAGAAGTAAAACTAGAAACAACTGAGGAATCTGTAAGACTCTTCAACAAAGGGAAACAAAAACAATTGCCTTTTTTACTTACTGATTTCTTAGGGATTGATAAAGATGATGATTTTATAGATGATTGGACAACATACTTTTCACCAGTACATACTGTCTATGACCAATATTGGATAAATCCCCAAACAGGAAAGGAGAGAGAGAACAAGCTTAAGATCTTTGTTTTCTTTGTTCCCATAAATGCAACCACAACCAAGCTATTTGCTATTACATACTTAAAGTATCAAATTTTAGGAAACTGGGGTTGGAACCTTCTACTGCCGTCTGCTTTGAGCCTTCTCACAGAATTAGAAATAAAACTAGATGTATCTATCCTAGAATCTCTGGCATCCCATGAAATTTCCCTAAAAGGCACCAAACTAACAAAATTCGACAAAGCACTCCAACAAAATCGAAATAGATTGGATAAGATTTACAGACAGGTAGAAAGAACAACTTAGTTTAGGGAGATTTTTACAGAGATGAAGCACTAAAATAGATGAACTGCCTTGGCAAATAATCCCAAAACCAATGTAAGTACTAGCCAAAGTAATTTCTGAACTAGACTGAGTTGTTTGTCATTGGCTTTGATTTGGGTCTCTAGGTTTTCTCGGGTGGAAGATATTTGCTTCTCCAATCTAGAGGTTTGGAGTTCTGAAGTCTCCCGATTAGAAGCAATTTGCAATTCTAAGTTCTTTCTAGTGGATGAGATTTCCATCTCTAGACTCTTTCGAGTAAAATCTAATTTTTGATCCATCATTTCAAACCCATGCTTCATGGT
>CAMCZP010000077.1 GCA_945887855.1 Leptospira interrogans serovar Manilae | reverse complement strand
TATCTACCTAGCCACCTCGTTGATTAACTTACCTAATAGCTGGTCATGAGTCTGCATTGCTTTTGCATTTGCTTCGTAGGCACGGTTGACTTCTATCATTTCTACCATTTCCGTAACCACTTGGACGTTGGAAGTTTCTAAGTATCCCTGGAGAATCTCAGGTTCCATAAAACCTGGAGGGGGTAGGGGTTCGCCGGACTCGGGGGTGTCAGCGTAAAACGAATTTCCCTCTTTGTCTAGGTGGCGGGGATTTTCTACGGTGCGGATTTTTAATTTATCAATTGTAACTGGGTTGCTGTAGCGATTGTGATCTGAAGAGGTTGTGGTACGAGGCTCGTTGCCTATATCTGCATTTACAATAATGTCACCATTTTCTTTGACTAAGAAATTGGAACGTGTTACCTGGATGGGTCCTTTTTCGCCCATGAGAGGGAATCCTTGGGGTGTTACAAGAAACCCATTTGTATCCAATACAAAAGATCCGCTTCTTGTAAGACGTTCTCCTCTGTTGGTCATTACCACAAAAAAAGATGGTCTCTCAATACCGGGTTTGTCATTGAGCATTAGGTCAAAAGTATTATCTGTTTTTTTAACAGCACCCTGTTCAAAACGGGTATAAATTTCATTGACTTCTGTTCCCAGACCCAATTTTCCTACCACGGGAGCAGCGTCATACGAACCTAGAGGCATCTTGCCCACACCATCCTCGTCGTATCTGTGGATGAGCATTTCAGGAAATGTTTTGAAGATAGTAGTATCTCGCTTAAAAGCAGTTTTGTCCGCATTTGCGAGATTGTTTGCAATTGTATCCATTCTCACCTGTTGGGAGATCATTCCATTTGCACCTGTATATATTCCTCTAAGCATTCCTTTACCTCTCATCTAAGTAACGACAGATTCCGGAAAAACCCTAAAGAGTTTTTTCTATTGTTGTTCTGTCTTTTGAAGATAATTTATATGAAACTCAGTTGCCCGTTGGATAAATTTCTTCCATTTTTCCTTATCGACCAAAAGGTTTTGTTTTTTAAATTCTGTGATGAGTGCATCACTTTCTTGGAGGAGGGAAGGTTCATCCATTGATTTTAATTTCTTATTGGTTCTAAAAAGAAAATAATCGGTGTGGATATAGGTTTTTTTATATTTGTTCTCTAAGGTTGGCTCAATATTTTTAAATGTGGGCAGATACTCCTGTATGCTCTCCACTAAAAATTTAATTTTTTCTTCTTCCTGATTTTTTTTACTTAAGTTTAAGGCTGTATATGTAATAAAAATCCAACAATAAAAATAAAGAGGGATTAATTCTATATAAGGTTTGGGATTATTTTTTAAGAGATGTACATTCAGTAAAAATAATGGAATCCAAATAAAACCCATCAAATCCCAATCAGCAGGATACCCGAGAAGGGGATTGTATGTTAAGAAGTGAAGAAAAAATCCCAGAAAGGAAAGCATTAGAAATTGGAATTGTTTTTCTTCGATGATTATTTTAAATTCATCTCTTTGAAAAATATAAAAATATATAATACTTAGAATGGATGTAAAACCCACAAAAATTGCCTCCAGCCCTAAATCTTTCAAATGCCCAAGGCTAAATATTTTTTTTATAGGTAAAAATGGTGGATGGGATGCATGGGCTAAAGAAAGATCAATCTGGAGATCAGAGAAATAAATATAATAAATATAAATAGGAAAAATTACCATTGAGGAAACAATTCCTGCAACTAGTATATTTTTAAATAATTGTATATTAAATAATTTTAAAAAATTTTCTCCAAATATTTTTTTATGATTAGGATTAGAAATACAAAAGCAATAGTAAACTAATGCAAATAGTAAAAATCCTGAAATAAGGTGGGTGACAGCACTCAGTGCTCCCAAAAACGCAATTGTCAGTATTTGTTTATTGCTATTACTTTCTACAGAAATAGTTTTATATCCATAAAGTAGAGTTAAAAAAATTGTTAATGAAACTAAAACATAATTTTCTGTATAACCATAGTACAATAGACTCCCACCCGAAGAGAAAAAAAGTAATAAGATTATACCTACATTTTTACTTTTAGAATAGATAAAATTAAAAATAGTCAGTAAAACAATTCCTATAAAAGTACTCAGAATTCTATAAGAAATCATAGGATTTTGGGTATAAGGTAATAAAAATTTATATAAGAGTGAGTGTGCAAATCCCTCTAAAAGTTCATCCGGAACTACGCTGTACTGAAATGCAAGAGTTTCTAAAATAATATTTTCAATAAGTAAAATACCATCTCCAAGGGCTAAATTCCTAATGGGAAAGGTTATAAAAAATATAATTCCTAGAACTAAAAGTGATACAGTTGTGAGTTTTAACCTAAGAGTACTATCTATTCTTGGAAGGAAACTTTTAAATTTATAAATATAGAAAATATGAAGTACAAAAAAAATAATGGAAGTCCATCTAATAAAAATTAGTTCTCCAAAAAATATCCAAAGATTTGGTATAAAACTTAAGCCAAAAAGAAGGAGGTAAGAGATTCCAATAAAGAATATTTTTGTATTAGTCATGTTTATTTTCTCCAAAAAATAATTCTCTGTACTCTTCACTATTTACAAAAGTTCCCTTCCTGATATTAAAAAAAACAAGTTCTGGTAAAGAAAATAAAACTCCATAACTCCCCATTTTAATTGTATTACCTCTATCGAATGGAAAGGTGAAGATTCCATATCCAAATTGGGATATTCCTGCTACCAAATTGAAAGTTCCATAAATGGGTCTAAGTAAAAAAGTATCATCAGTAAAAAAAATAAAGAAGGAATCATTGCTATTACTTTTATATGTTTTTGATAAAAGTGTATTGGATTCACGAACTTCAACCCAGAGTGGGTTTTCAGTTTCTTTCATTTTTTGCATATTTCTTATTCTAAAAGACTCAATTATCTTTTGATCCCCCGTCCTATATACCTTTCCAACATGGTAATTTGCAACAAATGGAATAAAATTTAAATTTTCTCTCCCTTCAATTTTTCCACCCAAAACCATCTTTATTTTTTCAGAATTAAATAAATATTGACGATTGAGTGTACTAAAAATTTCGGTAGTACAATTTTCTGTAATTAAATCAAATGGATATAAAAATTGTAAGTTTTTTTCATAAGTAGAGTAGAGTTCTTCCGCTTCCTTTAAATGAGATTTTGAATCTTGGGATAAATTAGAATAGTCATCTAAAAAAACTTCTTCTTCTTTTGAAGGGAATAATAAAAATTCGTATGATCTTAAAATTTTTGTACTACTATGATTTGAAAATAAATCATTGATTCTATTTCCCGAGTCTTCTAATTCCAGTAATTCTTCTTCAGAATAAGAATTTGAATTATTATACTTTTTTAAGTAAGTATTAAATAAAATAATCATTTGTTTTTCTAATTCTTTGAGTAAATCTTTTTCTTCAAGTCTATATGAATATGTATTTACAAATCTAGAATAAGAATCGGGTAGGTATATAGAATTTGTTTGGATTGAATATTGCATATACTTATACCTAATGACAGTTAATAGAAATGCTTTTCCAGAAAAAGATGTACCTTCAGATAAATAATTTTCTATCCTTTTTTCAAGTGTTGGAAGAATTAATTTCCATTTATTTAAAAGAATATTTTTTTCATCCCGGGAGATAAAAGAGTTTAGAACAAAAAATGAATCTATTTTGAGTTGGCAATTAATTTCTAAACAGTAAAGTGCTTGGGATTTTTGTATAGTATCAATAATTTTTTGGGAATAAAAACTTTTAGAAAATGGAAATAGATTTTTTTTCAAATCATTGTAAGTAAATTTTGTATACGTAATACTACTTTTTTCTATATGCAATTTATTAGAAAGATCTTTGATTTTATTTGTATTAAATTTATTTGTAAAATTTTTTTTAGAATAGGATAGGGTGGTGTCCAGATAAGAAAGACTTGGAATATTTATCTTTTTTTTTTCAGAAATTGCACTTAGAAAAAATTTTTCATTTTTAAGAATATCTTTTATCTCTAATTGTTTTGTTTGGATTAAATAAAACTCATTCCAAAACGAACTTATTTTTTCGTAGTCTTCCTCGGAGACTTTGATTTCGGTTTTAAAAACCTTTCGATTGTCCAGTGAATTGTAAACATACAAAAATTCTGTCCACTTTTCTCTAACCAAATGAAATATCTTATCATCATAGTATTGGAAGTGAAACAAATAGGGACCAATTTTAATTCCACTGTGGCCCCCACTAGATTGTCCTGAATTTGAATTGATATATACAAATTCTATCTTTTTTTCATTTGAAAAAACACCAAAAGTAGATATGAAATATATACAAATTAAAAAAGTAAGTTTATGCATTTTTATTTTGAAAAAAGAATCTACTAAATTATTTTCTAGTGTATTCTCTTTCAACTGTTGTTTTGATACCACCCCTAACACTAAAATCACCGAATACCTTAAGAAAAATAGGATTGATGTGTTTGATAATGTCTTCCGTGATTTTATTGACCACATTTTCATGAAAAATACCTATATCTCTAAAAAATAATATATACTCTTTTAGAGATTTCAGTTCAATGCAATGTTGGTCCGGTTTGTATGTGATATGAATCGTTCCAAAATCAGGGAGACCTGTTTTTGGGCAGATTGCAGTAAATTCGGGTATGGAAAAATGGACGGTATATTCTCTGTCCTGAAAAACATTTGTAAAGTACTCTATAGTAGGAGTTTTTAATTCAGGGATGTGAGATTGTTTGCCTTCGTATGTGCTCATATAGTTTCCATAATTTAAAATTATTCTTATAATAAAAGTATAATTATTTTTAAGATTTTACACCTGTATCAAACATTTTCTTTTTAAATTTTTCCCAAACCAATAAAAACTTATCTCTCTCCTCATTGGATAATTCTGTTTCAACCTCAGGTGTATAGTTGAAGGAACCATCTGCATCCTCAATTTCTAATACTTCGTCATCATCCTCTATGGAATCATTAGAATTTATCTTAAGTATATATTCATAATCAATTTTAAATTCTTCTTCATCTATTATAACATCAAATTCATGTATAATTTGTTTTTGGATATTTAAGAAATACTCCATATAGGAACTTAAATTTCTAATATAGTAAGATTTGATTTCTTTATCATTGCTAACAATGTATTTATTTATATCATAGTGAAGTTTATAAACTTTTTGGAAATAATAGATAAATTTTTTAAATACATTATCTCGAGTGATTGTGACTTCTTTTGAATCCTTTGCTGTAAGATTGCCAATTTTGCTCTGTTCCAAATATAAAGCTTGGATCTTTAGTTTATAGTACTCAAAAACTATAAAACTGTCTTTTAAATTTTTTTCATCTCTCTGTTGCATGTTTAAAGTTTACATTAATTATTGTTTAAAATTCAATAGAATTTTTATAATTTTTAAAAAAATAAAAATTCTTCACCATTTCCTTTGTAAAGTGGAAAGGTAGTTTATGGAACTAGGATTATATCCACCCGTCTATTTAAACTTTTATCTAATCCCTTCAATGGATTGTACTGAGAATTTCCAGTGATAGAAAATTTTTCAGGTTTTAGCCTATTTTTATCTAAAATATAATCCAAGACAACATAGGCTCTCTCACTCGACAATCGCCAATTGTCTTTAAATCTACTATTCTTTACGGGATCATCATCAGTGTTTCCCTCAATGTATATTTTTGAAAAGGATTGATGTAGTAGAACAGATTCAATTTTATCCAGGATTTTTTTTGCATCCTGGGTTAAATCCGCAGAGCCAGAATCAAAACATACTTTATCATAGAGATTGATAATAATTTTATCTTTGTTTTGAGCAATGCTGACATGACCTTTTTTTATTTCCTTTTCCAGAAGGGTTTCTAAATTCTTAGTATGGCTTTTTAATGTTTCAAATTGTTGCTGAAACTTTTTAATTTCTTCTTCGTACTTTTCTTTGAGATTTGCTATTTCTTTCTGTAGTACCTCAATTGTTTCTACATTTTCTCTCTTTTCTTTAGAGAGTGTATCTATCAGTGCTATGGATTTTTCAAATTCCTGATTGTAGGCTTTTAATTTTTCTTCATATTCTACTCTCAAAAGATTGTATTCATTTGTAAGAGATGCAATCTTTTTTTCCATTTCTGAATTTTCTTTTTTTAGTTGTAAGACAATTGCTTCGAGTTCAGTTTTCAATATAGAAGTTTTTTGGTGTTCGGATTTTTCTACATCTAAAATTTTTGTTTTCTCTAGCAATTGTGATGCAAGGAGTGTTTTTTCCTGGTTTAGTTTTGCTGTGTTTTCAGAGTTTTTCTTTTTCTCATCTTCTAAGCTTAAGATTTTTGCCTCTAATTCTTTGATTTTTTTATCATTTTTTGAGGTATCGGAAGGTTGATTTTTTAATTCTGCAATTTGTTTTTGCAAATTTTCAATTTCTAATTTAGATGCATCACTACTGGTCTTTTGTTTTTTTTCTGATTCAGCGAGTTGGGCTTGTAGTTCGGTAATTTGTTTTTGGTAAGCCTGGATTTTTTTATTTAGCTCCTGGAATTCTTTTTCTTTGCTTCCAAGATCAATAATTTGTTTTTCATAGCTTAGTTTTTCAGCCTGCATGAGAGTCTGCATATTACTCAATTGTTTTTGTAGTTCGTTAATTTGTTTTTGTTGGTCACTAGATTTCTTTTGGCTCTCAAGTAGATCTTTGGAGAGTACATCAGTTTTGTACTTTTCCATTTGGAGTAGATTTTGGGCTTCTAAATTTTTTGCTTCTAGATTCTTAAAGCTTAGCTTTAGTTCATCTAATTCAGTCTTATTTTTAGCTAAGGTTTCTTTTTGGGATAAAATAGTTTTTTGGAGCTCTCCCGTTTGGCTCTCTAGGGATTTTAAATCTTCCTTTGCTTTTTCAGAACTTGCTTTCTCAGTTTGGAGGGCTTTTTGGGCATCCTCTACCTGTTTTTGTAAATTTTTTAATTCAGCTTGGGTTTTTGCTAGATTATCTTCTGATTTGGCAATCTTTTCTGTTAGCTGTTTTTCTGTTTGGGTCTTAGTTTCAATTATTTTTTTAAGTTCAGATATTTCTTTATTTTTTGATTCAATTTCTTTTAGCTTAGAGTCCAATTGGATAGATGTATCACTAAATAATCGTTCTGCTTTCTCTTTTGCACCCCGTAGTGCTCGTAGTTCAGCTTCTAATCTTTCTATAGTTTCTCTGTCTTTTTCAGATTGTATTTTAAAATCCTTGATAGTTTTCTCTTTTTCATAGATAACTTGTTCTAGAAGTTTGTTTTCATTTAGCAAAAGAGAAATGTCTGTGTTGTACTTATTGATGAGATCTAAAATTTTCTTATCTGTTTCTTTTTTGTACGTAGCCAATTTCTTATATTCACCCACCCAATAAAAAAAGGAGGCATTGAGATCTTCTGGTTTTTCATCCTTAGATTCACCCTGAGGAACTTCTAGTGGTTGTGGTCTATCTATCGAACCTTGGGAATATATTTCAATTGTTCCAACAAATAAAAATAGTATAAATATTAAAACGTGACTGTTAAATAGCATTTATTATTCCTTTGAATTTATTAGTTAAAAAATATTTAATAAAAGAATCAAACTAATTATTTTTTCTTTTCTAATTTTTTCTGTTCTTACGTTAATTCCTTCTTTAATCCATGTAAATCTCTAGAAGCTAACAATTGTTTAGTATAATCATGTTTTGGAGATTTCATCACTTCATCGGTTTCACCACTTTCAACTATTTTACCTTTATGTATTACATAAACATAATTTGAGATAGCCTGAACAAATTCTAAGTCATGGGAAACTATAAAAATGGTTATTTTTTTCTCTTTCAATATCTTTTTCATAAAATCAATAGTGTCTAAAAGCACCAATCTATCTAAACCGCTGACCGGTTCATCCATTAGAAGAATTTCTGGATCATAGAAAAAAGCTCTTAAAATGGAAAGTCTCTGGAGCTCTCCCCCTGAAAAGTTGGTGGAAGATTTTTGCAAATTGGATTCATCCAATGAAAAGAGTTTTAATGTGGTGGAAATTGTACTTTGAGCTATATCTTTGCTTATACCTTTGAGTAGAAAAGGCTCTTCAAGGCATTGTTGCATTGTCCAAGTTCTATTGAAATACAGTCCTGGGTCTTGGAATACAGGTTGGATTGATTTTTCGATTCCCGGAACCAATGGTTTATCGTTTAAAAATAAATTTCCACTGATTGTAAAACCATTTTTTTTAGAAATTAATCCCAAGATAACTTTTATTATTGTAGATTTTCCAGATCCCGACTCTCCAATGAGAGCTGTAATAGAATTAGAAATTATTTTTAAATTAATTGAACTGATTATATTTTTACTATCAAACGAGACGGAGAGTGATTTTGTTTCCAGTAAACTCAGGGATAAACTCCAATGGTAATATTAGTTTTATCATGTAGAATACTTGCAACTTCCTCTAATCTCTCTTTGGATACAGGCGAGAGCTCCCCAATTCTGGTTTGCCTGGAAAGTGTGTAGAGTTGGATGAATTGGAAAATTGCACCTCTTTCTTTTAGTTCTAGTATTCGTTCTACCATTGAATTTGGATCAAATGACTCAACATTATTTTCATCAAGATAGAGAATCATCTGTAATATGGTAGGAAATTCTTTGGAGTATAAGAGAATATTTTCTAAGATTGTATTGTAAGGGATTTTTGATTCTGCAACTTTTAAAAATTCCGCTTCTGTGGAAGCATCAAGTTTTATCCAGGGACCTCCACCAAGTTTTACCATATTTTTTAAAATCAATCGAATGGATTCTTTGTGCAACATTGTGCCGTTGGTTATCACAACAGGTTTTATTGTGATACCCTTATCTCTGTAATCATTGCAGATTTCCATTACAAGATCTGTAACACCACTAAAGAATTTACTGGTAGTGGGCTCCCCATCTCCAGAGAGGGATATATCACGGAGTACCTTATAAGATTCAGAGGTACCATCAAAGCGGGGATGAGAAAATAATTCTTTAGAGAGGGCATCTTCAATTAAAACTAAGAGTTCTTTTTTAATTTGGCTTATATCTATATTGCTAGGTTCCAAGGAAATTTTTGTTCTATCTACCTGGCAATAGGGACAATCAAAATTGCATTCTTTTCTCCTCGATAGGTTGATTCCAATGGACAGACCCCCCGATCTCCTCGAGAGCACAGGGTAGCAATATGTGTAGTTTTCAAAAATCCTTCCATGTCTTTGAAACGGTGAATCTATCATTTTGTAGCTTACATCCTCAATCTCTTTCCAAAATAGATTTGGAATTTTAAGAGTAAAGAGAAAATTGACCCATGATCTTTTGTTTCAGTGCTCTTTTATCTATCCTGTTTTTAAAATTATTCTATTTCCTGCCCATTAAAAAACTAGAAGACATCCCTAACCACAGATCCATGCATTTGGAGCCCAAAAAAAGATCAGCAGGATTTATTTTTTTTCTTTTATTTTGTTCTATACTCTTTTACACCGCATATACCAATAAAGACTCCTTTCACCAAGTATTCTTAATTGCCTTTAGTACATTCCTATTATCAAGTTTAGGACTCGTTGATGATCTATTCAATCTCAGTTCAAAGTCCAAACTAGCCATTGAGTTGGGATTTATTTTTTTACTAACTTTTTATTTACCATCTGAATATACAATTTTTTCATTTTTTATACCTGAATTTTTCTGTTTAGATAAAATTTTATTGACAATATATATTGTATTTATTATAAACTTAACTAATTTTATGGATGGTTTAGATTTATATTTATCTCTTACATTTATAATAACTATACTTAATTTATACTTTATTTTAAATTACCAAATAAATGATTTTTTATTTATGTATTTACTTTTATTATCCAGTATGTCAGCATTTTTTTATTACAATTTTCCAAATGCAAAAATGTTTATGGGAGATTCTGGTTCTCTTCCATTAGGATTTATGATTTCATTGATTCCATTATATCTAAGTACAGAAAAAATAAAGCCAGATTTATTTAATATCTTAATACTTATTCCTGTATTTTGTATAGATGGTATATTTACATTAATTAAAAGATTTTTTGAAAAGAAGAATATATTTTCAGCACACAGAGAACATCTCTACCAAAGAATCCAAATTGAAAAAAATTGGTCAAAAAAGAAAACCTTATTCATCTTCTCATCTTTGAATATCATCCCAATTCTAATTTATGTATTATTTAATTCTTATTTTTCTTTTTTGATAATTTTATTTTTTGATCTAGTGATTGTGGGTTTAATTTATCTGTTTTTGTATAAAAAGCTCTCTAAGAACTAGGCTGTCTAATTGGATTAAAAAGGAATAATTATCAATAGAGATGAATTTTTAAATATAAAATTTAAAAATAAAAATAAAAAAAAACTTACAAAAAATTTTACTATACATAAAATTTGATTATGAACAAAACCAAAATGCCCCTTTTATTTATAGGTCATGGCTCACCTATGAATGGAATTGAAGATAATTACTTTACTAAAAACTGGAAGGCAGAGTTTTTAAAAATACCCACACCCTCAGCAGTACTATGTATTTCTGCTCACTGGTATACAAATGGTACTTTTGTAACAGGTCATGAGTCTCCTGAAACTCTCTATGATTTTGTTGGATTTCCTGATGAATTGTACTCTATTAAATATCCCGCAAAAGGGAATACTTCCCTCACCAAAAAAATAATCAACTCCACAACTACTGAATCTATTATTGCAGATGTCAATCGTGGGTATGATCACGGTACCTGGAGTGTGCTCAGAAAAATGATTCCCGATGCTTCCATTCCAGTAGTACAATTGAGTATGAATTTTAATAATTCTCCAGATTGGCATTTTAAGTTTGCAAAATTTTTAGCTCCTCTGCGTTCGGAAGGAGTTTTAATTTTAGGAAGCGGGAATATAGTTCATAATTTAGGTAAGGTTGATTTTTCTAAAATCAATACAAAAGGGTATGGCTATGATTGGGCAATTAGCATAAATAATTTATTCAAACAAAAAATTATGGAAAAAGATTACAAGAGCTTAATCAAGTACCAAAATTTTGGTTCAGAGGCAAGGCTTGCTATACCAACTGTAGAACACTATTTACCTTTGTTGTATATTTTGGGATTGAGAGAAGAAGGAGAAAGGCTCGAATTTTTTAACGATGAACTAGTGGGAGGATCTCTCTCTATGACCTCTTTAAAAATATATTGATTATAGTACTTTAATTAAGGTTGAATAATTTTCTAAGATAAGAGAATTTTTACAAAAAGTGTATGTGATAGCCATTTCTTCTGTCCAATTAGAACAGGTTCCTGAAAGAAGTAGTAAGCTACAGCTATCTATATTTGATTTGTCTAAAAACAATTTTTCATAGCAATATTCAATACTAGATTTATCTATACTGAGAACACCATTGCTACAGGGTTCTGCTTCTAAAATGGGATTCCAAGAAGTTAAAATTCCACCCTGGAGTTTATCATCTTTGCATCTTGAAACATAAACCAAAAGGGAATTTTTTATTTTTCTCTGGGCTTCTTTTCTTTCAATCAAATCTGAATCACCCGATTCAAAAATATACAATCTTTTTATAATCGGACAATTTATAAAGAATAATAATATATATAAACTAATAAAAATAGTTTTCTTGGATTTTAGATTTAAAAGTGATTCCATTTAAAAAATGCTCCTTTAATTTACTTAGTATCCAATGGAATCAAAGTAATTAAAAAAAATTGTTTCCAGTGAATTTTGTTTATACTTATGTTTTCCAAATATCCAAAGCGAATTAATGGCTCTACTGAGTGCAACATACAGTATTCTTCTCTCTTCTTCTATATTTATTTTATCCATGCTTTCATAACTCCAACCATCTGTTAGATCTATAAAAACACAGGGATATTCCAGACCTTTGGAGGTATGGATGGTACAAATTTGTTCTAACGGTACTCCAACTTTGGTTAGTAATTTAATTCTAAAGTTCGTACGAACCAAGAGTTTATTTTGTGAATTTTCCGTAAGAATTGGAATATATTTTCTCCAATCAATTTCTCTTTCCAATTTTACTGTTTGAACAGATCCACTGTCTTTTGAAAAAGGTAGTACATTTTTAAAAATATTTTTTTTATTATTTTGGATGGGTATTGCAGATGCTCTAATAATATGAATATCGGAACGATAGTTTGTGGATAAATACAATTTTTTACATGGGGAAAAATACTTTCCAAAATCTAAGAACGGTTCTGTTGTAGCACCTCTAAATCCATAAATAGCCTGCCAATCATCACCAACTACAATTAAGTTTTTTGGTTCTAATAATTTTAACCACTCAACCTGTTGTGGATCTGTGTCCTGGAATTCATCAACAAGAATAGTAGAGAATTCTTTTTTTGCTATAAGTGCCCATTCCTCTTCTCTCTTTAATCCCTCAACATACAATGTAACTAAATCATCGAAATCCACTAGATGATTGTTGTCTTTATACACTTGGTATTCATTTTTAATTTTAATTTCAAGTTCTGGGAATAGGTGGGTTACCCCTGTTTCGGAGTGTGACAAAAGGAAAGAGTAGGGTATTCCTCCAATGGTAAACTTTTCTTTTTTAAACATCTCTTTATAAAAATGGATTTTTTTTTCTGGTGTGATAATTTTAATTTTATATTTAAATTTAGGATTGTACTTTTTTAAAACTCTTAAGCAGTATGCATGAAATGTATAAATTAAAACGTTGTTATTTCCTAATCTCTTATCTAATCTAGATCTCATTTCTTTGGCTGCTTTCCTGGAAAATGTTATCATTAAAATAGAAGAATCTTCTATCTCTTTATCTTTAATTAAGGATACAACAAGCTCTATTATAGTAAATGTTTTACCACTTCCTGCAGCAGCTATAATTTGTATA
>CAMCZP010000076.1 GCA_945887855.1 Leptospira interrogans serovar Manilae | reverse complement strand
ATATGTAATTTAGCCTGCCCTCACTGTAGTCGTGAATATATAATTACACCTGATAAGGTAATGGATGAGGATTTGTTTATAAAAATTGTAGATGAATCTGCTTTATTAAAGGTTCCTTCAATGAAAATGAATTGGAGGGGCGAACCATTGCTAAATCCAAGATTGACGAAAATGATCAATTATGCAAAAAGAAAGGGTATCCTAGAGATTCTAATCAACACAAATGCCGTCACTTTAACTGATGAAAAAGCAAATGAAATAATAGATTCAGGATTAGATGTAATGATTTATTCCTTTGATGGTGGAACGAAAGTGACCTATGAAAAAATGAGACCTGGTCGTTTCAAAGAAAATAATTTTGAAGAAGTATATTCAAAAATTAAGCGATTTTCAGAAATAAAAAAGGAAAGGTCTGCAAAATTTCCAATAACGAAAATTCAAATGATTTTGACAGAAGATAGTAGAAAAGAAGTGAATCAATTTTATGAATTATTCGGAGATATTGTAGATGAAGTAACTATCACCCAATACAACGAAAGGGGAGGAAATTTTAATTCTCTAACTTTAGAACAAAGGGATGCAATAAGCGGTTATTTTACTTCTAATAATTTACCAAATGATACTCCTTATTTAGTAGATTTTGATGGTAATATCTTTATTTCAAGAAAACGTAAACCGTGCGAACAAATTTTTCAGAGATTAATGATTACTTTTGATGGCCGAATTGGAATGTGTTGCCATGATTGGGGTGCTAGACATGGCATAGGATATATAGATGAGAAGGCATTTGATCAAAATCAACTTACAAATGAAGTTGAAAAAAAAATAAAAAACAATTCTAAAGGTTTTGAATTATTAAAAAATGCAAAAAGTCCTGAATTTTTTAATGAACCTATCCATAAAGTAGAAACTTTGTCTGAGATCTGGGAGGGTAATGAACTTAAAAAAGTTCGAGATTTGCATCTCTCTGACAAGCTTGATGAAGTAAAAGTATGTTCTAATTGTACATTTAAAGATACATACAATTGGGAAAGAATCAATTAACAAAAGCCTAAATAATATATTATTTTATTAACTATAAATATTATATAATTATCAATTTCTCATAAATAAAAATATAATAGTAAACTATATAAATGTATTTTGATAAAAAAAGCTTTGATATCTGTTATTAAAATATAAATTGGGAGCTAAATCAAATTATTAAATGATAATAAAGAAAAAAGCAATTATTTTAGGTGCTGGACCTGTTGGATTGGTCACTGCATGGAAATTACTAGAGAATGGATGGGACGTTGATATTTTTGAAAAGCAAACTATAGTGGGAGGTATGTGTAGAACATGGAATTGGGGAGAATTTTTAGTAGACACGGGTCCGCATATCTTTCACACACCTGACAATGAATTAGCAAAATTCTGGGAAAAGGAATTTGGTGAACTCTTTATAAAAGGTGAGTTTTGGTGTAAAAATGTTCAAGGTGATACATTTAATGAGTATTGGGACTATCCCCTTTCTTGGGAAAGTATTTCTAGATACCCACAACAACTTAAGCAACAAGTATTGAAAGAATTAGACTCTTTGAAGTTAGATGACAAAGCACGTGCGAAGAGTTATAAAGAATACATGGAAGCACAAGTTGGAAAAACATTGTATGAAAAGTTTTATAAAAAATATCCAGTAAAAATATGGGGAATTCCTACAGAGGAAATGACTCCTGACTGGGCACCAAAAAGAATTGAATTTAGAAAAACTGTAACACCTTTTTATCATAATCAATGGAATGCTGTAGGTAAATATGGAACAGGGTGTATCTTTGAAAAAATAAAAGATCATATTGTTCAATTAGGAGGTCAAATTTATTTTGATCGAACCGTAAGTGGTCTTTCAGTTAATCAATATAAAATAAATAAAATAAGTTTTTTAAATGGTGAGAATCTTGATGTAAAAGATGATGATGTTATTGTCTCAAGTTTACCAATTACAATATTATCAAAGTTGTTGGGTAATGACTCTAAATTGCAATTTCGGGGAATAGTATCTGTATACCTC
Source organism: Leptospira interrogans serovar Manilae (assembly GCA_945887855.1). GTDB lineage: Bacteria > Spirochaetota > Leptospiria > Leptospirales > Leptospiraceae > JACKPB01. The sequence goes on along the minus strand of CAMCZP010000076.1, from coordinate 11,049 downwards.
GCATACAAACAAGAATCTATTCTCCCTGAAGGAATTCACTGGTTATATTATGATTCAGAAAAGGTTTTTTTTAATCGTATAACAGAACCTAAAAAGTTATCTCCTTTCATTTCACCAAAAGATAAAACCTATCTGGTTGCTGAAATTACTTTTAGTCGTGGTGATGAAATTGATACAATGCCAAAAAACAAATTGATAGAATTAGTTGCAAAACAGGTAGAACTGGTTGGTCTAGCAAAATACTCAAACTTAATAAACAGTGAAGTAGGTGTGGAACCATTTGTTTATCCAGTTCATGTAAAAGGATACCAAGAAGAAGTTGCGAAAACTCAAGCATATATTTCAAAATTTCAACAGTTGTACTCTATGGGAACTGGTGGAGAATTTAATTACGCAGATAGCCAAATAATATTTCATAAAGCATTTGATCTCGTTGGAGATTTATGCAACAAACAATCTTCATTTTCGCAAGTAATACGACAAACTCCAACAGTAGATCTTAATAAAAGTATTAATGTAAATGGAAGAAACATCGGTTTAGGAAATAAAACTTACATAATAGCTGAAGCAGGGTTAAATCATAATGGTAGCGTATCACTAGCCAAACAACTTATCGATGAAGCTAAAATAGCAGGTTGCGATGCTATAAAATTTCAAACATTTAAAGCATCTAATAGAATCTCAAAAAAAGTTAAATCAGTTAAATATGCAGAAACTATAATAGGTATTGAAGAAACATTGTATGATATGTTTGAGAGGCTAGAAATGAGCCATTCAGACCAAAGGGATATATTTGAATACGCCAAGAAAATAGGTATAGAAGTTTTTTCTACTCCTTTTGATATTGAAAGTGTTGATTTTTTGGAATCAATGGGAGTAAATATCTATAAAATTGCTTCAATGGATATTGTAAATTTACCTTTGATTAGGTATGTAGCTAAAACTGGTAAACCACTAATTATTTCTTGTGGTATGTCAACTCTAGGACAAATAGAAGAAGCTGTAGAAACAGTTGTAAAAGCTGGAAATCCCAATCTTATATTACTTCATTGTAATTCATCATACCCCGCAGCACCCGAAGAAATGAATTTAAATGTAATATCTACATTAAAAAAATGTTTTAACATTCCTGTAGGGTTATCAGATCACACAATTGGTTTATTTGTATCACAAATTGCAATAACCCTTGGAGCGAATGTAATAGAGCGACATTTTACACTGGATCGATCTATGGAGGGACCGGATCACATATTATCTTCTGAACCTAAAGAAATGGCAAGTTTAGTTTCTATGACTAGAGAAATACCTAAAATTTTAGGAGAGGGTGTTAAGAGGATTGAGCCCAATGAATATACTACATTGAATATGCAGAGAAAAAGTTTGTATGCATCAAAAAATATTTCAAAAGAGGAAGCTTTTTCTGTTGATAATATTGCAATCAAAGGACCTGGGGGAGGACTTTTACCAAAGTATTTAGATATTGTAATTGGAAAAAAAGCAAATAAAAATATAGAAGCAGATCATCCAATTACATGGGGAGATTTCTAATTTATGAGTGATACGATTCGAATCATTGAAATCATTGAAGAAATTAATCGAATCGCTCTGAAAGCCCAAAAAAAAACTGGTTTTTCCATTGGAAATACAACAAAAGATAATCAAGAAACATATTATTCCACTCCCATTAGAAATACAAGTTTAATGGTTATAGGTGGAGTCATTGTTTATTCAGAAGCACAAGCAATTGAAATTGCAAAGATGGTGGATGGAAAGGTTGATTACATTTTAGTTGATGCTGAAAAAAAAATATCATCTAAAGAATCTGCTAGAGGACAATATGAACCTTCAAACGTTGAAAGACGGGTGAGGGAATCAATTCATATTTCAAAGATATGGGTATATAAAGGAAATGATGTATCCGTTGATGCTGTGGATATATTACTAACTCATTTGACGAATAATAAAATAACAGGGTTAGGTGGAAAAAAAGTTACAATATTAGGTTGTGGGAATCTCGGTAGTAAGTTAGCACTCAAACTTGTTGAAAGGGGTGCACATGTAAGTATCACAAGAAGAAATGAGAAAAATTTAAATGTTATAGTAGAAGCACTTAATTTAATAAAACCTATTTATACAGTTTCTAAAGTTATCGGTTCAACAGATAATCTTCATGCAGTAAAAGATGCAGAAATATTAATTGGGGCTACACCTGGTATTCCTGTTATTACATCGGATATGGTAAAAAGTTTAGCTCCTAGTCCAATAATACTTGATGTGGGAAAAGGAACTTTATTTCAAGATGCAATTGAAACAGCAGAGAATTATGGTATTGATATATATAGATTAGATGTAAGTTCTTCTTTTGAAGGTTTAATTGCATCCTTATGGTACTCTGAAGTAGCGATCTCTCAAAAACTTGGAAGAAGAGAATTTCGCGGTACTAAAATAGTATCAACTGGACTTCTAGGTCGTAAAGATGAAATTGTAGTTGATAATATATTAAATCCCTCCCAAGCATATGGAATAGCTGATGGGAAAGGGGATTTCGTTCGTAATTTGAATGAACAACAAATGAATATGATAAGTAAACTGAAAAGTCATTTTCTATAAATTTATAACTTCAACTACTATATATTAAGGAAATTTATATGATAAAATTTGAACAAATTGTTCCAGAAAACGGAATCGTAATAGGTGAAATTGCATGTGGACACGAAGGTGATCTTACAAAAATTTTTCAGTTAATAGACACTGTTTCAGAAGGTGGAGCATCTATCATTAAATTTCAAATTTTTTCTCTTGAAGAGCGGGCAATAGAGGGTGAGGATGCTTGGAATATATTTAAAAAATTAGTATTAGATGAAGAATCATGGATGAAAGCTGTAGAATATTCTAGAAAAAAAGGTTTATCAATAATATCCGATGTATATGGGGACTTCAGTTTAAATTTAGCAATCAAATTAGGAGTGGATGGATTTAAAATTCATTCAGAAGACCTTCTTAATACATTTTTTATATCTAAGGTGGCTCAAGTTGGAAAACCTATTTTGATTGGAGTAGGTGCGGCTCACAGAAATGAAATACATAGTTTAATAAAATTTCTTCATTCAAAAAAATTATCAGATAAAGTAATACTTATGACAGGAGTTCAGACTTTTCCAACTCCTTTAGAAGCTCATTCGATCTCTGAAGTAAAAGACTTAATTGATAAATACAGTAAATGGGGAGTAAAAGTAGGTTTCTCAGATCATGCAGAAGGTGATCATATTGATTCACATATTTTACCATTACTAGCATTAGCAGCCGGTAGCTGTATTATTGAAAAACATGTTACTGTTAAACGGGAAGATAAATGGATTGATTATCATTCAGCTCTAGATAGTTCAAATTTTAAGAAGTTTATGGAAAATGTAAAACGTTATGCACCATTAGTATCTCCAGTTAAAGAAATGACTAAAGAAGAGAAGCAATATCGAAAAATGTTTAAAAAAACTGCTGTTTCCAAAGTCAATTTAGCAAAAGGAAAAATTATAAATGAAGATGATATTATTTTTAAAAAAAATACAAACAATTCAATTCCTTACTCTGCTTTAAATATAATTAATAAAGAGTTAATTAAAGATATCCAAGCTAATGAAGTATTAATACCATCCGTTTTTAAAAATAAAGTAGGAGGTATCATAGTTGCACGTTGCAGTTCCAGTCGATTGCCAAATAAAGCACTCATGAAAATAGATAATAGGGAGTCAATTGCACTTGTCATAGATAGAATGAAAAGATGTAAAAATATTGACCAATTAATACTTGCAACCTCGACAGACCCTTCAGATGACAGGTTAGAGGAAATTGCACATAGAGAGGGGATTGATATATTCAGAGGTTCATTAGACAATGTATCCTCAAGATTTTATGAGGCAGCTAAATTCTTTAACCTCTCCCATTTTGTAAGGATTACTGGTGATGCAATTTTATGTGATGAAGTAATGACTGATATTGCTATTGAAAGTCATTTAAAAAGTGGATGTGATGTAACATTTATAAAGAATATGCCTTTGGGGACTAACAAGGAAGTAATAAGTTTTAATACAATTGAAAGTATATTAGATAATGCAAAGGTTCCATCTAATACAGAGTACTTAGAATATTACCTAGAAAATAATAGAAATTTTAGTATAAATTATGTAATATCTGAATATACATTTGATCCTATGTTGAGAATCACGTTAGATTATCAAGAAGATTATCAATTTTTTCAGGAATTATTTTCACATTTTAATAAAGTTAATCCAAAATTTACAATTAAAGATGCTCTTATATTTTTAAATAAAAATCCAGACGTTGCTAAAATTAATATGCACTTATCACAAAAATATTTCAGTAAAGATTTAGATCTTAGTCTATCTTTTTAAATTCATATTTGTATAATATACATATAGCAAATATTCTTTTCTTTAATGAAGGTCGAAGCATTAATAAGTATGAAGAAAAGAGAATATAAAAAAAATAACTTTAAATATTACGGTAATTAATATTTTTATTCCTTTCAAAAGAACAACTAAACTGACTTTATTTATTAAATCTATGATTAATATCAATTATATTACATTTTTAATTTATTGGATCTAAACTTTTTAGTTAAAAAAATGTTCATTGAAGAGCTTAAATTTTTATTTTTTTGGTTTGTAAATATATTTCCAGGAAGAGTTGGATATTTCCTAAGAAAAAAAATATATAGACGTGTATTCAGCAAGGTAGGTGATAATACCTCTTTTGGTAAATACATAGATTTCGAAACCCCCTCTTCAATCGAGATTGGAAATAATACATCATTCGGAGATTATTGTTTTTTATCTGCTAATGGTGGTTATATAATCATTGCTGATGAAGTATCTTTTAATCGAAATGTTCATATCAATGCTTCAGTGGGTGGAAAAATAATTATCGATAACTATTGTTTAATTGGTCCTAACGTTGTATTTCGTACAGCAAATCATCGTTTTGATTCACTAAAGATACCTATTAGGAAGCAAGGTCACACATATTCTGATATTAGAATATGTGAGGATGTTTGGATTGGAGCAAATGTTATAATCTTATCAGGTGTAACTATAGGAAAAGGATCAGTAATTGCTGCAGGAGCTGTAGTCACAAAAGACATACCTCCATTTTCGATTTCGGCGGGGATTCCTGCAAAGGTAATTAAGAAAAGATCATGAAAAGTAATATTTTTTGTCCAACTTGTAAATCTATAAATACATCATATATACATAAATATCGAGGAAGTTCTATAATATTTCATGAGAAGATTTTAATGAAATGTGCTGATTGTGAATTTGTTTTTATTGAGCCAATGCTCAGTGATATCGAGTTATCAAAATATAATTCAGAATATTTTTTAAATGCCCATGGAGGAATACCTAGTCAAAATATTGTGATAGCATTTCATTCTGCAATAAATATAATTCGCTCTAACCATATTTTAAATTCCATAAATCAACCAAATATAAAATTTAGAAAAATCTTAGAGATTGGTCCGGGATTAGGTTTCATTATGAAATTTTTTAAAAAAAAATATCCTGATGTTGAATACTGTATTATCGAATCTGATACCGAAAATTTAGAAAAATTAAAAAAATTAGCCAGTAATTATTATGATGATATTGATATTGCACCTAATGAATATTTTGACTTAGTAGTTATATCACATGTTCTTGAACATACCAATAGCCCAATAATTTTTTTAGAGAAAATAAAATCTAAATTAAAGAAAGGTGGATATATTTTTATAGAAGTTCCAAACGAAGATTATAAATTTAAAAAAGAAGATGAACCTCATCTACTATTTTTTAACCACAATTCATTTAGGATTTTATTGGAAAAGATAGAATTAAATTGCATTAAAATTTCCTATCATGGACCAGAAATTAAAAGAGGTTACATTAAGAATTTTATTATTAAAATATATAATTTCCTAGATCATAAACTTTCCAAAATAGGAATCTTATTACCAATTTATATTCTATTTCCCTCATTAAGAATGTTTTTGTCTCCTAGGGAAATCCTATCTATCATCCCATTTGATGCAATAGATGATAAAAAAAATCCTTCTTGGTGGTTGCGGGTGGTTGCTCAAAAGACATAAGGTTGCTTTTGAAATATAACTTAAGTAGAAAAAAATGATATTTAAATCTAATTTAAAAAATACTCTCAGATATTTTAATCGATATAAAATAAATTCATTTATTAAAGATGAATCTATTAAAGAAAAAATTGAACATTTAAAACAAAATGGATATATAATTCTGGAAAACTATATTGATGGGGATTCACTAAAAAAAATTCAAAAAATATATCATGAAGCCCTAGAAATTAACCTTCTTTTTGAAACTCCTTGTTTAGCCCAATCGAAGATTGACGAAAAAGTTCATAAACCTTTAATTGAAAACTATTTTCGCTACAAACCAAGTGAATTGGTGAAACATGGTATTACTTTTGATCAATCTGATTTTTCAAATTATGATGATTGTTTAGATAAATTTAAGCCTTCAACTTTAAAAACCTACCTCTCAGATATACAATGTTTTTATAGCCTTTGGTTGAATGAAGAAATATTAAAGATTATTGAATCTTATATGGGCTTGAGACCACACCTAGTAGAAGCATATTTGCGAAGAAATTTTCCAGCTAAGTATAAAGTTATGAATCATTTTTGGCACAGAGATACTAATCATCCCGAATTTTTGCTGAAAGCATTTATTTTCCTTTCAGATTGCAAAATAACAAATGGACCACATGAATATGTATCAGGAAGTATCCAGGATCGAAGATTGGAAGGTAAGCCATATTTTTTAGATCAGGAAGTTGACTCATTGTATCCAGAAGGTTATTCAAAAAGAATAAAATCGATTGTAAAAGCAGGAACGGTTATTTTAGAAGATACTAGAGGGCTTCATAGAGCGACAATTCCAACAGAAGGATTTCGTGATTTAGGGTTTGCAATATTTATGCCATTATCAAAATTTTCAAAAAGATTTGAGCCATTATATACTATTCAACAATCTACATATTCTACACTTACTGAATATCAGAAATCATTTATACCAAAACAAAATATACTTTAATGGAAATAAAATTTTTTTAATAAAGTTATTATCACAGAAATGAAATAAAGGGTTGATATTTGCTATACTAAATCTTTTATTATGCTGGTGTAAAGTATGAAATTAGGTGAAATACAACAGAACATTTAGTAATTATAAAAAAAAAATTTTACTAATCTTTCTTTATAAAATGCATTGTCAATTTATCAATCTAAATTTTACTTTACATTGTAGAATCTAATGCTTTAATCATCAAAGTGCCTAAGGAAGTAATAAAATGTTAAGTATTTTAAGAGTAACTGAAAAACAATTGTATTTAGAAAAAAAATTAGGGTGATTTATGAATCATCTACCTCTAAATTTATGCTTAACTTTTCATTGTTTATATAAAAAAGGTTTAGATAATCCTCTAGTAAACCAAGAATTATTTATTAGCACTGAAAATATAAAGAAATTATGTAATAATCTAAAAAGTAAAGGATATAATTTTTGTTTACCTGAAACAACTATTGAAAATCAAAGAAACTGTATATTAACATTTGATGATGGGTATTATAATAATTTTTACTTTTTAGAAATAGCTGATGAACTAAAAATTCCTTTTATAGTTTTTTTAACTGGATACAATATCGAAACTAATTCCCCTTTTTTATGGGATACAATACCTTATTCAAAACTAAATTTAAAATATTGGAATACAGATTATAGCGTTTCCTATAATAAAGTAATAGAATCTAAATTAAAATTAAATGATTCTATACATCGTCCTTTTAGTATTGAGGAGCTCAATTCCATTGGTCAGAATGATTATATAAAATTTGGTTATCATGGCTACTATCATCAACCATTTACTTACTTTGGAGAACATTTCATTACTCGTGAGATAAATGAATCAGAAAAATTTATGAATAAGATTAAATATAATAAGTTAAATCATTTTGCTTTTCCGAATGGATTGTATTCTTTTTATTCTAAATGGAAAATAAAATCTAAATATGATTTTATCTATACCATCCAGTCTGGAGAGTTCTCAAATAAAAGTAAATTTATAAATAGATTTTCACTACTTAATCCAGATATTTATGGATCATTAGAAGGTCAAATTATAAAAGCTAATAGAATCTCAAGAAGAATCATTCGAAAAATTCACACTCTAAAAGCATCTTATTTTTAATAAATTATTATGAATGTTATTAATAAAAAATATGATAAATCTCTATCAGAAATTATCAAATTTCTTTCTTTTCTAAATATTACAAGTTGGACTTTTCCTACTTTATATACAGAAAAGTACTTTGATTGGAAAATCAAAGACAATCCCTTTAGAAAAAGTTTTTGTTATTTGAGGTTTGTAGGAAATAATCCTGTAGCTCATTTAAGTATAACTGCCAAACCTTTGAATGAAAATTTAGAGATAGGATCTGGATTAGGAGAATTAGGTGATTCACATACACATCCTGATTTTCAAAAGCAAGGGCACTTTGGAGAATTGGGAAATCAAGTTATTAAAGAATTTAGCGCGATATACAATGAAGATGCTCTTATCTTTGGGATACCCAATGAAAATTCTGTTCATGGTTATCTCTCAAGATGTAATTGTGATTTATTAGAATATCTAAAAATTGGCGAGTATATACTAGAAAAGAAATTTAAATATCATTTAGATTTTACTTCTAATTTATTAGAATTAAAATCTGATTCAGAGATAGATATGCTTATCAATTCAGTTTGGAATATTTCTTATAAAAGAAATTTAACCTTAATTAAAAAAGATTCAAACTGGTGGAAATGGAGGTACAAACTTTCATCTGAACAATATAAATTATTTTCAATAAATTTGAAAGATGATTATAAGAAAGTTTATTTAATAGCGAAAATAAGAACTAAATATTTCTTCTCAAATATTGACATATGCGATATTTTTGGAGAGACAGAAGAACTTGAACTTGAAATATTATATTTATTTTTGATAAAGTATAAATCTCCTTTTAATCGAATCAGAATTTGGTCTAAAGAAAACACAAAAATAAAGGAGTTATTAATAAAGAATGGATTTAAATTTGCTAGAAAGATAAACTTTATACTATATAGAAATTTATCTTATCAAGTTATTAGAAATAAAAATTTTGATATTGCTATAGATTTAGGTGATACAGATAATGTTTAATTTTTGGAGTCAAGAAAAACCAAAAATAAAAATAATCAAAAAGAAAAAACTAAAAGGTCATTATTTTGAATTAAATGATTTATTAGCCGATTATAATAATGTTATCTATAAGTGCAATTTATATTTTGCTAAAGATTCCTCATGGTGGTTTACACCAATTTCATCTCGCGAGTGGTATGGGAGCAATCTACAAAAAATATATCAAAGTTTTCCAAAAATTCTCCAATTTTTTGAACAGCCCAATAATGAATTTGAGATAATTTATGAAAATGAATATCAGATAGAATTACTTTATTTTTTTATAAAAGAGTATGAATGTGAGATAAAAATTCCTTTTATTTTAAAAATATACTTATTTTTTCTTCCCTTCATTCAAGTTTTTCTGAATATAAAAGAGTTTATTTCAGTAAATATTTTGTTATTGATTCTTTCATTTAGAACATTTAGCACTGAACAAAACGGAAATTATGATGTAGTTTTTTTTTGTCCATTTCATGGAACAAAACCAAAAATAAATTCAATAGATATTCCTTTCGATAGATATTTTGGAGACTTACCACATGCTTACTTTGATAATAAGCATAAAACTGAAATTTTAGGAATAGTAGATACTTTGTACGATACTAAAAGTATATTTAATTTGGAAGATCATTTTAAAATTACCCCATTATTAAAATATTGGAGATTAAGATTTTATTTTAAATTTTTAATTTATTCAATAAATGAATTAATTTTTTCTCCCACAATAAAATCACCAATAAAATCTAAGTTGCCGAATATTCATAAACAAATTAATAGAGAAATTAGAAAATTTTATTGGAATCGTTTAATTGCAAAGGCATACCAATATAGCTGTAAAAACTATATTCAGATATCTAAGCCCAGGTTTGTTTTTCATACTTATGAGAACAATTGGTGGGAGAGAGCGATTAATCTCGCCTGTAAAGAAAGTTCTTCTATAGTGAAGAAACAAATAGGATATTTGCATTGTGCGATACTAGATAGCCACATGAAATATACTATATTAAAAGATGAATGGGATTTTAAGCCAAGACCAGATGTGATTTTAGTAACAGGACCTGAGGCAAAAAAAGTATTAATAAGACGTGGTTCTTATAAAGATGGTAATATTAGAGTAGGATATGATTTAAGGGGTCCAAATCTATACCTAATCAAACAAAAAGCAAACCGACCTAAAAAAATCCATAAAGTTTTAGTACTATTGGAAGGATTGAATACAATGCCAAAATTTCTCCAATTAGTAATGGAAACAATTGGTGAAATGGATTACCTTATAAGTGTTCGTTGCCATCCTGTTTTCCCAATAGATAAATCCGAGTTTAAAGAAATCCGAAATCATAAACTATATTCCCAATTAGAAGTAACTAAAAAGTCTTCTTTAAATGAAGATTTAAAAAATGCAGACATAGTCGTCTATAAAGGATCTACCTCTGCACTTTATGCAGGATATATGGGTATCCCACTATTAAGATTTCAAGATGGTTGGTGGGCTTCTGATGATCCCCTGGAGGGTTGTAATTCTTTTAAGAAAAATTTTTCAAATTCTCAGGAACTTTTAGATGGGATACAATACTTTGAGTCCATGAAAGATGAGTTTTTTGAAAAAGAAAGAACTACCTTGCAAAATTATGTATTTCATTATATGCGTCCTTATACTGAACATGACTTAGAGAAATTAGCAAAAGAGTTAATTGCATCGTGATAGATATACTGAAATAAAAATATGAATATATATACTTCTCAGGATATATGTGTTCTTAC
>CAMCZP010000075.1 GCA_945887855.1 Leptospira interrogans serovar Manilae | reverse complement strand
TAGATTTATTTAAAGAAAATAAAGGTTATAACTATAAAGATTGGAACTAAAATCCCCATAGAATAAGCTAAATAACCACCAAAACTTGGCATTGGAACGCCTGTTTCTTCAGCAACTGATTTTACCATGAAATTAGGAGCATTTCCAATGTATGTGTTTGCTCCCATAAATACAGCACCCACAGCAATTGCTTTTAAAATATCGGAATGTTCATTTACAATAGAAATTACCGATGCAGCTACTCCATTGGTTTCAAATAATCCCTGAGCTAAGCTCAAGAAAACAACATAGGTTGGTGCATTGTCGAGAACAGAGGAAAATATACCTGTTGCCCAAAAGAATTGCCAAGGCTGAGTTACACCCAGAGCCTTTCCATTTGCTTCCAATAAAACTAAAGCTGGAATCATTGTTATAAAAATACCCACAAATAAATAAGCAACTTCTTGGATAGGGTGCCAGGTAAATTTGTTCTCTTCTCTTAACTTAGGATCGGAGGTTACTTTTGAAAGTAAAATGAAAAGAATCATTCCCGCTTCTCTAATAAATCCCCAAAGTCCAATTGATCCATGGTCATCTACTTTTATGAAAGGTAAAAAGTTTGGTAAAAATTTTGCATTTAAAAATGCCGCACAAAACACAATACCTAATAGCCACAAAAAGTTCAAGCCCCCTACTATGGATATAGACTCAGCATTTGATTTGGCTACTTTAACATCCTCAGATTCACTTTTATAAGAATTTGTATCCCAAATAAAATATATTACTGAAAGAATCGCAATAGCAAAAACCATTTCAGGAACTAATTTAAAAGTCCATTCAAAAGGAACTCCTTTTAAGTAACCCAAGAAGAGAGGAGGATCCCCGAGGGGAGTCAAAGAACCACCAATGTTAGACACCATAAATATAAAAAAGATTACAGTGTGAACCTTGTTTTTTCTTTTCTCATTTGCCTTTAAAAGAGGACGAATCAAAAGCATAGAAGCTCCTGTTGTTCCAATAAAAGAAGCTAGGGAAGCACCTACTAATAAGAATATCAAATTATTAATCGGCTTAGGAACAATATCCCCTCTGAGTACAATTGCCCCTGAAATGTAGAACAGAGATGTCAGAAGAATAATAAATGGAATATAATCATAAACCAATTGGTGTTCAACATTGTGAAAATATCCTTTTGGAATTAAAACGACAAGTGACAATGCAGATAATCCGAGAGAAATATATAATTTGTTAATGTTATGTTCCCACCAATGTGCCAAACTATGTGATGCAACTGGAAAAATTGCAATACTGAGGAGCAATAGTACAAATGGAATTACTGACCAAGGAGCAAGCTCATCTTTATGGTGCTCACCATGATCCGCTGCGGTAGAATGTTCATCCGTAGCTTCTTGTTGTGTTTGTTTACCTTCCGCTGGTGGGTTAGAATCTTCTGCTACTAAAACAGAAAAACTAACTATCATCGCAAAAACAAAAGTCATAAAAAGACTTGTTATTTTTCTAATATTCATAAACTATCCCTAAATATATTTTTTGGCGAACCCGGAGATGTACCTTTAGCCCAATCTATGCCAGTTTGAGGATAAATACTACTCGCTAAAAAAAAATGGAAATATGGGCACAAGCTGATCTCCATATCTAACTATCGACAGGATTCTCCTACAGATTTTTCTAAACTATTCTCGGATCAAAGAGTTTTTTTGTTTTTTAATAAAAAAATTTAAGTTTATTTGATCAAATGGGGTAAATTTCCCTTTTCTTCTTTATGATTTCTACCTGAAGTTACGTATTGGTATTGGTTTCTGGCATGATGATTTTTTGTGTGTAGATGAGTGCCATGGAGGTGGGAATTTTCAAAAGATAAAAATTCACCTCTATTAAATACCAAACCTGTGTCAACATCCATCATTTCATCTTCTTTCAAATGAACTCCTTCATAGAGCAAAGTAATTACAGTCCCACCTTTGAGCGTACCATAAACTGTTTTATTTCCATTGAAATGAGATATTTTTCCTTCAAGATACTGACGATTGTCCATAGTTTATTTTCCTACCTTTGTTTTTAAGGTGAACTGATTCAGTAAAGCCGCAAGAATTTTTTTTAAAAAAATAGGAAATTAGAGTTTCTAAATTTGAATTAATTCTAGAATAATTTATAGGATTTAATATTCTAGACTGGATGATATTACTTCTATTAGAGTCTATCCTATATCCTTTTACATTTATCTATAAATTATTATTTTGGTGGGATAAAAAGCGAACTACTGCTAAGACAATTGAGAATTCAATCGTCTGGAGTGTAGGAAATCTTTCTGTTGGTGGAAATGGGAAAACCCCATTTACATCTTATTTGGTTGACCTTGCATTAAAATACACTGGCTTTGAACTTTATATACTCAGCAGAGGGTATGGCGGTGATAAGTCCAGCGTCGGTATGGAAGTTGAGGAAACATCTAAGCCTGAAAACTGCGGTGATGAACCACTTCTCTTAAAGCGCAATCATCCTGAAGTGAGAGTTGTCATTGGAAAAAATAGATTCGAAGCGTTCTCCAAATTTTCTAAGTCAAATTCTAAAAAGTTTATAATTTTAGATGATGGTTTTCAGCATCATGGCCTTTTTAGAGGATATGATTTCGTATTGATAGATGCTGAGCAAGGCTTAGGAAATGGACATGTCTTTCCATCAGGAAAACTTAGGGAGTCTGAAGATTCCTTACAACGTGCATCTGCAGTAGTTTTTACAAAGGTAAAAGAATCCAATCGATACAAAGTCAATGCATTACGGGATCGCCTTGAAAAGAAATTCAATCACCTAGAGTTTTATCATTTTACTTACACCCCAGTCTTTTTTACAAATATGTTGGGTCATACATTATCATTAGATGAAATGAAATACAGAGATGTATACCTTTTTTCTGGTATAGCAAATCCCGACTCTTTTCGTGACACAGTCAAGCCTTTTTGTCGAACAATTTTAGGAGAAAAAATTTTTCGTGATCATTATACTTACACAGAAACTGATCTGGCAAATCTTTACTCAGATTTAAAAAGTGGTACTGTACTACTATGCACTGAAAAAGATTTCGTAAAAATAATAAACTTAGATAATATAGATAAATATTCCGGGATCTATTATTTAGTTATGAAAGGTAACCTAGAGGAAGAAAATATAATGATATCAAAAATGAAAAATCTTTCTTTTGTTCCCTCAACTAATCTATAGATTATATAAGGGAAATAAAATTTGACTCTTTATTTTTTTCTATTAGCAATTATCAAATGATACGTCTTATTTAATGTTCCATATCCATACTTAAAAGGTATTGGCAAAGGCTTTTGTTCTGTGTGTAGATCTTTTAAGTCCTGTTGGAACATATTAGGCCAAAGTGCAATTGGTCTGGTATAAATACCAAATACCTTGATATCAAAATCTTTTTTTAAATCTTTAATTCGGGGACCAGTGTCATCCATCACAATTAAATCTGTAGTGCTCAGGATAAAATCTCTTATCTTAGTGAATTGGTCATAGTGCAATAAAAAAGATGCTGCCTTAAATGTTGCAGAAAATCTTCCCAGTGTTTTTAAAAATTCTAATATAGAAGGATCCTTCTCTAAACCTTGGTTAGAAACATTTCCACTTATGTAGTACAAAGTCTTAGTCTTGCTATTCTTATCACGAAATTTTATTTCCAAAGATACAAAACCTTTTTTAAAATTTATATCTTTTGAAATATCTTCTTCTGTAAGATATTTAATTTCTCCAGATGATCCAAATGTTATAGGTTTAATTTCTAAAACATCATATCCCATAATCCCCATATAAGAAATGATTACAGGTGCAGTACCTTGGTAAACTGCTGCAGTGATATTGATTTTCATTTTATTTGTTAAGAAAAAATTCAATCTGGAGATACTATCTAAGCTTGAGTTTAGTTCCCGAAGCCCTTTGGTTTTTTTTTCATCACTGTCACCAACTAGGGTTGGCAAAAAACCACCTGCCTCTAATCCAATTAATATATATTTGGAAGCATTGGGATATATGGTAAAGGCATTTGGAATATCCGGTCCTGAGAATGGATACAGGATAGTATCCGAGTATTGTTCAGAAAAATTTTTATCCAACCACTCTCGAAAGGGTAGCAGGGCAACCGTAGTATACAACTTCCAATCTTTTTGTAAATTTGTTCGAAAATCTATATATCCTTTTGTCTTTGTATAAGCATCCAAGGGATCGGATGGATCTTCTACCCATTTTCCGCTGAGGAAGTATGTTGTTTGCTGGATTCTGTCTTTGGCAACAATGGAAGTTTCATTGGATTGGGAGATGGTGGGTATTGGAATATTTTCTGATTCTTTTGGGAGATCAGAATACGGAGGTATGATAATTTGACGGGGATACGAACCGGGCGAGGTGATCCTCTCTTCCTTACATCCTCCCAAAATGATAAGGGAAATAAACAAAACTGAACAGAAAATACGAGTAGCCATACGTAAGGAATGTAATAACAATAGAAAAAAAATATGGATTTAAAGCGAACACTTTCTTTGTTAGATTCCACATCTCTAATGGTTACTTCCATTATTGGATCAGGGATTTTCTTTACTACAGGTTACCTTTTAAATGATATTTCCTCTCCTTTGGGCGTTTTGCTGTGTTGGTTTTTGGGAGGTCTATTTGCAGTCTCAGGTGCACTCACCTACTCTTATCCAGCCGTTCTCTTCCCGAGAGCGGGTGGTGACTATATCTACTTAAAAGAAGCATTTTCTCCTGTTCTTGCTTTTATGAGTGGATGGTCTGCATTGCTTGCCAACCTTTCTGCAAACATAGCTGTATTGGCAATTGCATTCAGCGATCACTTTTTATTGTTATTTCCAACCTTAAAATATACACCTTTCTATTCCTACTCTTTTGGATTTATATCTATTCATTTTGGTATCTCTCAACTCATAGGTTTTTTATTGATATCTTTCTTTACTTATATCAATATCCGGGGAATTACATACGCAGTTCGAATCCAAAATTTTATAACTTTTATAAAGATAGGTGGATTATTACTCTTTATTGTACTTGGATTTTTGTATGGAACAAAGGATTATTCCAATTTTCAAACGGGAGAGGTTACACCCAAAGGAATAGCTTTGGGTATGGTTCCTGTTACTTTTTCGTACCTGGGCTGGAATATGATTACCTATTTAGCAGGAGAAGTGAAGGATCCTGAACGGAATATCCCCCTTTCTATACTTTTAGCATGCTTCCTTACAATAGGAATTTATTTGGCTATCAATTTGTTGTATCTCATCAGTGCCCCTATTTCAGAACTCAAGGGCAACGACGGAATTGGAGTGATTTCAGCATCCCATTTATTTGGAAAATGGGTAGCTCCCTTTTTTACCATATTTATACTTTGGATGGTCTCCGGATCATTGTCTTCAATTCTAATGGGAGCCTCTAGAGTTTACTATGCTATGGCTAAAGATGGAGTATTTTTCGCTGGACTTTCCGAACTACACCCAATCTACCAAACTCCTTATAAATCTATCTTATTCCAGGGTATTTATGCATCTTTTCTTCTAATCTTTGGGAATATTAAATCTTTAATTTTTATGATTACCTGTGCAGTGTTTCTACTTTCAACCCTTACAGCTCTCACGGTATTTAAATTGAAAGCGTCACAAATAAAAACATCCTATAAAATCCCATTTTATCCCTTGCCACCAGTTTTGTTTTCTTTGGGTAACCTGATCTTAATCATTTACTTAACATTGGAATCTTGGCAAAATACAATATGGGGCCTTGGAATAAGTATTTCTGGAATTCCCATTTATTTTCTATTTAAAAAGAAAATTATAGAAACTCCTTAAATATATGGTTACGCTTATAAATGACGCAACTGCAATTACTATCTTTTTCCGCCGGTAGGCAGAAAAAAGTCTAGGATTGTTGCGAATAAATTTGCAAAAACTGACTTTTTGCAGAAACGTCATAAATTAATTTTTTTAATACTTTTTTAAAAATTCCGTACGATGGGATAAGTAGAAAAAATAATATATTTACTAGATAAATAGAAGTAAATCTTCTTTATCAAAAATAATTTTTTTTGGTAGCTATAATCATTTATTTTAGAATTAGATATAAACAATCAACTTTTTTATTCATTTATCTACTTTTACTACGTCGAACTATAAATAGGAAAAAAATGAAAACAATAGCACTCTTACTTTATTTGAGTTTACAGTTCCTTTTCTTCAATTCTGAACTGTTTTCTGAATCCAGCTCATACATCAATTGCACAGGTACTGCATGCAATAATCTACCCACGTCCTTAAAATCCCAAGTCAATGAACTCACATCTCAATTGAATTCTCAATATGCAAGTAAAATTATAAACAATATGAACGAAGCTGCTGCCGCTGTAAATTCAGTCTCCACTCTACAGGGTGTGGGATCGGTAAACACCTTCCAAATTGGAGCGGGTATGACTGTGAGTGGTTCCCAACAAGACCCTATCACTGTTAAATATAGAGATGTCCAGTTTAAAGATCTACCAAATATAGGAGTTGGAGTCAGTCCCAATGCGATGATAGGAGTAAACCTGGGATGGCTCTTGGGGCAGGGCGAAAGAGATGCAGACGAAATCGCCAATAGAAGCATCCTACACAGAATCAACCTCTATGCCAGTGGTTTTAAGGTAAACACCAACACTGCGGATTCTAAGGCTAGCATTCCAGATTCTTTTACTTATACAGGAAATTTATCTATCTCCCAAGCTGGTCTTGGGGCAAGAGTTGATATCATCCAACCAGGTGATGGGGTTTTATTTCGGTTTTTGGGTCTAAATGCAGGGGTTTCCGTTCGGAAGCAAGATTTCTCTTTTGATTTAGAAGATACAAAGTCAACAAACACCAAATTTACCTTGAGCAAATTAAGTGGAACTTGGAATTCACAAACAAATCTGGAATATACTAGCAAAACATATTCCATTCCAGTTGATTTTAGAACAGGATTTCAAATCTTAAGAATGGTTTCTATTTTTGGTGGGCTGGGTTCTTCAAAAAGCATTAGTGAAACTAGCCTGGTTATCCAAAGATCCGGTCCTGTTCGATTCACATCCGATCCAAGTGTAGCTGCCCTAAATTCTGTAGCTTCTTCATTTACCCCAACTGCCGCTGACATTGCTGCAGGAAATTTAGATATGAAATTATCTGAATCATCCAAACGAAATTATTCGCAAAGCTATGCTCTTGTGGGTTTCGAAATTGATATATGGAAACTTAAACTCATAACTGAAGCCTATCTGATGGAAAATGTGAAATCAGTGAGTGCTGGTGTCAAATTAGATTTTTAAATTTCTTTCACCTTTTTCTTCAAATTAAATATCTAGGTACGCTTATTGCAGCGTATTAACTGACGATACTGCAATAACAAACTTATTCCGCCGGAATGATAGTTATTTTGTTATTTACTTTATAAGGAGAATGACAGATGAAATTACTCTCTAGATCCATGAATACATTCGAGTTGAGCTATGCACCAAGAGGACTTGAATACATCCTTAAACTAATTGTCCCTGAAAATCAAAAAGGCATTATTTATAGGGTTACAGCAGTTCTATTTGCCCATGGATGGGACATCAAAGAGGCAATTTTTGAGACAATAGAGGATGGTTTGGTGAAGGATGTTTTCATCATCCAAAGTCTAAGTGGGATTTCTCTGACTTCTGATGCACTAGCACTCATTAGAGATGACTTGCTGGGGCTTTTTCGGGAGGACTATTCGGTGATTGACTACATTGAGAGATTTCCTGATCTCCCACTTTTAAAACCTACAAAGAACCCTCCCATAGTTCATATTTACAATCCCAGCTCAATTGATTCGACAGTTTTAGACATAAAAACCCAAGATCGTCCCGGACTTCTATTTGAAATCTCACAGATACTTTTTTTATTTGATGTAGATATTTTATCTGTCACTGCCAGAACGGAAGATGGAATTGTTAGGGATAGTTTTCTCTTAAGAAGGGATATTTCAGAAAAGCTTACAACTATCACTATGGAAAAAATCAAACAAAGCTTACTCGATATACTTTAAACTTGAAAATGTGGTCTCAATTCCATATGGACTTTGTTCTGAAAGAAAAATTACTTCCCACTATGATTCCCTCCTTGAATATGATCTATAGATGTGTGGAATAGTAGGATATGTAGGATCTAAACTTGCGGACTCTGTCCTCTTGTTCGGGCTGTACCGTTTAGAATACAGAGGTTACGACTCTGCTGGTGTGGCTGTCATTGATGAGGGTGAAATTCAAGTTCGCAAAGACCAGGGAAAAATCAGAAACCTTGAAAAGCTATTAAAAGAACATCCCGTTGAAGGTACCATTGGGATTGGCCATACACGATGGGCAACCCATGGGGAGCCAAACTCTGTCAATGCACACCCACATATAGACACAAACCAAAGCATTGCTGTTGTACACAATGGTATTATAGAAAATTTTGACCAGCTACGTAGAGATCTCCAAAAGAAAAACATTCTCTTTGTATCAGAAACAGACACCGAAGTCATTCCTCAACTTCTCAAAGTAATGTCCAAAGATATCAAAGATGACTACGAACTCATTCGTAAGTCCGTAGAATCCCTTCATGGCAGATTTGCCTTTCTTGTGCTCATGGAAAATAGACCCGATAGAATTTATTTTTGTAGAAATGGGTCTCCCTTGGTCTATGGCCGGTCGGAAGGTGAAGGGTTTTTAGTGAGCGACAGCTCTGCATTTATTGCCTCTGTAAAAGAACAGTATTTCATTGGGGATGGAGAATGGGGCTGGATCACCAAAGAAGGGATTGAGCTATTTGATAAAGAGGGTATAGCTAAAAAACCAAATATGATCCTTGTAGATCATGACCTCACCCAATATGAAAAAAATGGGTATGATCATTTTATGCTCAAAGAAATTTTTGAGCAAACTCAAGTTGTCCAAAAAATTATCGACAATAGGATTTCTCCTGATGGATCCATCCAATTTCCAGAGCTAACCCTGAGTAACGATTTCCAAGCTAAACTCTTTCGTGTTGTTTTTACAAGTGCGGGCACATCTCTCCATGCCGCCATGATAGGAAAGCTTTATATAGAACGCTTTGCAAAGATTATGACCGAAGTTGAATTTTCATCAGAATTCAGATACAGAAATCCCATCCTAGAAGGTGACACGCTCGTCGTTGCCATTTCCCAAAGCGGAGAAACAGCTGACACATTAGCAAGTATCCACAGTGCAAAGGCAAAATTTTTAAAAGTCCTCTCCTTTGTCAACAATATGAATTCTTCTATTTCCAGGGAATCCACATCCGCAGTAAACCTATTTGCTGGTACAGAAATTGGAGTAGCATCTACAAAAGCGTATGTTGCTGAACTTGTAAATCTTCTGTTGTACTCTCTATATTTAGGAAAACTAAAGTGGATTGTCAGTGATGCAGAAATTGCAGAAATTTTAGAAGAAGTTAAGAAGTTACCCGCTCAAATAGAATCTATTCTCGCTAGAGCATCAGAGATTCGAGCAATTGCTGTAGAGATGCGGGATAAACGAGATTTTATATTTTTGGGAAGATCCTTTGAGCACCCCACCGCACTTGAGGGAGCCTTGAAATTAAAAGAGATCTCATATGCACACGCCTCAGGCTATGCTGGTGGAGAGTTTAAGCATGGACCCATTGCCCTTGTATCTAGAGATGTTCCTGTGATCTGTATTTGTCCAAAAAATGAGGTATATATAAAAATGGTATCCAATCTAGAAGAAGTTAGAGCTAGAAATGGGATTATCTTTTCTATTTATACCGAAGGTGATACGCATATTCCGTCCCTCTCAAACTTTTCATTTTCTATACCTGAGTGCAGTGAATACATTGTTCCCATACTATCAGTGATTCCACTCCAGTTATTGGCATATTATGTAGCAATTTCAAAAGGTTGCGAACCAGACCAACCAAGAAACCTCGCCAAAGCTGTCACTGTAGAATAGATACTTGTAATCATTATAAAAATATATACTTTCAATAATTTTGTAATTCTATTGACAAAATTGATATAAACATGTACTATAGTAATCATAGAAGAGTTCTGGAAACGTAAAACTAAATTTCCTTTTTAACTAAGAAAAGGAAATTTCAATAATTTATTTTTCTTTAATTCTTAAATAGCTGCTCGATCATAAATAGTGCATAAAAATGATGAGAGTTTTAGGTTACATCTCGTATTACACTCTTCTCTCCCCTATTTATAATAAGTTTTTACAATTGAGCAATTTGGTTGTGAGTGAGAGCATTTGTTCCGATTATTTTAGTAAGAGAAAGTATAGTTCTAAAAAGTGAGCCTTTTTCATTTTTTGGAATTTATACTCCAACTAAGATTGGTTCTAAAAAGTTCCAATTAAAAACGGTTTATAGTAAATTAGAGGTAAAAAAATATATGAAAATATTACTCCAAGCAATTCTTCTTCTTACATCCATCTCATGTTCAAGAATGGGTGATGCAGGAGTGGAAGCACTTTTGTCTTTAGGCCTTTTAGGTGCTCGTCAGACAGCAACCATAGACGGAACATTCTATGGAATATATAATGCAAATGTAAAAGCAGTTGCATTGGGAACAGATGGAAAATGCGCTCCATTGTCCAGTGGTAATGGTGATACAGTTACTAGCGGCAAAGGAGAATTTAGCATAAATTATAAGAGATTTTCTGAATCTGGTGGTTCCGTCTGCCTAATGGCCTATCCAAAAGAAGATGGAACAAGTCGCTTTTTTGCAGTAGACCAACAACGTGAGATTACATGGTCAGGCCAGGATAAATTTCAAATTCTTGTTCTCCCGGAGCCATCCACTACAAAACGTTCTGAGTTCAGTGTTGTCTCAACTCCATTCAATAGAATGGCTATCAGAAGACTGGAGAGACTTGCATTGGGCAACTCCGATCCATCAAAAACAGGTGAATATTTAAAAACTGCCAATCGGCAAATAGTTTCTCAATTTGGACTTTCTAGAGGTTTATCAAAAGAAGCAAGAGCATCCTCGATAGAGTTGGCAACTCCCGAACTTACCTCAATTAAAGTTGATTTTACAAACCCATCTAATCCCGAAACACTAAAGTTTATTATCATGATAGGTGGTTTGCATAAGCTTGCAATCCCTGAAAAACCAGAAACCTATGAAGAAGTTGTATCAGTTGTTTCGGAGTATCTTTCATCTGGAACAGGAAGCAGTGTTTCAGAAAGTGGTAAACCACTTCTCTTACCTAAGGATAAAGTAGAAAATGGTGGAACTGGAAAACCATTGTCTGAAGGAAATTCCCTTTCTACTCAAGTTTCAGCAGGAGTTAACTCCTTTCTAATCGACAAAGCTGCTGAATTGGGAATCCCTGCATCCTCAATTGCTGAGATTGCAGCCCAAATTGTGGTACAGGACAAACCAACCTTCGGTCCTACAGCCCCACCTTCACAAGAAAAATTTTCTCCACCCACAGTAACCTATACCCAAGCATCTTTTACGTATTCTATTTTTGATAAGTTTTCTCTCATTCCTAACTACAAAGATGCATCTATTTTTACTTTGAAGTCTGGTGCATCAGAACCTGTTTTTCCGGCTGGAATGTCACTCAATTCCACAACAGGAGAGATCACTTGGGAGCCTACAACTACTATTATTGCAGCTTACACAGAAGCTAGAAAGTTTGATTTCAAAATCGTAGCTTCCGGAAAAGGGGGAGATACAACAACTCCAATTAGCATAGAGCTAGTTCCTAAAGCTACAATCAATATTGTATCAAATAACAACTGTACCGGCACATCCTGTAAGTTTAACAAAGGAAGTTTGTATATCAAACTTCAAACCACAGGTGTTAGCACAATCAGTGGAAGTGGATCATTGCCACCAGGTGTTACATTCAATGCCAGCACCCGCGAGATTTCCGGTGCTACACCGGGTACCTGTAGCAGTTGTTCCTACTCAATCAATGCAACTGATAAGCTGGGAGGAAGAACTAGTCTTACAATTACATTTGTTGAAACTCCCACATTTACCCTTCCCTTTGGGATCTATCGTTTTATAGAGGGAGAAAATTTGAATCTACAGATAAGTGATATAAGAGCTACAAATTCATTTTCAATTAGCACTTTCCCCACAAACAATTCCATAACAATTTCCAACTCGGGCACAATAACAGGGATTCCTGCAACTACAATTGACAATACAATCACAATTGACGTCACTGCAAATGGAAATGGTGGTAATACTCTCAAACAAACTTTCAAAATCATCAAAAGCCCCGGAGCTCCCGTTTGTAAAATTGGAGCAGATACAAAGACTAGCATCCAAATCACACAGTTTGCCTCTATCCCCACAGTAAAATGCGAAACAGCATATTACACTGGAGACAACAACCAAAAAATCCAATTCAATGCAACAAACTGGACATACACAAATTTACCCAAAGGACTTACAGCTGTAAATTCTCCAACAAGTTTAACGATTACAGGAACTCCACAAGATGTTGATAAAACATACTCTATGCAAGTAAGTTATACAACACTCTCAGGAGATAGCCAGGTCTTGACTATACCGATTACTTTAAGCCCGGTTGCCCTTTCTCTGTCCTGTGAATATCCACAATCAACATCTCCAAATTTTATTTATTACATTGGAGATACCATCCCTATCAAATGTATTGCCAATTCAGCTGGAGCTACAATGGTAAACTGGAATCTAAAGTACAATTCTATAACTAAGAGCATTGGTAACTCTCAGTGGAACAATACCTATATTCCTCTGTTTACCAACTATACAGGAAGTGTCTCTATAAATGGACAAACACTAAATTTAAAAATAAGTAGTGCAAGTGCAGCTCAAAATTTTATTTTAAATTTTGATATTCAATACACTGATGGCAGTGGAACTCAGAAAACAATAAACAGTGGGGACTTCACCATCAGAATAGAGTCTAAATAAATTAACAAAGTAGAAATTCTTCTTTCTCCAATTAAAGGAGATAAGAAGAATTTCTATAAATCTTTCTTCATTTCATAAAACTTCACACCATTGATCATACTCAAATCACTCAGTAAAGTAAATCCTAATGTTAAATATGCCTCTATGGAATTGGGAGAAGAATTTAAAGTGAGTGCTTGGTTATTAGTATGTATTGCATTGTCAATTGCAATTTGAATCAAATTCTTTCCAATCCCTTTCCTTTGGTAGTCTTTGTGAACAAATAACATAGAAATATGAGAATCATCTCGAACTTCCATCCATCCCAATAAGACCTCCTGTCGAAGAACTACATACTGAGAAAATCTTTGGACTTCTTCAAATCTTTCCTGTAAAGCAATAGGATGAATGTACTCTAAAAAAACTTCCCTTCCCATATTGTCATACAAATTTGCTATAGATTCAAAAAATAGTTCTTTAATAAATTCAGATATCTTATCAAACTCTTTGGGTAAAGGAGCTCTTACTACATCCATTTAAATTATTCTCTAATTTCAATTTCTGCAATACAGGCTTTTCCTTGTACTGCGAGAAGCCTTGCTCTGAGTGCAATGATATACATATTGAATCCATCGTATTCATATTTACTTTCTGTTTTATTAAAATACTTAGAAATATCATATATAAAAGGCTCTTTAATATCTCTGATATTTATTTTTTCTATTAGTTCTTCCTTTGGCAATCTCAACTCTTTGTC
>CAMCZP010000074.1 GCA_945887855.1 Leptospira interrogans serovar Manilae | reverse complement strand
TGTCCTTCCTGGTTTATGGTTTTGTTGTACCCTTCTAGTTGTATTACATATCTAGCTTCTAACTCTCTTTTGGAAAGAACTTTGTATTTATCAAAGAGTTTGAAGTTTTTTTCTGTGATCAAAGAGGGCATAGCATCTACTAGGGTTTTAAAATTGTACAAACCCCGTTTTTCTGCTTCTTTTCTCCAATCTTCAGAGTAGTTGTCACCATTGAATATGATTCTCTTATGCTTTTTAATGGTTTCAGTGAGAATTTTTTGGACTGCTTTTAAGAAATCTGTTCCTTTTTTTACTTCTGCTTCGAGTTCAGTAGCAATGTCATCCAGGGCTTCTGCTACCATTGTGTTCAGGAAACAGTTGGGATCTCCCAAAGAGAGAGAAGATGGAACTGCTCTAAATTCAAATTTGTTTCCAGTGAATGCAAACGGTGATGTTCTGTTACGATCAGTCGTGTCTTTAGGAAGATCAGGAAGTGTAGAAACTCCAATTTCCATAAAAGTTCCATTTTTAGAGGAAGTTGCTTCGCCTTTTTCAATCTGTTCGATGATGTCATTGAGCTGGTCTCCCAAAAAGATGGAGATGATTGCGGGAGGAGCTTCATTGGCACCCAATCTATGGTCGTTTCCAGGGGTTGAAATAGCCACTCGCAAAAGATCGGAATACTTATCTACTGCTTTGATGGTGGCCACTAAGAAGACTAAAAACTGAGCATTTTCATGAGTATCACTGCCCGGTTCCAAAAGATTTTGACCGTCGTTAGAGCTCATTGACCAGTTGTTGTGTTTACCACTGCCATTCACTCCACTGAAAGGTTTTTCATGGAGTAGACATGCGAGTCCATGCTTACTCGCTATTTTTTTAAGAGTGTCCATCACCAATTGGTTGTGGTCCATAGCTACGTTAGTTGTGGTGAAGATAGGAGCAATTTCATACTGAGAAGGAGCTACTTCATTGTGGCGGGTCTTTGCATTTACACCTAATGCCCAGAGCTCTGCATCTACATCTTCCATAAATTCTAGGATTCTATCTTTGATTGATCCAAAGTAATGGTCTTCCGATTCCTGCCCTTTGGGAGGTCTGGCACCATATACAGTTCTACCCACGGCAATAAGGTCGGGACGGAGATTATAAAAATTCTTATCAATTAAAAAGTATTCCTGCTCTGGTCCAACTGTGGTTGTAACACGAGTTGCTGCTTTGTTACCAAATAATTTGAGTATACGGAGTGCATGATGAGAAAGTGCATCCATAGACCGTAAGAGTGGAGTTTTTTTATCGAGTGCTTCTCCTGTGTATGAGAGAAACGCAGTAGGTATTACTAAAGTAGTTCCTCTGATAAATGCTGGGGAAGTTACATCCCATGCTGTGTATCCCCGTGCTTCAAAGGTTGCTCTAATTCCACCAGAAGGAAAGGAAGATGCATCGGGTTCCCCTTTGATCAGTTCTTTTCCATTGAATTCAAGTACGACAGAACCAGTTCCTGTGGGGTTGATAAACGAGTCGTGTTTTTCTGCAGTGAGACCGGTTAAGGGATGAAACCAATGGGTGTAATGGGTTACACCATTTTCAATTGCCCAGTCTTTCATTGCATTTGCAACGATATCGGCAATTTCTGGATCTAAGGGGTTTCCCTCATTGATAGTTTTTTTTAGAGATTTGTATACTGATTTAGGAAGTCTGTCTTGCATGACTCGATCATTGAATACTTTACTACCGAACAATTCGTGTACGGGTGTTTCGAGTGGATTGTATGAAGATTCCTCGGGTAGGTAGTCCGAGATTTTAGCAATTGCTTCCTGTCTTGGGTTGTTTCTCATATTTTTTCCTTACTATTTAGTTTTTAAACAACTTGCATCGCTATTGGGCATCATAACAAAGTAAGAACTCCCAAATACCCTGCAAATTTACATCCTATTCCTAGTGAAGGAACATTGAAAACATAAAAACTTCCCTCTACTAAGAACATTTTGCTCCCCTTTTGGTTTTTCCCCCCGTAAAAGAGAGCTAATTCTTTATATTCTTTCACCTTTTTCCTAAGGCTGTATATTCCTCAAAGAAAAATTCAGTTGATTTCTCTTCTAAAATCTAAGTTTCATGGACAAGATGGTTACTTCTCTTAAATCCATGCAATTTATATGCCAATATATACTTTTCTAGTTTTTATTTTCATACTCTTCTCCCCTTTCCAAATAGCAGGGGATGAGAGGAAGGATTTGGAGGGCTTTATAGATTTGTACTTCAGAAGCTGGTCTAAGGGGGATATGGTTGTCTATAAAAAACTTTTTCACCCAAATGCTGTAATACAATTTAAAGATAAAAACGGATGGATTCTTTCTGATAATGTGGAAAATTTTGTTGAGGGTCAAAAAATTTCTCAGTTACAAGCAACTGAACTACTTACAGAAATCCCCACATCTAAAACCATTGATATAGGTAAGGATGTTAGCTTTGCTAGAGTCACATGGAAACTTACTGGCAGGGGTAAATTAGTGACAGGGTGGGATTACTTTGTTATCCTAAAGGCTAAAGATGGTTATAAAATCCAATACCTACTCTTTTCAAATGATTGAATTTTATTTGAACCACACTTTTAGGTTTTCAATACAATCTATTATGTCCTGATTCCAAATTGAGGTAGGATATGTCCTGATAAAATCTTCATATTCCTGTTTGATTTTTTCAAGCTTTCCTTTTAATTCTGCAAGTTCTTTGTTCTTTCGTTCATCTAATTCCACCGCTTTTAGATTTTTTCTGGAGTTAAAGTAATGTAGTACAGCTTCGTTTTCTCTGTACTTCAAGTCTTTGTAGTGGTTGTACTCTTCCCGATTGGGTTTAGGGGATACTGTAGAGAGACTTTCTTGGCTATACTCTTTTTTATTCAGATAGGATTCTAAAAATGAATGGTATTGCATGAGCTGGACAAAGAGTACATCAGAGGTGTACTCCCCCCTATCAGGATGGTACTTCAGCGCAAGCTCACGGTATCTTTTTTTTAGATCTTCTTTTTCAAAGGTTACGGGGAGTGAAAAAAAAAGAAGTGCATCATCGAAGTCTTTGTTCATAGGATAGTTCCATCCGATTTGAACCTCTGGAGTTTCCTTTGAATTTCTATTGTGTTTAATTCAAAATTCACTTCTTTCTGGATTGATTGGAGAATTATATCTATATTCTTATGAATTACCAAACATTCTTCAGATAAGGTATGTAATTCACCGGATTGTATGGAAGGGTATTTTGCTTCTATCTTTGATAAAATTTTCGTGATACGAACAGCTCTATCTAATTCTTGAAATCCCTTTGTAAAGTGCAAAGACTGAATCTTCGATAAAGATTTATCTAAGCTCTGTTTTAATATGGTTAAAATTTTTTTTTTACGATGATCTGTCATACATTTACCACAAGAAATAGGGGCAAGCCAAGATTATTAGTTGACCCGACCCCAAGAAGAGAAAGAAAATAAAAATAGAAATTATCCCGAGATGGAAAGACCGCCACCAAATTTTGGAAGTGACTCTTGAGGTGTTGCTGTGGTGGCTGTTCTCTCAATTTCTTCCCAAGCAGTTTTTAGATCATTGAAATGCTTTATCAATTCGTTTAGTATATCTTTGTCTTTTTTCATATTGGCTTCTAGGAGCCTTTTTTTAAAATAAACATAGAGAGAAAGTAAGTCATCAGCAATCTTTCCCCCCTTATTCATATCTAAAGATGACATCAGTTCAGAAATAATTTCTTGGGTTTTGAGAATATTCGCATTTACGGTATCGAATTTTCTGGGATTCTCCACGTTGTCTCTGGCAATCGATAAAAAGCGTATTGCCCCCTCATAGAGCATTACAATCAGTTTGCCCTGACTTACGGTTGTTATTTCATTTGATTTGTAGGCATCATATCCTGATGTAGAACCTGTGTTTGTTCTTCTTGATAACGACATTGGGTACTCCTAGAAATTCCATTCGACAAAATTAAAAAGGTGCTTAAATGTATCTTCAAAATAATGTAAAAAGGAAAGAGAAATCATGCAAGTGAAAAAGGTACGGATCTAAAGGTATGAAAAAGAAAATCGTTGTATTGGCTTCTGGGATAGGTACAAATTTTGTTGCCATTCGGGAATTTATCAGGAAAAAAAAGATCAATGCAGAAATCGTAGCCCTTATTTCAGACAATCCTACTTCCAATGCTCTTTTGGTTGCTCTTAGCTTTGGGATTGAACCTGTAGCCCTTACCTTTGAAAAAGGGGCAAGAGATGAGTTAAACAATGCCCTGGATGAAAAATTAACAATGTATACCCCCGATCTGGTTGTCACTGCGGGGTACATGAAAATTCTCCCCGATTTCATCGTAAATAAATATGAAAATAAGATCATCAATATCCATCCTTCCCTGCTTCCCTCTTTTAAGGGACTGGGTGGGATCCAACAGGCTTGGGAATATGGGGTAAAAGTTACGGGATGTACCACCCACTTTGTGGATTCCTCTCTCGATGGGGGAAAAATAATTCTCCAATCCGTGATAAAAATCAAAGCAGATATGAACCTAACAGAATTGACTGCAAAAGTGCAAAAGGAAGAACATAAAATTCTACCCAAAACCGTGCAGTATTTTATAGAAGACAGAATCATTATCAATGGCAGACAAATCCAAATACAAGAGTAAACTATGATACAGATAAAACGTGCATTGCTTTCCGTAAGCGACAAAACCAATTTAGTCCAAATAGCAACCTTTCTCACCAAAAAAGGGGTGGAACTCATTTCTACAGGGGGAACACTCAAAGAACTCCAAAGAAACTCAATCCCCGCCATTGCCATAGATGATTTTACGGGGTATCCAGAGATGTTAGAGGGCAGGGTCAAAACCCTTCACCCCAAAGTTCATGCGGGGCTATTAGCGGATCCGGACCGTCCAGCACAAAAAAAAGACATAGATGACAACCAAATTCTCTCCATTGATTTGGTGATTGTAAACCTTTATCCTTTCACAGAAACCATTCGAAAACCAAATATCTCCCTCGAAGAAGCTATAGAAAACATAGACATCGGGGGACCCACCATGTTGCGATCCGGGGCAAAAAACTACAAACACACCGTTGTGGTTACAGACATTGCAGATTATAGCATTCTGGAAAAGGAAATGGAGGCGAATGGGGGTAAAGTATCCAGAGAAACCTCCTATCATTTAGCCCAAAAGGTATTTTCAACCACTGCTCTCTATGATTCCATGATCTCTGGGTATTTTAACCAAAAAGAAGGAATTAAATTTCCAGATATTTTAACTATGGGTTTTAAAAAGAAACAAAGTCTCAGATATGGGGAAAATCCACACCAAAATGCAGCGTTTTATGAGCCATTAAATCTGAAAAATGAACTCAAGCCCCTCCAAGGAAAAGAACTTTCCTTTAACAATATGTTGGATTTTGATGCGGCATTCCACATTGCCGCCCTCCTTCCCAAAAACACTGTCTCCATCATTAAACATCTAAATCCCTGCGGAATTGCCTTTGGACGTACTACAGGAGAGGCTTTTGAACTGGCACGGAGAACTGATCCCGTCTCTGCATTTGGGGGTATCATTGGGGTGAGTGGTCTGGTAGATGGGGCACTTGCCAAAATGATCCTGGAAATATTTGTAGAGGGAGTCATCGCTGAAGTATTCACCCCCGAAGCATTGGATTTATTTTCTAAAAAACCAAACATTCGGATCATTGAATTGGGTAATTTCAAAGAGACCCTCGGTGAAATGGACTATAGACCCATCCACCATGGAATGCTTCTGCAGGATAGGGATTATGAGATAATCACAGAAAAAGATTTAAAAGTTGTGAGTGCGAAAAAACCTACCGATGAAGATATTAAGGGTCTTATGTTTGCCTGGAACTGTGTGAAATTTATCAAATCCAATGCAATTGTCTATACAGATCTCCATTCTACACTAGGAATTGGAGCAGGACAAATGTCTAGGGTGGACTCGGTAGAGCTGGGAGCACTGAAAGCACAAAAATCTAATCTTTCAGTGGTAGGTTCCTATGTGGGAAGCGATGCATTTTTTCCCTTTAGGGACGGTGTGGATGCAATTGCTAAGGTAGGTGCCAAAGCAATCATACAACCCGGAGGTTCTATTCGAGATGTAGAAGTCATACGAGCAGCCGACGAACATGGACTTATAATGGTATTTACTGGAATGAGACACTTCAGGCATTGATATGGAATTTATACTTTTTTTACTCTTTTTTGCAATCGGGCTCCTTTTCTTGAGTTTGCTGGGCTACTACTATATTCTTCTCTTCCAAAGCAATCGTGATACATTCGAAAGGGATGAACTGGTGGATTTTCAAAGAATCTTACCGCCCCAAGTTTTATCTAATTTTGAAACAGAGGGTGATCTGCAATCGGGTATGGTAGCCTTTGGCATCTCTGTAGTAATTTCGTTTTTATGGAGTTTGTTGTCTACAGTGTTTGGGCTTTCCACCTATTCCAATGAATTCTCAACCTATTTCTTTAACTCCTGTTTTATTCCTCTTATTTTTTTCTATGGGGCTCCTCTTCTTCAGGACTACCTTTCAGGAAATATAGGCAGTTCCCATATAGCTACAAAACTGAGTGGTCAAACCACTGCCTTAGTCGCCGGCTCAACATCCTTTTTATTTGCTTCCAATATAACTCTCTATGGATTTTACCACGAAGCCCTTTTCTTTTTCGTATTTATCAATATAATCTCCCTACTTGCTGTGTATCTCTATAGAAAAAGAGAAGTGGCAATCGATCGAGCTTCTGAATCTCAGGAAGACATAGAAGAAGATTTGGACTCAGAAGAAGAGGCTGAAGAAGAAATCCCCGCTTAAATGCTTACGAGTTAAGCGTTATGAACAAATTAAATCATTTTGGACACTATAGATAAATTGTTATCATTTGTACTATGGCAATGGGCATGAATCCCATCTAAGCATTCTGTAGAGTTTTATAACGTATGGTTGTTCCTCATTCATTTTTTTTTAATTCAATTGTTTGGAACGAAAATTTTAGAAAATCTCAACTAAAACTCACTAAATACTCCCCTTATGAGATATTACTCTTTCAAAAAAATTCTAATTTTTCTGAGATCCACACCAATCCTGAATAATTAAATAATCTTGGCACGGTTATTGCATAAGATTTTTCTAGAATTGCTCTTTGCTTTATAAACAGCAATTCTAAAATTTAATTTAAAGAGAGATGATATGTTAAAGAAGAAATTTTTACAAATTATCCCATTTTTCTTCCTGATAATTCCCACACTTCTATTTTCCCAGGAAGCTACCCCCACAACTATAGATTCGCCTCCATCAGTACCCACACTGGACAAAGCTGATACTGCATGGATGATAGTCTCTTCTGCACTTGTTTTTTTTATGATTCCGGGTCTCGCACTTTTCTATGGGGGTATCGTTAGAGTAAAGAATGTTCTCTCTACAATGATGCATAGTTTTTTGGCAATCATTCTCCTTACCCTCCAATGGACTATATTTGGTTACAGCTTTGCTTTTTCAGGATCCAACCCGTACTATGGAGATTTTAGCTGGTTGTTTTTAGATGGTATCACAATGGATACTCTGGAAGGAACCATACCAAAATATGTTCATTTTCTTTTCCAGGGAATGTTTGCACTCATCACACCCGCTCTGATTTCAGGGGCTGTGGCAGAGAGGATTAAACTTTCGGGATACTCCGTTTTTATTTTACTATGGGCTACATTTGTCTACGATCCTGTAGCACATTGGGTGTGGTCTGGAGATGGTTGGCTCTTTAAAATGGGTGCTTTGGATTTTGCGGGTGGAACCGTAGTACATTTAATATCGGGTATTGCTGGAGTTGCCTGTGCTGTGGTGATTGGCAAACGAAAAGGAGATACCAATACAATGACCAATCCAAATAATATGACCTATACCTTACTGGGTTCGGGTTTACTTTGGTTTGGATGGTTTGGATTCAATGCGGGTTCGGGATTGGCTATTGATGGATTGGCTGCTAGGGCTTTTGTGGTAACACTAGTTGCACCTGCTGCAGCAGGACTCTCCTGGCTTGTCATAGAATATCTTCACACCAAAAAAGCAACCGCTCTGGGAGCAGCATCCGGAATAGTTGCGGGGCTTGTGGTGATCACTCCTGCGTCGGGATTTGTGGGACCAAAAGAAGCGATTATTATGGGGCTTTTGGTATCTCCTCTCTGCTACCTAGCAATCTTACTCAAAGGAGTTTTAAAGTATGACGATACTTTAGATGCATTCGGTATACATGGGGCGGGTGGTGCATTTGGTGCAATTCTCACAGGTGTATTTGCACTCGAACTAGCTGAAGGAATGACCCGTGGAAATCAAATCTATGTGCAATTTATATCCGTATTTGCTACCGCAGGGTATTCTTTTGTAGTTTCATTTTTCTTAGCCTTTATTGTAGAAAAAACAATTGGAATGAGAATTGAGGAAACAAAGGAAATCAATGGTTTGGACGAAGAGATCCATGGAGAAAGAGGATACAGTTTGTATCTTTAATAAATAGGAGATGATATGAAATTAATTGTAGCAATTATTCAGCCAACCAAATTAGAAGAAGTGAAAGAAGAATTACAAAAGCATGAAATTTATAGACTCACAGTTAGCAGTGTTGAAGGATACGGTCAGCAAAAAGGAAAGAGTGTGGTATACAGGGGGCATGAATACGCTGTAACACTCCTTCCCAAAGTGAGACTGGAAATTGCGGTCAATGATGAGTTTGTAAAACCAACAGTGGATGCAATTCTCAAAGCGGCACGAAATGGTCAGGGTCAAATTGGAGATGGAAAAATATTTATTCTTCCCATCGAAGAAGTTATCCGTATTCGAACAGGGGAAAGGGGAACTGCTGCCATTTAAAAAAAATTGAATTGGAGTTTGGTGATTCTCCCTCCAAACTCCAGTTCATTTATAATTTTCTTGCCTAAAATAACTTAGAGATTTCTTCTAAACTTAGGGAAGCATATTCCCGGAAGGAATAACTATGAAATTAAATCAACCTATAGCCATCTGTTCACCCCGCAGAACCCCTTTTGCACAGTTTGGTAAATCCCTATCTCCTTATGCCGCTCACCATCTCGGAAAGATCGTCATGGATGACCTACTCGCCCATACAAAAATTCCCCATTCCGAAATTGATGGAGTGATTGTGGGAGAAGGTTTTGCCAACGCCCCCAACTCTGCGAGAGTTGTTATGAATTTAGCAGGTCTTCCCAATGAAATCCCTGCTCTGACTGTATCCAATAACTGTGTATCTGGAATGGAAGCGGTTGTAGAAGCGGCAAGGCGTATTGCACTCGGCGAGGGTTCTCTCTATATCACTATTGGAGAAGAGTCCCAAACTGCTATGCCCATCATTGTAAAAAATGCACGCTTAAATAAAAAGACAGCTTCCTTAGATAAACTTAAAGCCCTTCTCCCCGACAATTTACCCGAAGGTGTAGAAATTCGTGATACACTTGAAGATGGTCTGGGCGATGGAGAAACAAGCTATGGAATGCAGGTTACTGCTGAAATACTAGCTCAAAACTATGAACTAAAAAGAGAGACGACTGACAAGCTCGCCTATGAAAGTTTTAAGAGAGCCTACGAAGCTACAACTGGTGGACTCTATAAGGAGTACCTCGTTCCCATCAAGGATGATGAGGGAAAAGATATGGAAGCAGATGAGGCTGTACTACTAAGAAAGGGAATTGTAGAAAATCCAGGTAGAATGGCAAAGGCAATGCTTTTGTTTGAAAATCCTTACATGAAATTTACCCAATTCAAAGACACGTATGGCAAATATCTCAAAAAAAGTCATGGACCTACATTGAGTATTTTCAATGCAAGTCCCCGTTCTGATGGTGCGGCAGGCGTGATCATTTGCTCGGTAGAGAAGGCAAAAAAACTGGGTCTAAAAATTGATGCATTACTTACAGGCTGGAATATGAAAGGGGTTGATCCCAATATAATGGGAATTGCGCAGGCAGATGCATCTTTGGCACTACTCAAAGATATGGGATACAAGATTGAAGATATAGACCAAATTGAAATACACGAAGCCTTTGCCGCAACTGCAGTAGCTGCTCTCGAAGAAATTAAAATCCAAACCGGTCTGGATTGGGAGAAAAAATTTGACGAGAAAAAAATCAACATGTATGGCGGATCAATCGCAATTGGACACCCTTTTGGTGCTACGGGGATTCGATTGGTAGCCAATGGAGTGATGGATTTTAAATTGAATCCATCCACAAACAGAGTATTACTAACTGCCTGTGCTCATGGTGGTGTAGCTGGTGCTCTTATGATGGAAAGATACAAAGACTAAATTGTATGAAAAAGACCCTTTCAAAAAAGGGTCTTTGAAAACTAGGGTCTGAGCTAAAAACGATGTTCTCAAAATTTATAGTTTAACTACTTATATAATCTAACTATTTCCTTTACTCTTATGTATATATTTACTATATATAATATCTTGAAAATTTAATTATAAAAAATCTTGACTAAAAATATCCAATGAAATTAAAATTTCTGTAATAGGAAGGGAAAACTTCTGGACTTAAGCATTCTCAAATCAAAATTTATTTCTTTTCATTTATGGTTGACGAAATGCCCTGTTCATGTGTCAGAAGAGGATCGCTCAAGTCATGCTGTTCTCA
Organism: Leptospira interrogans serovar Manilae; assembly: GCA_945887855.1. Taxonomy (GTDB): domain Bacteria; phylum Spirochaetota; class Leptospiria; order Leptospirales; family Leptospiraceae; genus JACKPB01. The sequence goes on along the minus strand of CAMCZP010000074.1, from coordinate 3,570 downwards.
GTTATGCTGTTTTTTCAGGGGGAATTGCTCATCTTTTCTTTATTTTTCTCTTCTATTATACAGAACTTTTTACACTTTCTTTACTTAATATTTTTAGCGTACTTACATTTCTTATAGTACGCTTGGTATTAGTTACTTCTGGAAATCTTTCTCTAGTCATTTTTCTTTGTGTATTGGAGGTTGTAGGTCATTCCTATATAGCGACCTATTCTTTGGGATGGGATGCTTTATTCCACTACTACATTTTACTTTTTTTAGGAATATTCCCTCTGGCACTTTTCACATGGCGTGCTCGCGTTATAGGCTCTTTACTCATACTATTTACTTATTTAGGTCTATGGTTACTCAGTCATAAATTTTGGACAGTTCCAGAAAGTGTCTCGTCTTACGAAACTTTTTTTGCAATTATGAATATCTTTATTTTTATAGTAGTTTTAGGTTTTGTAACTAGTTTTCAGGGATGGTTGACATATGTATCCCGAATTGCACTGGCAAGAGAACTTAAAAACTTAGAACAGGCTCACAAACAAATCAATGATTCCTACCATGAATTGCAAGATACACAGGCTCAACTTCTAGAAGCGGAACGCTTGGCAAGTCTAGGTCAATTGGTGGGGGGAATTGCTCATGAGATCAACAATCCAATTGCCGTAATAAAATCCAATTCAGATCTTTTGAGGATTAATCTTCGTTCCACACTTAAGGAATTACCTTCTTTCTTGGAGACATTAAATTCGATTGAAAAAGAAATCTTTTATGAAATCGTAGAAAGGTCAATTAAAAACATAGAACATTTAAATACAAAAGAAGAGAGAAAGAGAAGAAAAGAAATTCAAAAGGAAATTTATGATTTGATTTCTGATGAAGAGATTTCTCAAACTTTGTCTGAAAGTCTAAGCAAATTGAGACTTTTACCCCCCTATGATCACTATTTGAAAAATCTAAAAGTAGATCGTTTTCAAGAATTTTTACAGAAGGCTCAAATTTTTAAAAATAAATCAAGTTCCCTTTCAGATATAGAATTAGCTATAGATAAAGTATCCCGCATTGTTTTTTCACTCCGGAGATATTTGAATACAGAATCCCAACTCTCACAATTAGAAATCAATCTTGTGGATGAACTAGAGAATGCATTACGTATTTATCAGAATTATGTTATTGGAAAGATTAATTTAACAAAAGAATTTCCACCAAAATTAATATTTTTTGGTAACATAGAAAATATTTCTCACGTATGGAAAAATATCATTTTTAATGCAATACAAGCTATGTACTACACAAATAAAAATTTATCCCTAAGTATTCAACAAGTTGAGACGATTCCTGAAAGATTAATATCATTCAAATCCTCTTTATCAATGGAAAATTTAGCTATAAAAATAAAAGAAGGAAACTGGGTTTTGGTAACAATTACGGATTCTGGAGAAGGAATCCCACAAAATTTACAAAAGAAAATATTTACACCCTTCTTTACCACAAAACCCCTGGGGGAAGGCATTGGACTGGGTTTATACACATGCAAGAAAATTGTGCATGAACATGGTGGAATCATGTTTTTTAAGAGTGAAGCTGGTAATACAGAGTTTGTTGTTGCGTTACCTTTGAAAATTACTACCTAATGATAAATTAGCAACCTAAAACTCAAGAGCACAAACCACTCAAATAGATTTAATCAAATGAAATTTTGGTTGGATTATGGAATATTAATTTAATAAATTTCCTACAGTGGCATTAATCTATAAAGTCTTTCTGCAAATCTAAATGTATTATAGTATCGCGGGATTACATAGATTCCACTCGGACTTCTAAAGATAATTCCCCCTGGGGTACGACAAAGGGTTCCTTGGTTAGTTTCCTGGATAATATTATTACATATTTCTTTTTTACTAATTACCAAGTCTTCCACAATGGCAAGTTTATCAATTATCACATTGGTGAGATGAGAATTAATGATAATAGAGCCCTCCCCTATTATACAATTTTCAAATGTACTACCCCTTGAAAATACGTTAGGTGCAAAGACTACATTATGGGCAGTTACATTGCTCAAATTTACCCCATCATTCATCATGGAATCGGAAACTATCGTAGATCTAGAGAATACAGGGGGACCATTGTCTATACGGGACTCTGTACGAATGGGCCACCAGTCATTTCTATTCTGTTGGTCAAAACGGGATACGGGAGAATTGAAAGAAAATTCAGGGTCATTTCCCAAGAGTGACATGTGAAAAGAGAAATATTGCTGAATGTCTCCCACATCTTCCCAGTAGGTTGAATCTGGCATATTGGGAACGGAGATTTCACTTCCATTTTCATCCACAATAAAGCCCGGAATTTCGTTTCTAGCATTAAAAGAGTATCCTCTCAACTTTCCCTTATTGATAAAAAAGGGCATTAAATCCAATGCAAAATCATTTCCTTTTACTTTATCAAAGGCATCAATCAATGCATCTGTTTTGAAAGCATATATACCCATAGAAGCATAAAAATGATCGTTATCATTAGGAACTCGTAGCTTTGTATTTTTATTTTTTTCTTCAAAGCCAATCACTTTTCCAGACGCACTCATATCTACGGCACCTAAATCACCCGATCTAGAAAGTGGTGCTACATATAAAGAAATGATAGCTTCATCATCACTATTCAGTAGATCTTTAACCATAGTGGCATAATTCATCTTTACTATGTGATCTCCAGACGCCACAAATACTACCTTTGGATTGTGTTTTTTTATTGTAGTCATGATTTGTCTTACAGCATCAGCACTTCCAGCAAAATCTCCCCGGACATTTTGAGGACTCACAATTTGAACATGAAAGGAATCTTTCGACCATGCTCTCTGGAGATGGCTATTGAATGAATAGTCCATGCCTTGCGTTAAAGCAAAGATTCTAAGATATCCTGAATTGATTGCATTACTAATAGGAATATCAATTAACCGATACTTACCGGCTATGGGAACAGCAGGCTTATTTCTCTCTGCAGTGAGAGGCCAGAGCCTTGTACCACGCCCACCCGCTAAAACGAGCACCACCGCTTCTAATGACATTCTAAAACTTTATGATCCAACATATAACACCATCCTTTTTACAGCTAAATTCATCTCTTAAAAAAGCTAATTATATGCTTTTTTCCATGATATTTTAATATACTATTTATTTTTATATATATTTATATCTTAAATATGTTTTTATTTGTAGAAATCAGTTAACTTTTTATTGTCAAATGTTGTCTATATAATAAATAATTATTTTTATTTTTTAATTATTTTTTAAATAGAATCATTATAGTTTTTATTTTACAAAAATAATTCTTAGATTATGATTATATTTATAATTATTTTTAACATCTAATGATATAAAAATCCATAATAGAGACTAAAATTTAGCCTATTTTATTGATATATATGATATTTTTTGTACTATTTAATTTTATTAAAATGTAACACATTATCATGTTTATCTAAAATAAATTATTTTTTTATATATAGAATCATTATCAAAATCTATAAATTATTATTTGAATTAAATAAAAGATTCGATTTTTTTTCTAATTATATTAAATATT
>CAMCZP010000073.1 GCA_945887855.1 Leptospira interrogans serovar Manilae | reverse complement strand
CAATTATTCTCTTGAGATTCGAGGAAATATTTTTTAGAGTTCTAAATAAACCTAAATGGTACTAATTAAAAAATGACAGAAGCAGACAAAATCTTATTTCAAAGAGAGAAACAGGGACTACTCATCAATTTTGTAGTACGATTATTGGTTTTGTTTACTATGATTCTCGGTCATATTATTGCTCATCATTCTTTTGAAGAAGTTATAAGAATTTCTATTCTATCTTGCATAAGTATGATATGTATCTTCTATTTTATTTATTTGGTAAAAAATGATAGATACTTTAAGTTTGTAGGGTATGCAGGGGTATTTTTAGATGCTATTTTACTTGTATATCTACCATACAATTGGTATCTTTCTGTAGGATTTTATGATAAAGTTCCTGCTGTGTATCTCTATAAAACATCTCTCCCAATAATAGCACTTCTTATAATAACCATAAGTGCATTGGCTATCCGTCCGTTATACCCCATACTCTTAGCTTTGATTTTTGATTGTATATGGATATTCTTTTATAAACTTATAACTAATGATCCCAGAACTATTTATACAGAGAGCTTTTTGGAAACTTTATTTTCAGAAAAAATTCTGATTGAATTTTACTTTACATTTATAGCAACTATCACTGGCGTAGCTTTTTTATTAGCATTTATTACTCACTCATTTCGAAAATCAATCCATCAGGCTGTTGCTTTAGAAGTAAAGACAAACCAATTATCCAGATACTTTTCTCCTGGTGTTTTAAAAGAAATTCAAAAAGATGAGCATATCTTTGAAGCTAAAAAAGCTAAGGTGATTGTTTTATTTATTGATATCCGTGGGTTTACATCTATGAGTGAATCCATGGAACCCACATCTGTAATACAATTTTTAAGGGAATACCATGCATGGGTCATCAATGTGATATATGAATTTGGTGGTACGATAGATAAATTCCTGGGGGATGGACTCTTGGTTACATTTGGGACTCCAATTGCATTAGCTGATGATCCAATTCGTGCCGTGTATTGTATAAAAAAATTACAAAAAAAACTAATAGAGTTCAATGAAGAAAGAAATTACTACCAACTACCAGAAGTAAAACAGGGAATTGGAGTGCACTACGGAGATGTGGTTGTTGGAAATATAGGTTCTGAAAATCGTTTAGAATATACAGTCATCGGTGATACTGTCAATCTGGCTAGCAGATTAGAATCACAGTGTAAAGAGTTTGGAGTAGATGTAATTTTATCCCTTGAGATGGTAGATGCAGTAAATAATATTTCACCTAACGAGTTTTCTTTTAAAGAATTGGGAGAAGTTTCGATTCGGGGGAAATCAAAAACTGTAAAAGTATTTACTTTTGAATAGAGAGAATATTTTTTTGGGATTGATTGCATTTTTAGTTTCTTTTTATTATAACCACTCTCATTTCTATTGATAAATCTTAAGAAATCATAAACGATTTGACAGAATTATAGGAAAGTACAAAGTAATCACACAAAATTAACTTAAATATTCCAATAAAAACATTAGGGAGGATTTACAAAATCAAATATCAATTTTCAAAAATGAAAGGATGTATAATTATACCGGTAAGGAATGAGGAAGAATCCATTTCATTTGTAGTACAAGATTTAAAAAAACTGGATATTTTTTTAGATTATTCTATAATTGTAGTGGATAATGGTTCCACAGACGGAACTGCTAGCGTAGTAAAAGACTTATCTGTCACTTACCTATTTGAAAAGAAACCTGGCTATGGAAATGCATGTCTTCGAGGACTAGAATTTTTAAAATCAGAACCACAAAAACCTGACTGGGTATCCTTTATGGATGGAGACTATTCGGATTATGCCACTGATTTACTAACTCTTATAGATTATATAGAAAAAGGGGAGGCTGATTATATTTGTGGAAATAGAACTTTCTTTGCCGAAGATAATAGTTTAGAGTTCATACAGAAATTTGGTAATACACTGATTTGTAAATTAATACAAATATTTTATTCTAAAAAATTGAATGATATGGGCCCATTAAAAGTTATTTTATACGATAAACTTTTAGATTTAGATATGCAGGATAAAACATGGGGTTGGAATCTGGAAATGAATATAAAGGCAATCCAAAAGGAAATGAAAATCATTGAACTCCCAGTTCGCTATAGAAAAAGATATTCAGGGAAATCGAAAATATCTGGAAATTGGAAAATGATAATTCCAGTAGGATTAAAAATTATATCTACATTTATTAAATTACTTTTTTCAAAAAATAATTTTAAAAAAAAACATAAAGATATATGAGATACAAAGTAATTTATAAGTTTCTTAAAATTTTGATTATGTTTGGGGTCATTTATGGAAGACAATGCTATTATTATATTTTCAAAAAATATAAATTTGGGAACAGTAAAAACGAGAATTGCTAAAACTTTGGGAGAAGAAATGGCATTGCATATTTATAAGGAATTATTAGAATACACAGAATCCATTTTGGATAATATGAATGTCCCTAGATATATCTTCTGGGATTTGGAAGTTCCCATAAATCCTGAATATTTTACGCATAAAGCCTATCTTCATAAAATTCAGAGAGGTGAAAACTTGGGAGAAAGGATAGAAAATGCTTTTTATGAGATACTAAAGATTCATAAGAATGTTCTTATTATTGGTACGGATTGCCCTTATCTTACAGTACATCATCTGGAAGAATCATTTGACTTATTGAAAAATTATGACTATTGTATTGGACCTGCATCTGATGGTGGATACTATCTTTTAGGATTAAAAGAATTTTCACCTAATTGGTTTAGAAATATTACTTGGAGTACTAAAAAAGTATTTTCTGAGACACAGAGTAATGCAAAAGAGATGGATCTAGTAGGTTATGTACTACCTATTCTTAGCGATGTGGATGAAGAAGTTGATTACTATAAGTGGAAGTCTCTTTAATTTATACTCAGATTTCTAAAGAATTATTTTTTGAATCAATTAATCATTGATTCAAATGCTCTTTGATAGATAACTGACCGTGAGACTTTTTGCCCTGCAAAAAGCCCTGCGGAGCGGTCTGGATATTATGCGAAAATGCATTTCACCAGATTATTGATTAGAAAACTGGGTAATAATTGAATTTAACTATTTATAAATAATTTTTTAGTTGAGTTATTCATAATGAAAGTTACATTTAAAAATTATGGAAAAAGCAAAAAAAATTGTGCTAGTTGCACATGATAATAGAAAAGCAGATCTTTTGGAGTGGGTATCTTTCAATAAGGGAACACTTTCAGGTCATTTCCTCTCTGCAACAGGTACTACAGGAAAGCTTATTCATGAAGAGACAGGACTTCCCATCCATAGATACACATCGGGACCCCTCGGGGGTGATCAGCAGATCGGAGCGAAAATTGTTGACAATGAATTGGATATTTTAATCTTTTTTTGGGATCCACTCAGTGCACAGCCACATGATCCAGATGTAAAAGCTCTTTTACGAATTGCAGTTTTATACAATATTCCCATGGCATGCAATCGTTCAACTGCCGATTTCTTAATCTCTTCTCACTTATTTGATGAGGAATATGAAATAATAAAAAAGGATTATTCTAAATTTAGAACGTAAAAAAATCTATGAGGCTTAATCCTAAAAGTATTTACTTTAAGAAATATTCTAAAAATGAAAAATAAATCAGTCCAAATGAGGATTTTAGAAAAAAACTTTCTAAATAAAATTCTGTAAATATGAAAAAAATCTTAGTTTACCTAGGTTGTCTATACATACTCCTAATAAATTTTAACAGCCCCTTGATGGCTAGGGAAAAAGTGCAAATAGAGTTTTCCTTTGGATCTCTGAAAACCAATGTATCCGAAGATGCTAGTGCGGAAAAATTTAAAGATTTGTATTACGTTTATGATATAATTCCTCTTATCCAATCTCCCAATACTGAACGCTCAAATCTGGGATTGGTCAAATCTTCTGTATTTCGAGAATCTAAAATCGAGAATGTCAATTCCAGGCTGGGTTTTGAGTATAGGCTATTTCGGATGTTTGGATTGGGGGCTTCTTACAATCAAAGTATAGTCACAGTCACCAATGTACTACCAGGAGATTATCTAATTCTTTATAGTCTGGGGCTACCTCCCGAATCCCCTAAAAATACATCACCCGAAGCGTCCAATTTCTCTACACTAAATTCTCGTGATCTACGTAGTACGATCACTACAGCGGAAGTAGAAGCAAGTGTTCATCTCTTACCAAATGCAAAACAGTTCGATCCATTTATTCGATTGGGTTATGGAACTGCACTTCGGGGTGTTTCTGGAAGTTCGCAAAAATTTTCTTATACAGCTGGAATACGGTATATATACAATGATAGATTTAGTATTTCTTTGGAGTACTACAAAGGAGATCTATTAGGAAACTTGGGTCGCACGGATTTTGTAGTGGAAAGAGGAGGGCGGGTAGGGTTGGGTATTTATTTTTAAGAAAACAACCATCCGTGAGTCTTTTTGCCCTGTAAAAAGTCTCACAGATTGGTCTAAAATTTATTCAAAAATGCTTCTACATTTAATTGGCACTTAAGTACTTTTGATTGGGCGATTCTTCTTTGGAGTTATCTAAAAGTTTTTTGGTTTTAAAGTTCAATGAGTTCATAGCCAATAAGACTTCCTCGTGAGCCTTTGCTTGTTGGCGGAGATTGATTGCAATGGAACTCATATTGTCGCTTAATTTTCCAATAGAACCCGCTACCTGTATGAATTTTACTGAAGTTTGGTCTGCAAAGGAACTTCCTTCAATGGCGATCATCTTTCCCATCTCTGTTAAAGTGACTGTCTTTTTCACAGATTTTTTTATCTCGTCAATGAGACCCTGGATTTTACTGGCAGAACTTTTGCTTTCGTCGGATAGTTTTCGTATCTCAATGGATACCACAGCAAATCCTCTTCCAAATTCTCCAGCTCTGGAGGCTTCTACGGCGGCATTCAAGGCGAGCATGTTGGTTTGTTTTGCCAGCTCACTCACGACATCCGTAATACTTCCAATTTGGTTAGTTTGAAACTCAAGTTCTTTGATATAGTCGTTTATGGTAATCACTTTGTCCTGGATATCCATTTGCAAACCCTTTACCTGGTTTACCATTTCTTCCCCTTCTGTAGCTGCACGTAGTACCATCTGGCTGATTTCCGAGACCTGCCCCGCCTGTTCTGCAGACTGCTTAGAGGATTTATCCAACATTTCCACAACTTGTGTAGTTTCGTTTACAGCAGAGGATTGCTCTACCATGAGTTTTTCCAATCTCAATAAGTTTTCTCTGAATACCTTGGAAGATTGGATCATAGAACCTATTTCATTTTCTAAAACCCCAAAACTTTCATAGTCGATATCTTTATTTCCCTTAGACAAAGAATCGAGTATCAGAGTTACCTTCACAATATTTCCCACCACTTTTTCATTCATGTAGTTCAAAAGGTAAATGCAGAGAATTAGTGCAAATATAGTAAATATTCCTATAAAAAGTAATAGATAAAAAGATAGTGTTTTTTCTAATTCTACATTTTCTAGAATTTTATTGGTTGCGGATTTGCATAGATTTTCACTCAAACTAAGTGCCGAACCTGATCTTTCAAAATAGTCAGCAAATTCAATTGAGTACGCTCCAGAATTAGACTCCTCTTTTAATCTATCTCTGAGTCCATTATATTCAATGAAGTATCCTTTTTCTAATTTTGATATTTCCTCTTGAATAGTTTTATCTAGATTTGGATCTAATCGTAAAGATTGTATTTTATTCCATGCATACTCAGCTCTTTTATGTAGCATAGACATTCTTTCTTGTATTTCAGGTGAGATGGGTGTTTTGTTGTACAATGCAATTGCATAATATGTTCTCTCCCGACCCCCAAACTCACGCACTTCCCAGGCAAAATTAGAAATTGTTTCTAAATTTTTTACATTGGATGGAATATCTATACTTTCAGAGTCCAGAGAATATTTGACAGCTTGTATTTCTTCTAATATATTTGGAAATACAAATGGAAATTTTTTAATAAAATCCAAATCTCTTTGATCCAGATTCATAGATGTATTTCGATCTACTACTTTTCGTACATCATTCATTTCCATGACTAAGGATTTGATTCGGTCTGCTTCCCTGGTTTTTCCTGATGATATTAGATTAGAAATAACTTCCTCAATTTTTGGTGTTCCCGATTCTCTTTGGTTTCTTAGCATGGATTGAAAACTCATGGAAATGGAAGTTGGGATATTCAATGCCACTTGTGATACACTTCTTTCTAAGGAGAGCTCTATGGTTCCCAGATTGAATAAACTAATATTCTTATATGAATTTAACATAATTAAATTTGAAGCATATCTACTATAGTAAGTTTGAATCAATAAGAATCCAAAGACTGCCAATAGAATGATCAAAAACCAAAAGAATGTACTGACCAGACTTTTTATACTTTTCTTCATAAAATTTAAATTCATATTTGTTTTCCTCTTTTATTTTTGTTCCAAAACAAAGAACATATCAATTTCACCTTTATTTTTAGCTTGAATTTTTCCCCGATGCTCACAAACAAAGTACTCTTTTACAAGTTCATATGTACTACCGGAAATATTTACCTTTCCAGGTTCTCCCGAAGATTCCATCCGACTTGCTACATTCACTGAATCTCCCCAAATATCATAACAAAATTTCTTAGTCCCAACAACACCTGCAGATATTGGACCTGTGTTGATTCCTATTCGAATCTGCCATGAAGGAAAACCTCTTCTCTCGTTCTCCATATTTAGAGTACGCATATACTCTAAGATATCCAATGCGGCTTTGACCATTCTAATTGCATGATCGGGGTGTGGTTCGGGAATCCCCGATACACACATATAGGCATCCCCGATCGTTTTAATTTTTTCAACTCCATGGTTGTGCATGATGGAATCAAAAAAACTAAAGAGTTTATCCAATTCTGAAATCAAATCTTCTGTGCTTAAGGACTCTGAGAGTTTGGTAAATCCTTTAAAATCTGTAAAGAGAATGGTAGCAGATTCATATTTTTCGGGAGTTGTCTTACCAGCTCTTTGGAGCTCTCTCGCTACTTTTAGAGGAAGTATATTTAAAAGTAAATTTTCCGTTTCTTTTTTGCTGATATCCAATGATTTATTTAATTTTTTAAGCTCAATTTGAGCATTTACCAATTCATTGTATTGCTTCAGGGAATTTTCGTAAGTGGAAAGGAGCATATTTAAAATATGCAATCTATCTGCTAAGATGGAATAATCTTTTCCTGCATAGTGAATGGTCAGAGGTGTGATATCCTCATCAGAACTGATGGGATTGTTTAAGAGGGCATGAACTCTATACATAAGATATTTCTTATCATATGGTTTTGTGACATACCCATCTGCCCCCACTTCAATGCCTGTCATAATGTCTTCGGGTCTTGAGAGGGAGGAGCAAATGATCACAGGAATGTCTCTTAAATCGGATCTACTTTTTACCAATCTACAAAATTCAAAACCATTCATGTCGGGCATTTCCACATCGGTAATGATTAAAGAAGGTTTTTCTTGTTCGACCAATCCAAAAGCCTCCCTTCCATTTTTTCCCCAAAATACTTTATACCCTTCCTCTACTAGGATTCGTTTCAGCATGATTCCCTGAACGGAACTGTCTTCGGCAAATACAATGGTAATCATAGTTATACAAGGCTCATAATTTTATCTGCAATTTTTTCGAGAGGCAATTGAAAGTCAATAGCTCCCATTTCCATAGCTACCCGTGGCATGCCATACACCACACATGTCTCCGGTGATTCCCCAATGGTTCTTCCGCCCCTGTTTTTTATGGAAAGAAGCCCACTTGCCCCATCATCTCCCATACCTGTTAAAATGACTCCTAAGGTTGTTGATCCAAAATGTGTTGCAAACGAATTAAATGCAATGTTGATAGAGGGCGTATGACCATTTGTAGAAACCTCGCGGGACTCTTTTAATTTACCATCCGAGCTTATAACTAAGTGCTTGTGATCCTTTGGAAAATAAATAGTTCCAGGGATAGGAATCTCTTCTTCCTCCATAATTTTTATTTTTAATTTGGAAGATTGATCTAACCAGGTAACCAAACTACCTATAAATCCATCACTGATATGCTGAATGCATATTACGGGCACAGGAAATTGTTCGGGGAGTCTTTCTAAAATTTTTTGTAGTGCATTCGGACCACCAGTGGATGAACCGATAACTAAAAATCGAATCGTTTGGGACTTACCAATAGTAATAGAAGTTTTTTGGGAAGCTTCAATTTCTAATTTTCGATGGGCTCTCTTTTTAAAAACGGGAATAGCATGAATCAATTTTATTTTGGATTCTAATTTGGGTCGTATGACTTCATAGTCTTTTTCAGATCCTCCCTGTGGCTTTGGAAACACTTCCAATGCACCCGCTTCTAAAATTTGAAATACATTGGATTGATTTTTACCTTCCAACGCAGAGCTGATCACAAGAATCGGTTTGGGAATACTCTGCATGAGTTCTTTTGTAAACTCTATCCCATTCATGACAGGCATCATCAAATCAGTGCACACTACATCTGGATTTAGTTCCCTTACCTTTTGGATTCCTTCTTTTCCACTGGTAGCTGTTCCTATGACTTCAATCTCCTTCGAGTTCGTCAAAATTTTTTTTAATATACTCAATACCAAGGATGAGTCATCGATGAGTAGAACTTTTATTTTAGTCATCAGAGTACCTTCTGTACGGCATCGAGTAAATCTCTTCGTTCAAATTTTGACTTCACCAAATAGGCACTCGCTCCTGCTTCCATTCCTTTTTTGATATGGGCTTCACTCCCCAAAGAAGTCAAAATAATGACCGGAATATTTTGGTATTTGGAGGAAGATTTAATTTTTTGAGTGAGTTCAATCCCATCCATATTGGGCATTTCAATGTCTGTGACCACACAGCGATAGGTATCCTGTTTGAGTTTCTCCCAACCATCCAGACCATCCACACCCAAATCTACCTGATAGTTTTCTGATTCTAAAATCCTTTTTACCTGAACACGGGTGGTGAGTGAATCATCTATGAGGAGTACCTTATCAATTTGAATGGGAGTTTCTTCTCTTGGTTCTTCACTCCTATAATTGCTTTTTTTAAGTATACTCTCCACAAGATCTTTGGGGTTGAGTATGATACAAACTTCACCGGAATCCAATATGGTGACTCCTGTTACGTTTCTCACCCGTTTAATGATGCCTTCAAAGGATTTGATGATCACTTCATTTTTTTCTATCACTGCATCTACAAGCAATGCAAACTTCATGGATTCAGACTTCAGAAGGATACAGGGAGAAGAGGTTTGGTTTTTCTTTTTGGATTTAGATGTTTCCTCTAATTCTAAGTAGTTTTCCAATCCCACCACATAGATGGGTTCATTTCCAATCATAACAGAATTTTTTCCTTCCATGATGAAAACATCCTTAAAGTGAATGGTTTTTGTGAGTATCACATTATCTGTGGGAATTCCAAACTTTTGGTTTGCTACAGAAACGATTAAAACATTAGTAGTGGAAAACTTAATGGGAAGTTTTAAGCGAAATGTAGTACCCCGACCCAATTCGGATTCGGTTTCAATATCTCCCCTAAATTTTTCTACAAAGCTTTTGACAACATCCATCCCCACACCCCTTCCTGAGAGGTTGGAAACTTCTGATCTTGTAGAAAAACCATGGTGGAAAATAATATTATAAATTCGTTTATTATCAAATTGTTCAATTTCTTCCTGGGTATATAGACCTTTTTGGATTGCTTTTTCCTTTATCTTTTCAACATCCAGTCCCTTTCCATCATCTGTGATTTCGATAATGACCATATCGCTTAAGGTTTTTCCAATCAACTGCACTGTAGCAATTTCGGGTTTACCCGCCCTGGATCTGTCCTCTTTTGATTCTATGCCATGATCTACGGAATTACGTATGATATGCATGAGAGGATCTTTGAGATCTTCCAAAATTTGTTTGTCTACAGTGGATTCTCCACCTTCTATGATCAATTGTAGATTTTTACCTGTTTCTCGACCTAAATCCCGTATTGTGCGATGAAATAAAGTAAAGACATTATTCAAAGAAAGCATTCGAATATTATAAATGCTTCTCTCTATTTTAAGTGCTGTCATACTTAAACGTGTGACATCATGCGTGAGAACTTTTTTGAGATCTTTGATAGACTGTCCTAAAAGTTCAAATTTCAAAGATTGTTTTTGATAGACTTCCATGAGTTGTGATACAATGAATCGAATCTTAGGACTTAAACTAGAATCTTTATCGATTTGAGTTAAAATTTTAGTTCCCTCTAGAATTGTACGAATGGTTTCTTCATATATATATTGTATCTCTCCTGCTTCTTTGACCCGATTGCTGATACGGTTTTTAGTGACAATAAGTTCTCCGGATTGAACCATGAGAGCATCTAATTTTGCAGGTTCTACCCTCATTGTATCCATTTTTTTTTGTTCAGTGTTTTTCTTATCTTTGGGATCTTCTTTTTTACCAACTGTGGGGGGACTGTTTACAATAGATGCTTTTTTACTTTCAATGATTTTATCAATTTCAGAGAGTTCCTGTTTTGTTTCAGAAACTTTTTTGGGTTCTTCTATTTGTATTACAGAACTTTCCTTTTCAGGAATGATCTCTGGTTTGACATCTAGTGGTTGAAATACGGGAGCTGTGGTAGGTGCGGGTGTTACATTTACAATCGAAGGAGTAGATGTTGAATCTACTTGCGTTGGAGGAGCTTCTTTTGTTCTGGAAATGATTGTGGCACTGGAGACATTGGATTCATCAGGCTTATTGCTCAGGAGTTTATCTAAAATAGCGACCACATCTACATCCGTTTTTTCTCCCGTTACAGCTTCAGTGACTAAATTCTTCATTGCATCAAGAGCTTCGTAGTACGTGTCTATAAAGCTACCCGTAATCTCAAACTCACCCCTACTGGCTTTTCCTAAAACCTCTTCAAAAATATGTGCAATAGATTCTATATCGGAAATTCCGAGCATTCGGCTTGCACCTTTCATGCTATGGGCTTCCCTAAAAATCAAATGAAGGGTTTCATAGTCCTTAGAATTTTTTTCTAAATCCAAAAGACCTTTTTCTATGATCTGGATGTGTTCTTCACTTTCAATTCGAAACAGTTCTCTTAGTTCTTCATCCTCAATCATCTCTATCATAGATTGCCTCGTTTATCTCTTTCCCTCGATTAGATTCTTTAGCTTGAGAGTAGCACTGTTAATGTGATCGACTCCCACCTTGGTTTCCGCAATACCCATGGAGGTCTCTTGGGATCCTTTGCTGATGGAGTTCATAGCAAAGACAATTTCAGAGATGGAATGGGATTGTTGCTTCAGGTTGGTTGCTATTTTTTCTATGCTTCCAAAGACAGAATTGACTGAAGAATTGATTCCTTCAAACGAATCTAAAACCTTTGATCCCAGTCGGGAGCTCTCTTCGGCTTGCTTGACTCCCTCTTCGGTAACCATCACTGTGGAGTCAGTTGCATTTTTAATTTCCCCAATGATTTCTTGGATCTTTACGGCAGATTTTTTACTTTCATCGGCAAGTTTTCGTATCTCCACCGCCACCACTTCAAAGCCCTTCCCATTTTCTCCGGCTCTAGCGGCTTCTACAGCAGCATTGAGAGCCAGCATATTGGTTTCATTCGCCAGTTCACTCACCAAGGAAATGATCCCGCTGATCTGGCTGTTTTTTTCGGAGAGCCTTAAAATCTGCTCCGCAATGCTGGAGACCTTGGTTTTTAGTTCCTCAATGGAATGAATCATTTCTGATACAGATGTATGACCTGCTGCTGTAAAGTTTTGAGCTGGCAGCACGGCTGGTAACTAATTCTGATTCTTCGGCAGATTCTTTTGAGGAGTTGGAAATATTTTCTAGAGTGGTAGTTGTTTCACTGACCGACGCTGATTGCATAGCGGCTGTCTTATCATGGTTGTCAATCACTGAACTGATTTCTCGAATGGATGTGGAAAGTATGCTTACAGATTCCTGAATAGGTTTACTGAAACTTGATGTTAAAAAGGTTCCTATGATTAGGATAATGAAAAGAGCAATAGATGCTAAAAAAAATATTTTTTTTCTGAATGCGTCTAGACCTCGAGTGGTTTCAGCCATATCCATTTCCACAACCAATGCATAGGGGATTCCTCCAATTTTTAAAGAAGAGTATGCATTTTAGACTTTACTTGTACTGCCTCCACTTTCATTTACCAGTACACCAGACCCTCCTCGGAGTGCTTCTGTGATAGCAGGAGTTTGTATTCTCTGCTTATACGAAAAACTTCGGGAGTTTGTATCACTAGTTGAGCGAAGAAAATAGTCAGATCCTACTATATAGGATTTTTCAGAAGAATTTAAAAAAATAGATTTGGATAACCTGGAATTGATTTCTTCTAGTGAGATTTTTAGAATCAGGACTCCTTGCATTTTTCCATCTATTGTAATACTGATTCCAATAAAGCCGGAAGGTTTATCATCGGAAGGAGAGTAGGGATCTAGATCTATATGAACTGTACTTCCCGAAGAGTCTTTTGCACTGATTATTGTTTTAAAAAGTCTAGCGAGTGAGGATTCTTTGTATTGACCATTGACTATATTGGTCATAAAATCATCTTCTTTTCGAAACGAATAGAGGAGATCTCCCGAGAGAGAATCGATTAGATATAAGTTAAGATATTTTCCCTCTTTTATGATTGATTCTGAGATAGGGATAGCTAAGGAATGAGCTTTGCCATAAGCAGAAGTGTCACTTAGAGATGGGTTAGCTCCTTGTGTATTACTTTGTATATAGAGTTTGTGTAGATATTCTCTAGCTTTTTCAGGACCTCCTTTTTCTTTTACTAAATTTCCAAAACCTTCTTTCATATCGGAAAAAGCTTTGGTAAATATGGAACTATTTTTGAGAATCTTAATTTCAGTCCCTTTAGAATCAAAAAAATCCTGAAGAGTATTTCCACTTGCTTTGGCTGTAATCTCTAGTTGCCTTTCCATATTAGCTTGTAAAAGACTTTTTCCTACCATTTGAATAGGAATCATGATACAGATCACAATTAGAATGGAGAAAAAGAGAGTAAAAAAGAGTAATCTTTGAGTTAGATCAAATTTATTAAAGAAAAATGATTCATAAAATCTTCTCATGCTACGTAGTCCTCCACAAAAAGTCTGTCATACTCAAATAATTTTTCAATATCCAAAATTCCCACTACTTTGGATTCATAGAGACACGTACCTTTTAGGAAATCTCTTCCCGAAGTTCTTTTTTCAGAAGGTTTTCCCAGAATTTGTTCTTTCCCTAAATAGATAACATCTATTAATAAATCTACTACAAATCCGACCACTAATTCACCTTCCCGTATTATGATGATTTTTTTAGAATTATCCAGAACAGTTTTTTCATCTTTGATGATATAGAGAAGATCAATTAAAATAAGGATATCACCCCTGAGATTGATACATCCTGCTACATGAGGGGAGATACAGGGTATTTTAGTGATACCTTCTCCATTAGAAAATTCTAAAATATTCTTTAAATCTATACTAAAAATTTCATTTCCAAGTTCAAATATGACCATTGAAGTCATACTAGCATATTCCTCTATCGCTGTGACTTCCGAATAACTATGCTTTCTTTTCTCTAAAATCTTTTTTTCAAGATCTGTCATACCTTCTATAAGTTTAGAGAGTTGGGAATCTAAAAAATCATTTGAAAAAGGAGAATTGAGTTTATGGTTTGAAAAATTCAATAAAACATCTATATTTATGATTTGTGTCATACCAAATTCTGTTTGTATGATACCATTGGAAATAGAAGCTAGATTTTCTTCTTCATGATGGGGCACTGTCATTCGCTCTAAGTTTATATCTATAACATTATGGACTTCATTGATATGGATTCCATACTGCACTCCTTTAAACTCGATGATCAGAATTCGATCTTGAGCACTGTACTTTTTGCTATTCAATCCCTGTCGCAAAAATAAATCCATAACAGGAATGAAGCTTCCACGAAAGTTAAAATGCCCTACAATATAAAAAGGGGAGGATTCTACATGACTCAATTCAGGTAAAAAAATTAATTCCACCACCCGGGATGATGCAATACAATAGAGAGAATGATGTACTTCAAATACAAGGAAATTATCTACTTTCATATTTAGGCTACCCATATCTCCTTTTTGGTTTCTAGGTATCTTTGGAGTTTATTCATATCCAATCCTTTCCTTTCGTACATTGTCTGCAAATCACATCTCTCCGATAGTACTTTGAGGCATGCTTTTTTTACTGATTC
>CAMCZP010000072.1 GCA_945887855.1 Leptospira interrogans serovar Manilae | reverse complement strand
TTTTTTAATGGAAAAGTCAAACATTTCATCTAGGAGGCATTCCATTTTACCGCATACCTCGCATGTAATATGCGCATGTTCGCTCATTGAATCCATGATTTCAAAATAAGTAGTTCTCTCTTTGGAAAGTAGGGATTTCACAATTTTTTTTTCTTCAAATTCACTTAGGGTTCTATAAATTGTAACCCGATCCCAGTTTTTTTCTGAATCGAGCATTTCCATAATATCAGAGTGAGAGAGTGGTTTTCTAGAAGTAGCGAGAATCTTATAAACAGCAACTCTTGCTTTTGTAATTTTGAGATGATTTCCTTTTAAAGCAATTTCTATATGCTCTTCGTTTGAATCCTGACTGTCTTTCACCATTTTACCGCTTTTCAGAGACTTCATTCCATATTGTACGGTATTTTATTCCTAAATAAATATCTTTTTTTAATAGTTCCCGAATTTTTTGATCTTTTTCTGGATTTATAATGATCTTCATAAAGGGTGAATCCTGTTTATTGCGGATGATATCAACAATTTCCTCTTCAGCAATAGTTTTTGCTTCCAGACAACTTTCTTTAAATCTTTCCCCTTTGTATCCGGCACAAAGTGCAGCTGTTTTTAAAAAGTCCTTTTCTTGGAGAGCGGTATTGATTTCTTTTTCTAAAGGATCTGATCCACAGGAAACAAGTAAAAACAGAACAAAATAAACTATTCGTATCATTTTTTTATCAAAAGTAGTAATAGGGCTCCAAATATTGCTGCTACAACTAGGATTCCCAAATACAAAATATTTCCCGGTTTAGTTGGGTTGGCTGCTGGTTCTTCTTCAAATGGTATGGAAACTTTTACAGGATTTTTTTCGATTGCGTGTAGTACAACTCCTAGAGGTCCCGTTGCTAATAGATGGAATTCTTGTTTGGGTGAATGAAAGATTTTGACGAAATAGCCAATGATAGGTTTGTATTTGCCATTGTTGTCCACAGCCCCTAGTTCTTTTGCCAAAATCTTATCTTGCGATGTGGAGAGTGGAAGATTAAAAAATATTGGCTGACCCTCTTTTAAATTTGCAAATTCCATTCCATTCAAAGGGCTTATTCCTACATTGCAGCTAACAACTTTGTTGAATTGCTGAAAAAATTCCAGTAAAGACTGATTGAATACTTTTAATAAGGATTCAGATTCCTGTTCTTCTGGGGTGGGTTGTGTTTGGATGGTGGAAGGATCTGGTAAAAATGGATTTCGAACTTGAGGGTATGAATTTTTTAATGTATTTCTTTCTTGAAAGTACGCAGAATTTAATTTTTCTATATCAACAGTCAATCGTATGGATTTAAGGGTTGTTTCTTCCTTCAAAGCCATTTCTATAGTTGCGTTAAGATCTCTGGATTGTTTTGCTTGGATCTCTGGTAGAAGTTCAAAAACTCTCTCGGATGGAAGAGCTCTATACACTGCCCGACCAATTCTTTCAGAAAGAGAGTCTTCGATACCACCCGCACGAATTGCCTTTTCGATATCTAAAACTAGGGTTTCAAAGTTTTCAAAAGGATTGATTTTTCTTAGAGCACTTGATGACCCTGCAACAGAGTACATTTTTAAAATTTTATGAGTGGTATCAGATATTAGAAAAAAAACAAATCCATTTTTTCCTGAGAGATCAACATAAAATTTAATTAAATTTGCATCAAAAAACTCTTTTTTTATAACAGAAATAGCTTTTTCATGAGTCCCAACGGAATCAAAAGCAAGATCATAAGTGTCTTTTGAGTACGTTAGATTTTCATCGGGATTCATGAAAGACCAAGTTCACGTAGTACTTCTTCTCTACTCAAACCCTGATCTAATTTTTCTTGGAATCTATGACGCATAGGTTTATAATCAGTTTGGAGAGGAACTTCTAAACGAGCTGTGGTTTCATTTTTATGTTTGTCATTATAAATGGTAAACAGATGCCTATCGTATCCAGATTGGGCAAGCATGATTTCCACCAGGGTAATGCCCATACCCGCACCTTCTGTGTTATCACCATGATCCATATAAAATTGAAAAAGATTATCATATTTTTGTGCATTGTGAAACTTTTGTCTGACTCTTTCCTCTTCTCTTGGGAGTAGGGGGAAGTTATTGGTGATACTCATTACTATATGATTATCATTATAATTAAATTTAATACTAACAACCAAACCTTTCTCTTTCATCTTTCCTTTGTAAAAGGGAAATTTTTTATCAGTGAGGTTTTCTTTGAACTGACCCATGATTTCATCATATTTGGATTCATCAGTTTGGCTTACATTGTTTTCCTCAAAGAGAATACGTTTGATAGCTGCTTTTGTAGAGTTAGCAATTAATTCTTTTGCGGAGGTGTAAAATAGCTCCATAAGATCTTCACGGTTAACGGAACTCAATACCTTTAGGAGAATATATTTAAGTTTGGCTTCCCCTGAATCCCCGAGGACTCGGGTGAGGAAAATGAGTGGTGCCTGTCTGGAAACAGCTATATCTACTTTTTTACAAAAAGATGATTTTAGCAGTGGATCTAATTCTTCAGTGTTCATATTTATTTTTTAGGGAATTGTAGGAAAATATATTGCCCTATCATTTTTTGTAAAGCATTCATTTAATTATTTTATGAATTATTTCATATACCTTACTAATTTCGGCAGAACATTTCAATATTGTATTTTGGAATTTTGGATCAGTTTGGAAAATTTCCGCATTGTGATATTTTAGCTTAAATTCTGTGAACTTGAGTCCATTTGCAGTAGAAATTACAACGACACGATCATTTTGGGTGATGACATTCGCTTTTCTAAGCTTCAAGAGTGCGGCAAGTGCCACTCCGGTGTGTGGATCGTTGTAGAGACCATAAGAATCTCCCAGAGCCGCTGCGTAGGATAGTTCTTCTTCTGAAGCATCCTCTACAACACCATTGAATTTCTCCAGGATTCGAATTGCTTTTTTAACAGATACGGGATTTCCAATTTGGATAGCAGTCGCAAGTGTTTTGGTGGCATTTTTTGGAGTAAAATTTTTGAATTTTTGTAAATAGGACTCATAGAGAGGATTTGCATTTCTAGCCTGTGCCACAGCAATTCTGGGCAGATGATCTATCAAACCAAGGGAATATAGAAGTTCAAATCCTATTCCAAGGGCAGACACATTCCCTAAGTTACCTCCGGGAATGACCAACCAATCAGGAACCTCCCAACCAAGCTGTTGGACGATTTCCATGGATATGGTTTTTTGACCCTCAATTCGGAGAGAATTCATTGAATTGGCTAAGTAAATTGTGGGATCTTTTGCAATTTCCTGCACAATTTTCATACATCCATCGAAATCTGTTTCCAAAGAAATTACTTTTGCCCCATTGGAAACTGGTTGGATCAACTGGGCACTGGAAACTTTGTCGGCTGGCAAAAAAACAATGGTTGGTATCCCCGCTTTTGCAGAGTAAGATGCTAAAGCAGCACTAGTATCTCCCGTACTTGCACAGGCAAGAGCCCGAATAGGAATTTTATTTTTTCTCATTTGGTTTACATGGCTTACCAAAACGGTCATTCCTAAGTCTTTGAATGATCCTGTGTGTGAAATTCCACATTGCTTGATATAAAGATCCTTGATTTGTAGATCATTTGCCCATGTTTTAGAATCAAAGAGATGTGTGAGACCCTCACCAGACGAAATAATATTTTCAGTTTTTATTTCTGGCAGAACCCATTCGCGTTTGTTCCATATCCCACTGGAATTGGGAAACGATGGTTTTCCCCATCTACTATCAAATTCTTTTTTCCAATCCTCTGGGGTAATTTTTTGTAATTCTTTGAGATCATGTGTTACTTGGAGGAGTTCTCCACATGCATCACAAGTATAGATCACAGTGTTTAGATCAAAAGTTTTACCACAATCTGGTCCAGTACAGGAAAAATGAGCTCTGGGTTGGATAGGAAAGGTCATAAAATTTATGGTTTCTTTCCGTAGTATCCCTGCAAGAATAAATTAGAACTAACTTGAAACGAAAGATCTATTCAACCAATGATAGTATTGAAAAAAAAATCAGATGAGGATTTGTTTTATTCGCAGTTTTTGGTTAAATTCTTTTTGGGAATGAAAATTGCATAATAATATTAAAAAGAAGATGTGAATCTTGGATTGGAAGAAATGATTGATAATTTAAAAAGAATTTTATATTTCTCGACCAGACCCAATAACTCTAAGAATGATCTTAAAAATCAAAGTCCATTCCGGAGGATAGAAGAGTAAATAAATTCTACAATATGAATGAAATTTAAACAAAAAACAATCTAAGGATTTCGTGCCATGTAAAAGGATAAATGCCTTGGTATAAACACAATAGGCTTTGCAAATCATGGTTTATAAGGTTTAGCCAGAAGAATAAAAAGAAGTTTATTTTTACATCCTATTTGGGGATGTGTTAACGAAAGCAGTAAATTAAAAAGAACCGAGAAAGGGGAAAAACTATGAACAATGAAACCTTCGATACCAGCCAGATTAACCCCATTCCCACTGCTCAGGGTCTCTATGACCCTGAAAATGATAAAGATTCCTGTGGTGTGGGGTTTGTTGCCAATATCAAAGGCAAGCGGAGTCGTGACATTGTCGACAAAGGCATAAAACTTATGTGCAACCTTGAGCATAGGGGTGCTGAAGGTGCTGATCCAAAAACAGGGGATGGGGCAGGAATTATGATACAAATCCCCGATACATTTTTTAGAAAAGTATTACCATTTACCCTTCCCCCCGAAGGCGAATATGGAGTAGGGGTTTTATTTATGCCCCAGGATGAAATCATAAGAGAATCCGTTGAGACCATCATTGAGAAGGTAATTGTGGATGAGGGAGAGGATTTCTTAGGCTTTAGAGAAGTTCCAATCAAGCCCGAATATTCAGGAGTGGTTGCTAGAATGACCATCCCTGTATTTAAACAAGTCTTTATAGGAAAAAATAAATCAATTCCTGTTGGAGATGACTTTGAGCGTAAGTTATTTTTAATTAGAAGATTGATTGACCGAAGAATTCGTGCTGAACACAAATTAGATAGAAGCAAGTACTATGTTCCAAGTTTTTCCTCCCGGACAATTGTTTACAAAGGAATGCTCTTGGGCAACCAGGTTAAGCCATTTTATGATGACCTTTCTGATCCCGATATCCTAAGTGCATTTTGTCTTACGCATACCCGTTTTTCTACCAATACATTCCCCACATGGGATTTGGCACACCCATACAGATTCATCGCTCACAATGGGGAAATCAATACTTTGCGCGGTAACATAAATTGGATGACTGCCCGTCAAATGGTAATGGAATCACCCCTGTATGGAGATGAACTCAAAAGAATGCTCCCTATTATCATGGAAGGGCAAAGTGATACGGCTACATTTGATACTGTTCTAGAGTTACTCCGAATGGGAGGCAGAAGCCTACCACATGCGGTGATGATGATGATTCCTGAAGCATGGTCTAAAAACCAGGATATGGATCCGGATCGTAGGGCATTCTATGAATACCATGCGGCAATCATGGAACCTTGGGATGGACCGGCAGCAATTGCATTTACGGATGGTCGAACCATTGGAGCTACACTGGATAGAAATGGGCTGCGACCTGCCCGGTATGTTATCACGAAAAATGATGAAATAATTTTTGGATCCGAAGCCGGTGTACTAAATATTCCTCCTGAGCAAATTGTAAAACAAGATAGGCTTCGTCCCGGTAGAATGCTACTCATTGACCTCATAAAGGGCCAGATGATAGACGATGAAGAGATCAAGCGTGAGATTTCAACTTCTAAGCCGTATCGCAAGTGGATAGAGGAAAACATGATCCGCTTAAATCAGCTTCCCGATCCAACGAATGTTCACCAACCCAACCACGAAACCATCTTAGAACGCATGAGAGCATTTGGGTACTCCACTGAGGATGTGTATACATCTATTAAGCCAATGTCTATCTCCGGTGAGGAACCTGTTGGCTCCATGGGCGTTGATTCAGCACTCCCTGTGCTGAGTGATAAGCCCCAGTCTTTATTTCGCTACTTCAAGCAAAATTTTGCGCAAGTTACCAACCCACCAGTTGATCCAATTCGAGAAGAGTTAGTGATGGAACTCACCACCTATATTGGACCCGAGGGAAATCTACTGGGAGAAACTCCCGAGCATTGCCATAGATTGGAGTTAGAGCATCCCATCCTCACCAATGAAGAATTTGAAAAAATCAAACAAATTTCTCAGGGTCATTTCAAAGCACAGACTTTCGAAATCCTCTTCGATCCAAACAAAAAGCATGATATGCGAAATTCTTTGGATCGAGTTTGTTCTAGAGCTGCGGATGCAGTTCGATCGGGATACAATCTAATCATCCTGTCTGACAGGGGAGTCGACAAAACACGTGCGGCCATCCCAAGTCTACTTGCTGTTGCAGGATTGCATCACTACCTCATTCGTGCGGGACTTAGGACAAAAACAGGAATTGTACTGGAATCTGGAGAGCCCCGGGAAGTTGCACATTTTGCTTTGTTGTGTGGCTACGGTGTAAATGCAATCAATCCATACCTTGCTTTTGAAGCAATTGCAGACCTCATCAAAGAGGGAGCCCTTCCTGAAGTTACGGATTACAAAATTGCAAAGAAAAATTATATCAAATCCGTGGGAAAGGGTTTGTTTAAAGTATTTAGCAAAATGGGAATATCTACCCTCCAATCATATTGTGGTGCCCAAATTTTTGAAGCATTGGGATTGGACTCAGAGTTAGTAAATAATTATTTTACAGGAACTGCAACAAGAATTGAAGGCTTGAGTTTAGAAATGCTAGAGCTAGAAACTGTAACACGTCATAAAAATTCGTATGACCCAACCTTTTTTCCAGGTACCTTAGAGCCAGGTGGAATCCATTATTATAGAAAAAATGGTGACACACATCTCTATACACCATTAACAGTTCACAAATTACAAAAAGCTACCCAAAATAATAGTTATTCGGATTTTAAAGAATTTTCAAAGCTCATAGATGACCAAAATGAAAAAATGATCACCATTCGGAGTCTATTTCGCTTTGATGAAAAAAAAGCCAAACCTGTTCCTTTGGAAGAAGTTGAACCAGCTAAAGAAATTGTAAAACGCTTCCAAACTGGTGCTATGAGCTTTGGTTCCATATCTTGGGAAGCCCATACTACACTAGCAGTAGCGATGAATAGAATTGGAGCAAAATCAAATACGGGTGAAGGTGGGGAAGATCCCATTCGATTCCGCACACTTCCCAATGGTGACAGCATGAGGTCATCTATCAAGCAGGTAGCTTCTGCCCGTTTTGGTGTTACAACAAACTATCTTGTAAATGCTGATGACATACAAATAAAAATGGCACAGGGTGCAAAACCTGGAGAGGGCGGTCAGCTTCCAGGGCACAAAGTTGATGAATACATCGGAAAGATGAGATACAGTACGCCCGGTGTTACACTAATTTCTCCACCTCCACACCATGATATATATGCCATTGAAGACCTCAAACAGCTTATATTTGATCTCAAAAATGTAAATCCTAGATCACGTGTAAGTGTAAAACTTGTTTCCGAAATTGGAGTTGGCACTGTAGCTGCGGGCGTTGCAAAAGCACATTCGGATCATATTTTAATTAGTGGGCACGAGGGTGGAACAGGTGCAAGCCCAATTAGTTCGATTCACAATGCCGGTACTCCCTGGGAGATAGGTCTTGCCGAAACCCACCAAACACTGGTGGCAAATGGACTTAGAGATCGAGTATATCTCGCAGTGGATGGTAAATTATTGACTGGAAAAGACGTGGTAGTAGGGGCACTTTTAGGTGCCGAAGAATTTGGATTTTCATCTTCCGCTTTGGTGACTATGGGCTGTATCATGATGAGAAAATGTCATTTGAATACATGTCCAGTGGGAGTTGCCACACAGGACGAATTTTTACGATCTAAATTTACAGGTAAGCCGGAGCATGTTGTAAACTACATGCTCTTTATTGCTGAAGAAGTTCGTGAGCTTATGGCTAAATTGGGATTTAGAACTTTTAAAGAGATGATAGGTCAGGTGCAAAACCTACGTTTTGAAAGACCCCACAAGCACTGGAAAGCCCGAGGATTGGATTTTTCAAAAGTTCTCATGAAACCCAAGGCACATTTTCCAACGGATCTTTTCAGGACAAAAGAACAAAACCATGAGTTGGACAAACAATTGGACAATGACCTCATTAGGAAATCCAGGGCTGCATTGGACTACAAACAAAAAGTATCCTTTGAATCACAAGTAACCAACCTAAATAGAACTGTTGGTGGAATGTTGGCAGGGGAAGTCGCACGAAAGTATGGCGAAGATGGTCTTCCGGATGATACAATTGAGATAACTTTTACCGGCACTGCAGGACAGAGTTTTGGTGCATTTATAAATTCTGGTATCACACTTCGATTGATTGGAGAAGCCAATGACTATGTCGGCAAAGGTCTTTCAGGTGGTAAGTTAATCATAAAAACTCCTGAAAAGGCAACCTATGATCCTTCAGAAAATATTATAGTAGGGAATACATGCTTTTATGGAGCAACACGAGGATCAGCCTTCATTCATGGAATGGGTGGAGAGCGGTTTGCAGTTCGAAACAGCGGAGCATCAGTGGTTGTGGAAGGAATTGGTGATCACGGTTGTGAATACATGACAGGTGGAGAAGTTATCATTCTCGGTAAGACAGGTAGAAATTTTGGAGCAGGAATGTCCGGTGGAATAGCGTATATTTGGGATAAATCCGGAAATTTTGCTCGAAATGTAAATTTACAAATGGTCGAATTAGAAAGATTGACAGATCCTACTGAGATAGATCGTGTACTACATCAGATCACACTCCACAAAGAGTATACAGGATCAAAAGTTGCTGCGGAAATTTTAAAAAATTGGAATGTGGAAGTGGGAAGATTTGTAAAAGTAATCCCCACCGATTACAAAAAAGCATTGATGAAATTAAAGGAAAAAACATCAGAAAAACAGGGGGTAGCAGTTCATGGGTAAGCCAACAGGATTTATGGAATTTAAACGGGAATATCTCCAGTCTATTCCCCCAACCGAAAGGGTAAAATACTACAAAGAATTTGAAAAGCCTTTCACAGAAGACAAAGCTAAAGAACAATCTGCAAGATGTATGGATTGTGGAATTCCTTTTTGTCATGGTGATACAGGGTGTCCTGTAGAAAATTTAATTCCTGAATTTAACGACCTGGTGTATCGCGGAAGATGGAAGGAAGCCCTAGAAAATCTGCACTCAACAAATAATTTTCCCGAGTTTACGGGAAGGCTATGTCCTGCACCTTGTGAAAGTGCTTGTACTTTGGGAATCATAGCACCTGCAGTGTCAATAAAATCTATTGAGCGAACAATTATTGATAGGGGTTTTGAAGAGGGATGGGTAGTCCCCAAACCATCTAATTCTAAATCAGGAAAAAAAATTGCTATTGTTGGTTCTGGGCCCGCAGGTCTTGCGTGTGCACAACAATTGGCTAGGGCAGGTCACTCGGTTACAGTTTATGAAAAATCAGACCGTGTGGGTGGATTGTTACGATACGGAATCCCTGATTTTAAAATGGAAAAAATCCATATTGATAGACGTATTACTCAAATGGAAGCTGAGGGCGTTGTTTTTAAAACAAATGTAAATGTTGGTGTGGATATTTCCGCAAAAGAACTCAGAAAAAACTTTGATGCAGTTGTACTTGCTTTGGGAAGCGAAACTCCTAGAGATCTTCCTGTGGAGGGAAGAAGTCTTAAAGGTGTGTACTACGCTATGGACTTTTTGACAAAAAATAATAAAAAAGTCGCGGGAGACACTCTTGAAATCATCAACGCTAAGGACAAAAATGTTATAGTGATTGGTGGAGGAGATACAGGCTCAGATTGTGTTGGAACATCCAATCGACATGGCGCAAAAAATGTAATACAAATTGAAATATTTTCTGAACCACCATTGAGTAGAGATCCTTCCACTCCCTGGCCATATTATCCTAGGATGCTCAGAACCTCTTCTAGCCATGAAGAAGGAGTAACAAGAAAATGGTCAGTGAACACCCTTGGTTTTAAAGGCAATGAGAAAGGGGAGGTCACAGCTATATTTGGAAATCAGGTGGAACTTAAGGATGGAAAACCAGTAGTTGTAGCTGGAACTGAATTTGAATGGCCTGCAGACCTAGTTCTCTTTGCTATGGGCTTTGTACATCCCGTAAAAGAAGGGCTCCTTTCGCAACTTATCGACGAAGGCCTTGAATTGGATAAGATGGGCAATGTAAAGGCTCCATTTGGCGAAAAAGACGGTTCCTTTTCCACTACCTTAAAAGGGGTCTATGCTTGTGGAGATGTAAGACGCGGGCAATCTTTGATAGTATGGGCAATATCTGAAGGAAGAAAATGTGCGGAGAAAGTTCACAGAGCACTGAGTGTATAGAATCTAAAAATGAAGGAACCCTTTTTTTTTAATTTCTAAATCCTTACCATTTTCTAAAAAACGTACCTTTCTCCCCACTGTGGATCTACCAATTTTGGTTGCCAGTGGGGACTGTATTTCGTCTTCAGAAAGAAATAAAATTTCTAATTCCTCCCCGGAAGTACAAATTTCATCTTTTTTTAAATGTGGGAGAAGCTTTGTCCAATCGGGTAGGGTTTCCACCCAAATCTCAAGCCCAATCTTACTGGCAGATGCCAATTTTATAGAATCCTGTACAAGTCCATCCGTGATGTCCATTGCAGCTGAGATATTATAATTTTTTATTAATTCTCTAAAATCTAAATATTTAGATTTAGGCTCGAGGTGTTTTTTGATACTTATGGTAGATATTTGTTTTGAAGGAATGTTTGTTATGACTCCCTTCTTTTTTAACAATTTTAGTCCCAATGCAGAATATCCAAGAGGACCTGTGATATACAAAGATTCATTGGGTTTGCCACCACTTCTGAGAATGGGTAGATCCGTACTTCCTACCAGGGTGAGAGTGAGATTTGTTAGGTTAGAAAAATAGGTATCCCCGCCTACCAATTCAATCTGGAATGATTTTAGTTCTTTCTTCAATGATTTTCCAAATTCTAAAATCCAGGAGGATTGGGAGGAGAGTTTGGAAAGTCCAAGATTTAAAAAACAAAATTTTGGAACTCCTCCGCTTGATGTTAGGTCTGAGAGATTTACATGTACCAATTTTATAGCTAAATTTCTGGGAGAACTATAGGAATGTTTGAAATGAGTGTTTTCAACTAAGGAGTCTGTTGTGTATAGAAATCCATCGGAATAAAAACAGTCATCGGTTGGAATTTGGGATTTTTCATATAAACTTTGTATAATTTTCAATTCATTCATCTAAGAGATATTGACACTCCCTATTCGTTCCAAAAAATGGCTATACAAGGTAAATACTTTCATGGCTACTATATCTCCAATACACAGAACACCCTCTTTGAAGAAAGAAGAAATAAAAAAGAGCTGGTTTGTTGTAGATGCCGAAGGAAAAACTCTCGGTAGACTCTGTTCCTCCATTGCTGCCAGGCTCCGCGGTAAGCACAAACCCACATTCACACCCAACCAGGATTGTGGAGACAACATCATTGTAATCAATGCATCTAAAGTCAAAGTGACAGGTCGAAAAAATGAACTAAAAATCTATCGCCACCACTCCCGTTTTCCAGGTGGGCTTTCAGAAATTCCTTTCAAAGATTTGATCAAAGAAAATCCAGAAAGAATTATCATTGAAGGTGTTAAAGGTATGCTACCCAAGTCAAAGCTAGGTGACACAATGCTCAATCATTGTAGGGTCTTTCCTGGGCCAGAACACGATCTTGAGGCTCAAAAGCCCGTAAAATTAGAAATATAGGATAAATGCAATGTTAAAGAACAAAGAATTTTGGGCAGTAGGTCGAAGGAAAACTTCCGTTGCAAGAGTGAAGCTTTCCGAGGGAACAGGTAAAATCACAGTTAACAAACTAGATATCAAAGATTATATCAAAACAGGGGCTGCCAAAGTGGAATCTGCACTTTCTCCCCTCACCACAGTCAATGGTGTAGGAAAATTTGATGCAGCATTCAATGTAAAGGGTGGTGGTGTCACCGGGCAGGTTCAGGCAATTCGTCATGCACTTGCAAGGGCACTTGTAAAAGCTAGTATAGATTCCAAATCCCCTCTAAAGAAAGCTGGATTTCTCACAAGAGATTCTAGAATGGTGGAAAGAAAAAAATACGGTCTTCACAAAGCAAGAAGAGGAACTCAGTTCTCCAAACGTTAAATTTTCACTATGGACGACTTGGAATACCTCCAAATTCTCCAAATTTCAAAAAAGTTTTTCAAAGCAAGGGATCGCACTTCAGAAGAAGTTCGATCCTTTTTGGTTTCTAAAGGGATTCCAAGCGAGAGAATTTCAGATTTTCTAGGAGAAGCTAACCAGAGGGGACTCTTAAATGATAATCGAGTATTTGAGAATTCTCTGGATTTAGCATTGACCACAAAAAAAAAGGGCCCAAATCGAATCATATATGAATTTTTAGAAAGGGGATTTGAAGAAGCAAAAATATTGCAATCTATGGAAGAACTTCCAAAGGATGTAGTACGGAAAAATTGTAAATTCTTAATTGAAAAGCGAATTCTTAGTAAATCCCCCTCTAAAAAGGAGATTTTCAATTGCATCCAAATGCTAATCCAAAAAGGCTATGAAGAAGAAATGGTATTTTCTCTATTCAGAGAAATAAATATACCATTGCCCTTAGAATACGAATAAAGAGACTTCCATGTACAAAACAGTATCCGAAATTAAAAAATCATATCTTACATATTTTCAATCAAAGGGTCATACGCTTGTAAAGAGCTCAAGCCTCATACCAGTGGGTGATCCAACTCTTTTATTTACCACAGCTGGAATGGTCCAATTCAAACCTCTCTTCACGGGTGCTGTGGATTTACCATACACCAAAGCTACTTCCGCTCAGAAATGTTTACGTACTACAGATCTGGAAAATGTTGGAAAAACAGAACGACATTGTACGTTTTTTGAAATGTTAGGAAATTTTAGCTTTGGTGATTATTTTAAACAGGAAGCAATTGAATATGCACTAGAGTTTTCTGTAAAACACTTAGGTTTTCCAATTGAGAAAATTTGGATCACTGTTTATCTAGATGATGAAGAAGCCATAGGTATGTGGGTGAAAGCTGGAGTTCCGAGGGAGCGAATTGTAAAATTAGGAAAAGCTGATAATTTTTGGGGACCTGCAGGGGATAGTGGAGCATGCGGGCCCTGTTCTGAACTATATCTAGATAGGGGAATAGAAAAAGGAAATCCGGATTGTGGTACAAAAAATGAATGCAAACCGGGATGTAGTTGTGACAGATTTTTAGAGTATTGGAATTTAGTTTTTAATCAATTTAACCAGGATACAGAAGGTGTGTTACATCCATTAAAACAAACAGGGATAGATACTGGCAGTGGCTTGGAGAGGGTTGCACTTCTCCTCCAAGGTGTTGAATCTGTATATGAAACCGATCAACTAAAAAGAATAATTTTGGAAATTGAAAAGCTAACCGGACTAGAGTATGAAAAAAATGAAAAAGCTCCCTTTCGAGTGCTTACAGATCACTCAAGGTCAATTACATTTGCTATATCTGATGGAATTTTACCAGATAAAACGGGTAGGGGATATGTAATACGTAGAATTATTCGAAGGGCTGCTTTGTTTGCAAGGAAATTAAACCAAAGGGAACCTTTTTTATATAAGTTAATTCCAACCGTAGTTGATATATATAAAGATGAATATCCAGAAGTAAAAGAAAGAGAATTAGAAATCCAAAAAATAGTATATGGTGAAGAAAAATTATTTTTAAATACATTGGAAATTGGTTTGAATTTGTTAGAAAACCAGATGGAGACATACAAGCAAAAAAAAGAAATAGTTTTTAGCGGTAAAGAACTCTTTAAATTGTATGGAACCTATGGATTTCCATCTGAAATGATGAGAGAAATACTCCAAGAAAATCAACTCCAATTCGATGATAAAGGATTTGACGAAGAATTTGAAAAAGATAGAGCACTCTCAAGAGAATCCTGGAAGGGAAAAAAAGTAAGTTATCTAAGTGGAATCGATTCAAAGCTTCCTCCTACAATATTTACTGGGTATGAAAGTATAAATGGCAAAGGAATTGCATTGCTTTTGATAAAGGGAAAAGAATTAGTTTCTACATTACGCGTGGGAGATGAGGGTTGTATTGCACTTTCTTCCTCTTCCTTTTATGGAGAATCGGGAGGGCAGATTGGGGATACAGGTTTTTTGATAACTTCCGACGCTACATTTCAAGTTATAGATACCCAGAAAGAAAATGATGTTGTTTTACATATTGGAAAAGTGTTAAAGGGAGAATTTT
>CAMCZP010000071.1 GCA_945887855.1 Leptospira interrogans serovar Manilae | reverse complement strand
GTTAGATTTGTAAATATAGGTGGGAATCCTCACAATGCTATTTCTGTGGATAAGAGTTGGAGTACTGAAAAATCGTATGGGAACATAGCTGTTCCTCACGGAGCTCATGCAGATGTGACATATCCTGAAGAGGGTGATTTTCCATACTATTGCTCATTTCATGCTTCTTCTGATGGTAAGGTAGGTATGGTAGGGCATATTCTTTCAGGAAATGTAGTACTAACTGAATCACAAACTGTTAAAAAAGATGTTGTTAGTCAATGGAATGGTAAGACAAGAAAAGTTCCATCTGAATATCCAACAATTCAAAATGCTGTAGACTCTGCTTTTCCTGGGGATTTAATTTTAGTGTTTGAAGGAATTTTTAAGGAGGATGTAACAGTAACAACTCCATCCCTTATTCTAAGGGGTGTAGATAGGAATAAGACAATCTTGGACGGTGAATTTATAAGAGCCAATGGGATTATGGTACTAGGAGCAGATGCAGTATCTGTTGAAAATATGACTTTTCGTAATTATACTCTAAATGGAGTGTATTGGACTGGAGTAAAGGGTTATCATGGAAATTATATTACTGCATATAATAATGGGGATTATGGAATTTATGCATTCGATTCTGTAGATGGACTTATAGAAAATTCATATGCATCAGGCTCTCCAGATTCAGGTATATATATAGGTCAGTGTTACCCTTGTGATGCAATAATTTATAATGTAATCAGTGAAAACAATGCACTAGGTTATTCGGGAACAAACTCTGGTGGAAACTTATATATTCTAAGTTCAATATGGAGAAATAATTTTTTAGGCATAGGTCCAAATTCATTGGATAGAGAGCTTCTTCCCCCCGAGAGGGAGACAACAATTCTTTATAATTTGGTATACAATAATAACAATATGAATGCCCCCAGTCATAAGTTAGAGTTCCCTTCCATTGGGAATGGTATTGCTATTTTGGGAGGAATCCGTAATAGAGTAGAAAAAAATATTGTATTAGATCATAAGAATTATGGTATTAGTGTAGTACCAAATTTAGATGAACGACTATGGTTAGGAAATAATAATATCGTTAAAAATAATATTGTTTTTGGATCTGGAAGAGGTGATATTGCATTGGGAGGTCCTGTGAGTTATGGTAACTGTTTCGAGGAAAATATCTACAACTATTCATCTCCAGTTTTATTAGAAGAACTACAGGGATGTGATGGGTTTCGATTCCCATACACGGCGGATCTTTCTTCCACAATAGGTTTACTTTCCTTATTTGTACAGGTAAATATGGGTGATTTTGAAAAAGTATCGTACAAAAACCAACCAAAGCCTTCCGAACAAAACACTATGCCTCTAGAGGTTTTCAAAAGAATTGAGCCTGCAGTTGGAATGTTTGAAAAGTCTAGAAAGTACATTGATGAAGCTGATTATCCTCTAGAAGCAAAGCCTATTTTAGATACGTATCTCGTCTCTTCTAAAACTTATTCAAGCCCACTTCGGCCACAATTTCCATCTACTCTAAAAACTATTCTCTTTCATATTCTGGGTTATCTCTTGCCAATTGGATTGTATGCTGCATGGGCAGGTACATCGATTTTAGATATATTTTTTAATAAGGATATTAGTAAAACAAACAATATAATTTGGATTTTTGTTATTCTATTAATCCCATATTTAGGATCAGCGTACTACAATTTGAAGTATTCCAGTCTTTCTAAAAATGTTAGGTATACGCAGATATATGGAGGTATACTACTTTTCTTAGGCTTATTAATCTATTCTATATTAGGCATTGTTATGGGGGGACTCCCTGCACAGTAGTTGAGGTAAACTATGGAAACAATTAAATCACCAGGTATTTTATTTTATGTACTTTCCTTCTATTCGTACTATTTACCAATTATACTCTATGTTCTCTGGACACCCTTATCTATTTATGATTTAGGAAAGAGAGAAGATTTAAGTAAAATAAATGGAGCAGTTTGGACTTTTTGTATTATCTTAGTTCCCTGGTTAGGAAGCTTATTATATTTCTTAGTTGGGAAATCTAAATTTTCAACTTTTTCAAGAATGCTTTTAACTATACCTGGATTGATTTTGGTAGTACTTTTTGCTGTATATTCTACTCTGACATCTACTTAAATGGATAGAAAAAGTTTTCTCCAATGGCTTGGATTGGGAGGAACTTTTCTTGGAGGTTCCTATTTAATTAATAAAAAAAATCCTTTAACAGATGTGGAATCTTGTGGTAATTTACAAAGTGATCCAGTTTTACAGGCAGCTCTCTTAAGTGAAGGTAGACCAGGATATAATTTATCAGCAAATCCATATGGAGGTATGATACATTCACCTTTATATGTCAAAGAAGACTATGGTAGAAGGTTTTATTTTCCACCAAACTATAAGTCATCCGAATCTAAAGAGCATAGTCTAACACTAACTGGTTATATATTAAACTTAAGTATTGCACATAATATAACAACCGAAGCATGGACATACAATGGAGTAGTGCCTGCACCTATACTTCGGTTTAAACACAAAGATAAAATTAAAATAAAGTATATTAATAAGACAAATGATCTCCATTCAATTCATTTTCATGGTAATCATGACCCAATCATGGATGGTTGGGAAGGAATTCCATCCTTAGGTGAATTTGAATACACATTGGAATGTGATCCCCCGGGAGTTCATCCATACCACTGTCATATACCTCCCATTGCAAAGCATATTACAAAAGGATTGTATGGTGTCATGATAGTGGATCCTATTGTACCACGTAAACCTGCACATGAGTATGTTTTGATTTTTTCAGGTTGGGATCTACAGGATAAATCAAAAAATGATATTTTTACATGGAATGGATTGGCAGGATTTTATGAAAGGTACCCAATCAAAGTTCCAGTTGGTGAAAGAGTTCGACTATATGTTGTTAACATGGCTGAGTACGACAGTTTAATGACTTTCCATTTACATGGGAAAACATTTGATATTTATAAATCAGGTCATACAACTACTCCTGACGGTCATTCAGATGTAGTATCTCTAGGTGCTACGGAAAGGGTAATCCTAGAGTTTACTTTGGAAAAAAAAGGTAGATATATGTTTCATCCTCATCAGTCAAAAATGGCTGAACGAGGAGCAATGGGCTGGATTGTTGGTGTTTAATATAAGTAATTATATAATATTATTATTTTTATTATTTCAACTATCGATAATTCCTAACTGTAGAAAAAAAACTTCATTAGATTCAGTAAACACTTTAGAACTCACAGACCATCAGGGAAGATTATTTAAATTTAAAGATATGGAAAGTAAAAATATGATTCTTTACTTTGGCTTTTCTAACTGTCCTGATAAATGTCCAATTGCTCTGTCCATTCTATCTAAAGTATTGATTGAATTAAAAGAATATAATATTTATGGAATATTTATAAGTTTAGATCCAATAAGAGATGATCCACAAAAATTAAGAAGATTTATCAATTCAAATCCAAATTTAAACCTAATAGCACTTACGGGGAGTGGAAATAATATCCAAAAGATAGGAGAAGAATTTGGAATAACATCAATTAGAAAGGATTATTCTCAAAATTCCTATTTTTTTGATCATACAAATCAAATTATTTTTGTAGATAAGAATTTTCAAATTCTAGCTAGATTTCCTGGAAATATCTCCACTAAATCCTTAAAAGAGGAAGCAAAGAGGCTTTATCAATTAAAATAATTTTACTTGATAAAAATAAGTTACATCTTACTCTTTAGAATATGAATAAGAACTTCCTGAATAAAAAAACCAAAATTGTTTGTACTATAGGACCCGCATCAAACACAGAAGAAATGATAACTAAACTAATAGATGCAGGGATGGATATTGCTCGAATGAATTTTTCACACTCTACTCATTCTGAACATAAAAAGGTATTTGATGCAATTAGAATCTGTGAGCAACGAGCAGGAAGACCCATTGGTATTTTGGCAGATTTACAAGGTCCTAAAATACGTACAGGAATATTAAAGGATGGGCCATTTGAAGTGGTTAAAGGTGATACAATTTTTTTAAATATTCAACCAGATTTTTTGGGAACAAAGGAAGAAATTAGTACAGTTTATACTAACATCATTCAGGATGTAGAGGTAGGACATAAGGTTCTTATAGATGATGGAAAAATAGTTTTTATTGTGCAGGAAAAGAGAGCAGATAAGTTATTATTAGAAACTTTAGTTGGAGGAAAAATCAAAGACAAAAAAGGGATCAATCTACCCGGTTCTCCAGTAAGTGCACCTGCATTATCAGACAAAGATATTGAAGATTTAAAATTTGCGGTATCACTCGGTGTTGATTTTATAGCATTGAGTTTTGTCAGGAGAGCAGAGGATTTAAAATTTGCGAAAAGTTATTTAAAAGACTCTTTTTGTAACCTAATAGCTAAAATAGAAAGACCTGAAGCAATTGCAAATATTGATGAGATCATAGATGTTGCCGATGGGATCATGATTGCTAGGGGTGACCTAGGCGTTGAGATGGACACTGAAAAAGTCCCTATCATTCAAAAAAATCTAATCCGTAAAATGAATTTTATTGGCAAGCCAGTGATCACTGCCACCCAAATGTTGGAGTCAATGATTGATAATCCAAGACCAACAAGAGCTGAAGCTAGTGATGTTGCAAATGCAGTACTAGATGGAACAGATGCTGTGATGCTTTCTGCAGAATCTGCAAGTGGATCATATCCTTTAGAATCTGTTTCTATCATGGCTAAAATTATCACTGAGGCTGAACAGAGCATTGCATCATCTCTAGAGGTTCATAGACGTGCTCAAAAAGCATTAGAGTTCAATGAAAGATCTGCATTAGGTTTTGCAACAGAACAAATTTCAAGACAGATCAAAGCAAAAGCTATTGTTAACTTCACTAGAAGTGGACTTTCTGCACGAATTGCATCACAGTTTCGTCCAGACGTTCCCATTTATGCATTTACGCCATTTCTTATGACGTCTCGTAAAATGAATCTTCATCGTGGGGTGTATCCCTTTGTTATCCCTATTATGGATAAGTTTACTGATATGGTCAATTATATGAATGAAAAGGTAAAAGAATTAAATCTTCTAACTACTGGGGATTCTATTGTAATTTTGTCAGGTACTCCAGGTGGTACCGCTAAGTCAGTAGACTTCGTTCAAATTTATAAAATCAAGTAGTCAAATGAAAAAAAGTTTAATTCGAATTGCCTTCTTATGTGGAATTCTTTCTCTATTTGGGCAGAGTATAGACCCACCTAAGAAATCAGGTATACAGAGAATATTTGGTGATAAAGTCAGTGTTCGGGAGAAACCTGATTCTAAAGCAAAAGTAATTTCTCAAATCTCAGCTGGGTCTTCCTTAAAAATTCTCAAGAAAGTAGACGAAGTCCATTCGATAGATGGGATTAGTGATTATTTTTACCAAATCCAGAATGCTTCCAAGACAGGATATATATGGGGCGGATCCTTAGCAGATTATGTGTTTGAGCAGGACTTCAATGGAGATGGCGAAAAAGAAATTTTACTCATAAAAAATACTTCTAAAGAAAAAGAGCTTTTTTGGATCAAAATTATTAAAAATGGTAAAGTTATTTCGGAGTACGAAAGAAAAACGACATCAGTTTCTAATTTTTCAGTTAAAATTTTACCTGGAGATCTTTTTGATCCAAAAATGTCCCTCTTAGCTATTTTTTATTTGGATGAATCTGAGAGTGATACCTCTTCGCCCAAAGTTGATATCTATTATTTAGAAAAAGATAGTACCTTAAAATTTGCATTTAATTACACGGAAAAAGCATGTGATCCACCAACTTGTTTGGAAACTATACCAATTTTTCCAGGAGATATTGCTAGGGGACTGAATCCAAGAGGGGAACCTAACAAAGTAATACTTCATATACACACCTATGATCTTGACAATGAATCAAAACATGAATACTCCCAAATTGAGTATATATGGACTCCTGAGGGTTTTTTGAAGAAGTAACCTTGGTATTTTTATATTCTTCTATGATCTATAATTATAAGAGAATATAGGAACTAAAATTAAATACTTTTTAAAAAGTTATTGCTTCCTTTTGTATATTGGTTCTAATGAGTTCCGATGGTTATAATCAGTGGTTCCTTAAAACTCTATAGCATTTTTTTGTACCATTTAAGGAAGTGAAGCAAATGTACTCTTTCAAATGTAATCTAACATCTTTTGCTGACGAATTGTGCTAATGATTATTCTATTTAAAGTTTAGGGTTAGAAAGTGAAAAATAAAGCAATTCTTTGTGTAGATGATGAAAAAATAGTTTTAGATAGCCTTAGAGATCAGCTTAGAAAACACTTTAAAGACTCTCATTTTTTGGAATGTGCTGAGAGTGCAAATGAAGCATTGGAAGTTATAGAAGATCTAGAGAATGAGGGCGTATCTCTTGTTGTTATTGTATCCGATTGGTTAATGCCAGGAATCAAGGGAGATGAGTTTCTAATCCAATTGCATTCAAAATATCCCACCATCCAAAAAATCCTTCTCACAGGACAGGCAGATCCAGAAGCCATTCAGCGTGCAGAAGCTAATATCGATTTTTATAAACTCATTCACAAACCATGGGATGAATTAGAGTTAATAGATACTGTTAAAAGAGGTTTAACCTGATGCCCAAACCTAGTATTTTATGTGTAGATGATGAAGTAACTTTATTAGAAAGTTTACGTGAGCAAATGAAGAGAGTATTTTCTGCAGAGTACAATGTAGAAATTGCTGAATCCGCAGAAATGGGTATGGAAATTCTTGAAGAATTTATAGAAGATGGAATAGAGGTTCCACTTATCATATCTGACCAAATCATGCCAGGTATGAAAGGAGATGAGTTTTTAATAAAAATTCATCAAAAACTTCCAACTACTTTAAAAATATTACTCACGGGGCAGGCTAATGCTGAAGCGGTAGGTAATATTGTCAATAAGGCTAAATTATATCGTTACATAGCAAAACCATGGGATACACAAGATTTAATTTTAACTGTAACACAAGCAGTAAAGAGTTTTTTTAATGAATTAGAGCTAAATCAAAAGAGTATGCTTATCTATCAAAATTCAGAAATATTTTATAAATATGTGCCTGTTGAATTTTTAAAATTATTAAACTATGATGAGTCTAACTATAACTCTATAAAATTAGGTGATTCTATTGAAAAAGAAATGAGTATTTTATTTTCAGATATTCGTTCTTTTACTAATCTATCTGAAACCATGACTCCAAAGGAAAACTTTGATTTTATAAATGCATATCTCAGTTATTGTGGTCCTGCAATACGAAATCATAATGGGTTTATAGATAAATATATAGGTGATGCAATCATGGCTTTATTCCCAAATAAGCCTGAAGATGCAATTGATTCTGCAATAGAAATGCTTGATAATCTCCATACCTATAACGAAAAACGAAAAGGAAAAGGCAGGCAGCGAATTAGCTCAGGAATTGGTATACATACTGGGAATATTATGCTTGGAGTAATTGGTGAGCATAAAAGATTTAATTGCACTGTAATCTCTGATGCAGTAAATTTAGCATCTAGAATTGAGAGTCTTACTAAACTATATTCTGCTTCTATTTTGATTAGTGAATCTGTGTACGACATTATAGATAGAGATAAATATCATATTCGTTTGGTTGATTTTGTAGCAGTGAAGGGTAAGGCAAAAGGTATTAAAATTTATGAAATTTTAAATGGAAACTCCAAGAGAATCATTGAATTAAAAATGAGCACAAAATCTAAACTAGAACAAGCAGTGAATCTCTATAAGGATAAAGATTTTTCCAAAGCACATGTATTGTTTAAAGAAATTCTAGATGTAGATCCAAAAGACTCTGCTGTAGAAATTTACTTAAAGCGTTCAGAGCACTTTGAAAAATATGGAGTCCCACCAGATTGGGAGGGACTTGAAAAATTAGATTTAAAATAGTTTACCTGGATTAAAAATTCCTTTGGGGTCAAAAACTTTTTTAATTTGTTTCATATACTCTATTTCGCTCGGTGATCTAGAAAATCCTAGAAAATCTTTTTTGAGTAGACCTATTCCATGCTCGGCACTGATAGAACCTCCATGTTTTTGGATGAGTGCAAACATTTCGGGATCTACTTTTTTACAGGATTGAAAAAATACATCATCTTTCATATCTGAGGGTTTTAGAATATTCAAATGAAGATTCCCATCCCCAATATGCCCAAACAGTGCAATTTCAAATCCAGGGTATTTATTTTGTATTAGCTCTTCCATTGACTCTATAAATGCTTTCATTTCCCGTAGGGGAAGAGATATGTCATTCTTATGTACAGTGTGAAGAATGGAGAGGCTTTCACTGATTCCTTCTCTGTACTTCCAAAAAGTTTTTTTCTGGGTGGAATTTTGGGCAATGCTTCCATCAGAAATGAGATCTTTTTCAAAAATTTCATTTAAAAGACTATCGAGGTATTCACTGTCCTTCTCTTCTCTCATTTCAAATTCAACTAAGATATAGTAAGAATGTTTATTTTCAAATGGATTATTAATACTTAAATGATGCATCACTTTATCTAAGCATCTGTCTGTAAGAAATTCATAAGCCATCATTGGAAGAGGGGATTTACTACATATCTTAAATACTTCTAAAATTTTTGAAAAGTCATCCGTTGCAAAAAGTACTACATTTGAATCTTTAGGAATATTTGTTAGTTTTAATGTAACCTCTGTAATGATACCCAAAGTACCTTCAGACCCCATAAATAGATGCTTTAAATCATAACCTGTATTATTTTTTAAAATATTCCCATTGAAGTCTAAAATCTCACCTGTTCCAACTACTACCTTCATCCCTAAAACCCAGTTGCGAATTAAACCATAACGTACTACACGAACTCCACCAGCATTGGTTGCTATATTTCCCCCAATATGAGAAGAACCCGTTGCTGCGAAATCTACTGGAAATATATACCCATGTTCTTCTGCTGCTCTGTGAACATTTTGGGTAATCATCCCAGCTTCTACAGTTAACGAGCCTAAAAATGGGTCAAAATCAATGGTTTTATCCATTTTAGAGAGTGATACTACTATTTCTTTATCCTTTGCAATTGCCCCACCTGCATAACCTGTTCTTCCACCTGAGGGCACAATCGCAATATTATTGTCGTACGCATACTTCACAATTTTAGATACATCTAATGTGCTTCTAGGAAAGACCAGATAATCATAGTTAGCCTGATGAAGTTTTGTTCTGTCCACACCATAAGAATTGAATGTTAGTTCATCCATCTTACCGTCTGTTCGGGAAATTATATTTTCTGCACCTATGAGTTCTGCAATCTG
This sequence comes from Leptospira interrogans serovar Manilae, assembly GCA_945887855.1. Taxonomy (GTDB): domain Bacteria; phylum Spirochaetota; class Leptospiria; order Leptospirales; family Leptospiraceae; genus JACKPB01. The sequence goes on along the minus strand of CAMCZP010000071.1, from coordinate 5,238 downwards.
TCCTTGTATAGACATTTTATTCTCCAAAAAGTTGTTTTATATCTTTAGGATTTGCCAGACATAAAACTGGTATTGTAATATTTCTAGGCGTGAGTTGTCCACCAGTAAGTTTTGATGATACCACGCTTGGACCAAAGTCTAAACAATATGCAATAGATGAATCTGTGAACAATGTTCCAACAGCTTTATCCCAATAGAGAGGACGTATTACAATATCTTTGAATAAAACTTCTACCAAAGGGATAGACTTAGTTCGAATATCTTCGCCATCAAAAATGGAGTACAATGGTATTTTAAGATCTGAATTTTTATACGGAAAAGAAAATTTTCCATCTTTAAAATCTTTTTCAAAACCAGCCCAAGAGTTGTCCATAGCGGGACAGTGAAATGGAGCTGTAGTACGTAAATAGACAAATTTTTTCTTAGATTCATCCATCTCAGCCTTGTACTTACTGCGAAACTTCAATAGAGATGCTGGATGACCGGAGACTATCATGGAATCAGGAGTATTGTAAAGACTTACATGTACCATTTCTGTTCCCGTTAGACCCAAATCTTTGTTAGCACGATGAACTCTATCTTCTAACTCATCTTTGTTGAATCCAATGATAGCTACCATAGGAGATGGATTTTTATCTCCATTTGCTAGATTTCCCTGAGCAACTTCTGTAGGTATTTCAAATTCTAAAAATGCACCTTGTGCGTAATACGCAAGGTAGAATACAAATTTAATATATTCTTTAAATTGATTATAAAATTCTTTACCATCAAATCCAAGTGATGCAAAAGTAGCTGCTAATATACCCTGACTATGACCTGTTGTCCCGGATGAGTTAGCAAGTAGTTCACTAATAGGATACCCTTTAAGAGTCATCAAATGAAAATGACCGAGTTGCGTAAGAAAAATCATGGGAACGGAAACGCTTCCCCGTATCAGATAGTCTTCAGCAGGTGCTGATTCAGGTGAGTCCATCCAAGATTTTAAATCATATCCCAGAGCATACCTGGAGTCTGATTTTAGAAATATGGATTCAAGTCCTGAAATTGTTGAAAATATTGTATCAAAGTACTCTTTTAAAAGTGGTTCTTCTTTATAGAGCTTGGTAATTTCCTTTAAATAAGGCGCACCCTGACCACCGAATTGTAGAAATATTTTTTTGTGATTAGCCTTAACATCCTGTAATATTTTTCCCATTTATTTTCCTCTTCCCCCACCACCGGATCTTCTCACCGCCCCTCCTGTAAATCCACCACCAGATGACCTTGGATTAACTTTTTGATTCAAAGTGGACTTATCCTTCAATTTATCAGATTCCTGGCTTCCAGGGAGTTTGCTTGCGTCTACAACTGCAATTTTTTTGCCTTCCATTTCTTTGCCATGAAGGGCTTCAATTGCTTTAGATGCGGATTCATCTGCTATTTCAACAGATCCATAGCCCAACGAAGTGCCTGTTTTTTTGTCACGTTTAATTGAAACACTTTCGACTTTACCAAATTCTGTGAATAGTTTTTGGAGATCTTCTTCTGTAAGAGTTTGCGGAATATTTCCAATAGATAGTTTCATAGTAAGCATTCTGTACCTTTCAATCAGTTTTGCAAACACTTTCTGAACTCTTTCTAAATCTCTAAAGTGGGATTTTTAGAGATCATATGAGTTTGGTTTAATGTAAACTTTCAAAAATAGGTCAGTTTTTTTGGTTTCGTTCAGTTAAATGATTGATAGAATCCTATTGGAAAATAGGTTTACACCTATGAAATTTTCAACACAGAAAGAAGGAATTTCAATTCCTGACCTCATTTCAGGATGTGTAAATGGCAAAAAAGAATCGTGGGATCTCTTCTTCCAAAAATTTCATAGGTTAGTTACAGGGATAGCCTTTCATAATTCACATGATTCCATGGAAGATGCAGTACAAATTATATATCTAAGGTTAATTGATGATGATTACAGAGTATTAAAAAAATTCAATGGATCCTCCTATGGTGCATTTCTGATCTATTTGAAAGAGGTCTGTAGAAACGTCATAAAAGAGGAAAATAAAAAATTATCACAAAAAAGGAGTCGCATAGACCCTAATGAGGTTAGGACAGATTCAATAGTAGATCCTAAATCCATTGCTTTTCCAGAAAATGAAGAAGAACGTGAACAATTATTAGAAAAAATTATGGAATTAAAAATGGGGTTTCGAGAAGTAATGGCTCTGAAATTAAATGGTTATAAAGCTAGGGAAATTGCAGAAATACTAAATTTACCTATAAATACTGTACTCACTAGAATAAAAAGATCGATTGAAAAATTTAAAAAAAAATGAGAAACTGGGAATAAAAAGCCACTTATATGGACACTAATAGAATGGAACCGAATACTAAACTAGAAGAAATTATGATTCGCTATATTCGAGGGGAGCTATCCGAGATAGAAACTTCTAAAATCAAAGAGAGAATCAAAAATTCTAAAGAAGATTTCATGATGTATGTATCCCTCCAAGAAGCTTTTTATTTAATGAAGAAGGGTCGTGATATACAAAAGAGTGAAAGGGATACTCTCATGAATCTAGTGACTAAACGCGAAAAGATAAATCATATACAACTGATTGTTCGGTTCTTAAAAGATCAAATAATTATTAGTTCATCGGATCAAGAAGAATTGAACTACCAGGGGATTATGGCTAAATTTGCATATAGAGGAAGTAAACCGGGACCTGTCAGTATTTCTAGAGAGTTTGATGGAAAAATAATTACTTTTATATTCACACCATCAATGGATAAAAAAAGTGTATTTCTATCTTTAAATATAGATCCTGAAATAGAAATGAGTGCTATTTTATCAATCAATCGTTCTGAAGCAGAAAAGATAAAGAGTACTCTAAAAAATAAATCATTCGAGACACCTATTCCTTCTCCATCCGATGTAGAAGTGGAATTCATTAAAAATAAAAAATCTCTTTTCTCAGTAGGTATTAAATTTCATACTGAAGTTTAGGTAATTTCTTGGAAACAATTCGAGTTCTGGCACGTGATAAAAAAGCAGAAATATCTTTCCAAACAAAAAATAATGTATCTCCAGTAGAATCTATTCAGAGTATAGCAACCTCAATTATTTTTCAATATATAGAGAGCTGGCAAAATTGGCTGAAACAAATTGATGCCCTTTCCTATGCATTACCAAAGAAAGAACATACATATATTGAACGCTTTGTGGAGTTTTCTAAGTCTCTTGAATCCATTCTCTTTGGAAGTTTTTCTATTTCTTTTTCTCATGAAACAATATGGGTTTTAGATAAAGAATTTATGGAACTTCCTGTAGAAATTCTTAAAACAAAATCAAACCAAATTTTTTATAGAAATATACGATCCACTCTAATTCCACCCGCAAATAGAATTGGGAAAGATTTTCTTTTTGTTGAAAATCACTATGATGCAGATTCTTTATTAGCTGAACTTAAAAGAGAGAGAGAAGAGATCACTGAGCTTTGGAATTTAAAAAAAAGTACATATAGAGAATTGATAGGGGCTAGTTGCACAAGGACAAGATTTATTGAAAAGATTACGAGTGCTAAAGTACTACATTATTCAGGACATAGTTTCGAAGATGGATTGTGGTTTATAGAGGATTCTCATTTAGGAATTTCAGATATATCTTCTCTAAATTTATCTAATTTAAAATTAGTATCACTAAACTCCTGTTCTTCTGCAATTGGATTAGCTCGTGGATTTTTAGAGGCCGGAGCGAAAGAATGCGTAGGTTTTTTAGGTCCTGTGCGAAATGATATCTCTAGGAGTGCCGGTACTATATTTTGGGAATGGTATTTGAAATCAGGTTCTGCTTCGCTATCAGCCCAAAGAGTGAGAGAAGAACTACAGGTATTACATGGAGAGGGATACCCTGCAGCATATCAATTTGTACATTTTGGAATTCCAGAAAAAGAAAAACTTTTTTTTACTAATAAAAGGAATATACTTATATCTTTGCTTGTACTATTTCTTATAATCTTTTTGTTTTACTTTTCTAAAAATAATGATAAAGCTATAGAACCAATCTCAATTAAAATTGAAGGAGAGTTAAATTCTTCTATATCTGATCGAGACAAAAAAGACTGGGAGGCTCATAAAGATAGTAAAAATCATATAGAGACTCATTCTAAAAATGTTCCCAAAAAAGAAAAAATAATCGATCATAAAAAAATATATAGTCAAGTAGAAAAAAGTTCACCAAAAAATGATATAAACAATACCGTAGTCCAAAAATATATTTATAATGACTCTTCTGATTCTAGAGTAGAGAAATATATTTCTGCTCTAAATTCAAATAAACTAAAAATTATGATTCGTAGATATCTTCAAAAAGAAGATCCTCTTGTGAGTATGGAAAAAAAAAGTGAGAAAATAGAAAAAATTTTAGAAAGTACAGAATCTGAAGAATTGATAGAATATAAATTGAGAGAGTTGGAATGAAACTTAAAATAAGTATTTATATAATAATAAATATATGTCTATTAGGAAATATTAATATTCAAGCTATTGAACTAGATGATATAGATCCTTTTAAATTATCAAAAATAATGATGCTACCGCAAAGTAATTATTTTAAACAAAATCGAATACCTATAGTTTTTAATAATAGCCGTGAAAAGGCAAGTGAATATGAGGATGAAGAGAATAGGAGAAGGATGAATCCATCAACTGCTACTGGAAATATGAAATCTTCAGAAGACTTTCACAAAAAAAAATGTAGACTAATAGAATTTCACTATATTAGAGAAATAGCATATACCTATAATCCTGAAACTATAATTAGATGGGAATCCTGTGATGCATTAGAAATTGACCTGAAAAAATATAGATTAGATGGGAAAGATGATTTAATCCCTATAGTATTAAAAGATAGAACGGACAGATGGAAAAAAACTCTTTCAGAGGAAATTGAACAAAGTATTGTAAAACCACTTCCAAAATATATCCCAAAAATAATCAAAGGAAATATTCAAAAAGAAGCGGAAGAATATTATAATATCCTAATAAATCATATAATAAATGGAGAATATATTGGAATTCAAATTGGAACTGAGGACAACGCAAACAATGAAAATTCAACTTACTGGTTTAACCGCCAAATAGATGAATTCAATCAATATGTATATGGAGAGAAGATGTCTCACCAGGAACAAAAGATAAAAATTCAGGCAAATTCAGAAATGTTAAAAAAACTAGGTATGTCATATTTATATACAATGATGA
>CAMCZP010000070.1 GCA_945887855.1 Leptospira interrogans serovar Manilae | reverse complement strand
CAATAAAAATTAGAAATGAAAGTTTATTGTCTGGGAGGGTAGTCGCTATTGATCCGGGCTACTATGTCACGGGAGCAGTTTCTTTTTTAGAAAAGCCCACTGTTAAAAAACGTAAGTATCTTGAAGGTGGTACTACAGATGATCCATTGGTAAGTTTATCTGAACTAATAGCGGAAAATAGAAGTGATATACGAAAAACAATATCTAATATATCTCAGATCACTGATAAAATTAACAATGGACAGGGAACACTTGGAAAATTGATCAACAATGATGAGATACATTCCAATGTCAATACAACTCTTACAGATGCACAAATTGTATTACGTGAACTCAGAGAGGGCTTAGAAGATACCAGAGAACAAGCACCTGTAACAAGCTTTATTAGAGCGGCATTGACTGCATTTTAAGATCACTTCCTTTGATTTACCCAACCCAAAATCAAGCTGCTTTGGGCTTAAGGAGAGGTAAAAATAATTCTTTGTGATAATAGGCAAAAAATAAGTTGGCAATAGTTAAAATGATTCCAATTGGCAATCCACTCGGTTCCAAGAATATATGAACCAAAAGTATATTTACGATAATTGGAGAAATTACCACACTAGCCAGAGGAACAAAAAAGCCTGACACAAAAGCCAATCCACAAACCAATTCCACTACTTTAATGGCATGGAACAAATAACCGGATGCAATCATTCCATCCATAAAAACCTTCATATTTCCAGTTTGTTCGGGGGGAACAACCGAATTGAGTAAAAATGATAGGGAAGAAAAAATAAACAAAAGTCCTACCAATACCCTAACCACTGTATAAGCTATTTTCATAAAAATCTCCTTTGCTGTCATTGGAAAGAATCAGAAAGATGGGTCAAATGAGATTAAAGTTTCATTCCGAAGCAAAATGAATTGGAGTATTAAAAGGAATTTTTGAAAAAAAAAAATAATTTTTTTAAAAAAAGTACTAAAGAATTTTGGGTGCCGACTCACCGTCACTTACTTAAAAAATTCAGTAAATTCTAGGATTTTTTGTTTCCTAATCATAAAAAAACTATATATATGTTTGCTAAACTAATCTATGCTAATGTGATTATAAATTTATTATGTCTCTTTATTATAAAATCTAAGCATAAATTTTGTTTACTAAAAAAAACAGTGCTAGTATATTGTTACTTACCAGGAGATGAGTATGTTAAATAAACTTAAGATAAAAGATTTTGCACTGATTGAAGATATGGATTTATCCCTAGAGGAAGGTATGACCGCTCTTACAGGAGAAACTGGTTCCGGTAAATCTCTTGTATTGGATGCTCTGGCTAGTATCTTAGGGGCTAAATGTAATACAATGAATATACGAAGTGGTGCCAGAAAGTACCAAATAGAAGTTCAATTTGATATTAAAAATAATCGGGATGTTTTGGGATGGTTGAGTGAAAAAGGTATCCCTTGCAATGGGGACTTGCTTCTCAGAAAAGAGCTGAATATAGAAGGAAAATCTAGAATCCAAATCAATGAAGCCCTTGCTCCCACCCAGTTGTTAAAAGAATTGGGAGGTCTTTTGGCAGAAGTTCATAGGCAGGGTGAGCAGCACTCCCTATTAGACAAAGAAAAGCAATTGGAATTTTTGGATCTATATGCAGATACGGGAGCTACCAAAAGAGAATTTAAGAAGATCTTTTCAAAATATAGGTCTGTAAAACAAAAAATTTTGGATTTAGAAGCTAAGGAATCCGAAAGAAATTCCCGCTTAGAATTATTTAAGTACCAACTAGAAGAATTAAAAAAAGTTAATATCAAAGAGGGCGAAGAAGAGATTTTATTGGAAGAAGAAAAAATTTTGCTTCAGGGAGAAAAGGTATCTACTAACCTATCCTATATACATGAACTCTTGGGAGGGGGTGAGCAAAATGTTCTCAGTGTATTTCCCCGTATTGCATTTTCCTTAGAAAAGATCCAGCAAATCCAACCGGAATATCTTTCTTGGAAAGAAGAATTTTTAGAAATCCATTCCAGTCTTAAAACTTTGCATTCTAGAATTTTAGAAGAATCAGAAGACATTTTTTATTCTTTGGAGAGATTGGAAACTGTACAAAATCGTTTGGATGAAATAGCTAAGATCAAAAAGAAGTATGGAAAGGATTTTGAAGAGTTAATGGTTTACCAAAAAAATTTGGAAACAGAGTTAGATAGTATGACAGAATGTAATTCCGAAATCCAAGATCTAATTGAAAAAATGAGTAGGCTCCAAAAAGAAGTTTCAGAGAAAGCATCTTTACTCTCTCAAAAAAGGAAAAATGCAATTTCAAATATGGAAAAAGAAATCACAAATGAATTGCAACAGTTGGGAATGAAAGATTCCCGTCTCCAAATAGTATTGAAATGGGAATCCTCCCAAGATGGAGAAATTGAAGAAGGTGATCGAAAATACTATATCACAGAAAATGGTTTAGACCAGGTAGATTTTTATTTTTCTGCAAATCCCGGTGAAAAACCCAGACCACTCCGAAAAATTGGATCGGGAGGTGAAATGAGTAGGGTTCTCCTTGCTCTAAAAAGTCTCCTTGGGAGCAGGCTTCCCGGGAGGCTCCTTATCTTTGATGAAATCGACTCGGGAATCTCTGGAGAAGTATCTGTTAAAGTTGCAGAAAAACTCTCCAGTCTTTCCAGAACTCATCAGATCATTCTCATTACCCACCAGCAGGTCATTGCCGCAAAAAGCAAAAACCAGGTCAAAGTTTCCAAAAGTGTTACAGCAGGAAGAACACTTACATTGGCAAACCCAGTATTTGGAGAAGAGAGAGCAGAAGAGCTTGCGAAAATGATATCAGGGGATAGGATTACAAAAGGTGCTCTCGACCATGCTAGGGAATTGTTACGCAAAGAGGCTATTTGAACCAAACTACATTTTTGTCTTACGCATAAAAAAATTTCTTCTATGCGTAAGAGAAAGAATTTAGAATCTATTAAATTAAGCAAACATAGCTAAAAAAACTCCAAACTCTACAATAATTTAAGTCTAATCGCTAGATATGAAACTTGATAAATTAACCAGAAAAATGACGGAAGCCCTCTCTTCCTCAGCAAATTTATGCGAGGAAAGGGGCAACTCAGAACAAACAGAAATCCATTTATTATATTCAATCCTTACCCAAAAAGAAGGTATGGTGGAACTCCTATTTCCAAGGCTAAATCTTAAATTAGAAAGATTCCAACATCTCACGGAAGAAAGTTTAAAAACACTTCCCAAAGCTTCCGGAAGTATCACAGAAAGGTATCCCTCTAAAGAACTGATTCAACTATTAAAAAAGGCAGATGGTATTAAAACGGAGTTAAAAGACGAATATCTTTCCACGGATCATTGCTTATTGGCTTTTTTACAAACCAATGAAAGTAAGCTATCAAAAGATTTTACCAAAGAGGGATTGACATACAAAGCTCTCTATAGCACAATTTTAGATATAAGGAAGGGTAGACCTATTTTAGACGAATCCCCAGAATCAAAAACAGATACCTTAAAAAGATATGCTAGAGATCTAAATGATCTCGCCAGAAAAGGAAAATTAGATCCTGTCATAGGAAGAGATGAAGAAATTCGTAGAATTGTTCAGGTTCTTTCCCGAAGAACCAAAAATAATCCTATGTTAATTGGGGAACCGGGAGTTGGTAAAACAGCAATAGTAGAAGGGCTAGCAGGAAAGATAGTTTCGGGAGACGTTCCGGAAGGTGTGCGAACTAAATCTATCTATGCTTTAGATATGGGGGCAATGATTGCAGGAGCCAAATACAGAGGTGAGTTTGAGGAAAGGCTGAAAGCTCTTTTAGATGAAGTCAAAGATTCTGATGGGGAAGTAGTACTTTTTATAGATGAAATACATACACTGGTCGGTGCCGGTGCATCAGAAGGATCTTTGGATGCGTCTAATATGCTTAAGCCCGCACTGGCAAGGGGAGAGTTACGCTGCATAGGAGCTACTACTTTAAAAGAGTACCAAAAATACATAGAAAAAGATGCAGCCCTAGAAAGAAGATTCCAGCCTGTTTTTGCGAAAGAACCATCCATTGAAGAAACTATTACAATCCTCAGAGGTTTAAAAAATAATTATGAGTTACACCACGGTGTTCGTATCACAGATGCTGCCATAATTGCTGCTTCCAATCTCTCATCGAGATATATCACAGATCGTTTTTTACCAGACAAAGCGGTTGATTTAATTGATGAAGCATCCTCAAAGATGAGAATAGAAATAGATAGTATGCCTGAAAATATGGATCGAATGATGAAAAAAATTCAATCCCTAAAAATTGAAAGGGAAGCACTTAAAAAAGAAAGTGACAAGGCTTCTAAATCACGTCTTACAGAATTAGAAGTTGACTTGTCTGCAGTGGAAGAAGAATTTTCTTTCCTCAAGACCAAATGGAACTTTGAAAAAGAAAGAATCTTAAAAGTTAAATCCATCAAAGAAGAAATAGAAAAGAACAAAACATTAGAAAAAGAAGCAGAGAGAAATGGAAATTTAAATTTAGTTGCTGAGATACGTTATGGAAAACTTATTGAACTACAAAAAAAACTATCAGAAGCAACAGAAGAAGCCTCCACAATTGATGGATCGGAACGTTTGCTCCGAGAAGAGGTAACCGAAGAAGACATAGCAAATATAGTTTCTAGATGGACGGGCATCCCCGTTTCCAAGATGCTCCAGGGAGAAAAAGAAAAACTTCTCAGAATGGAAGATAGTTTAAAGGACAGAGTTGTTGGTCAGGATCATGCAATTTCACTTTTGAGTGAATCTATACGAAGGTCCAGGGCAGGTCTTTCTGAAGAGAATAAACCCACAGGAGTATTTTTATTTTTAGGGCCCACAGGGGTAGGGAAGACAGAAACAGCAAAAGCTCTCGCATCCTTTCTCTTTAGTGATGAATCGGCAATCATTAGAATTGATATGAGTGAGTATATGGAATCACATTCCGTTGCCAAACTCATTGGAGCTCCTCCCGGTTACATAGGCTATGACGAAGGGGGGCAGTTGACAGAATCTGTTCGCCGTAGACCATATAGCATTGTTCTTTTTGATGAAATAGAAAAAGCTCACAGAGAAGTTTTTAATCTATTTTTGCAACTATTTGAGGATGGGAGACTTACGGATAGCAAGGGAAGGCATGTAGATTTTAAAAACACCATAATCATCATGACTTCCAACTTGGGTTCTGCAATTCTAGCAGACTCAGAAATAACTTCAGAAGAAAAAGAACGAAGAATAGATCTGGAAATTAAGAAATTTTTCAAACCCGAGTTTATAAATCGTTTGGATGAGATAATTTTTTATAATTCAATTTCAAAAGATACCATTCTTGGAATTTTAGAAATCCAGCTCAAAAATTTATCTATCCGGGCCAGAGATAAGGGCTTAGAGCTTACCTATACCCAAGATTTAAAAAACCATTTGGTGGGAATGGGATATGACTCAGAATATGGCGCTAGACCATTGAAGAGGCTCATCCAAAAAGAAGTGGGGAATGCACTCAGTGAGTTTATCTTAAAAGGGGATTATTTGCAAGGTCAGAAAATTACTTTGGATTATAAGATGGAAAAAGTATTGGTGATTTAAGTAAGAAGGTGTTAGGAAGTAGGTTTACTACTTCCTTCCTTTTATTGATTAATTTTCAACGATAGCTAAGAATAATTCCTTAGAATCAATTTTGAAAACTTTAGAAGCAAGTTGCTTAAATTCTGGAGGTGGCTCAATCAATCCAAGCTCAACTTTTGATAAGAATGGTGTAGAAACTTTAAGCTTTTTAGCCATGTCATATTGCTTAATGCCCATTTCTCTTCTTTTTGCCCATAATTTGTTGGTGAGACCAGTGCTGAATTCTGGAAAGATGTCTTCTACTAACTTATCATTAAAAAGTTTTTCTATAGAAGTTTTGAGATACTTTGCAGAATTAACTTTAAATTTTTCGGTAGGCTCTTGGGTGTCAGTTTCAATTTTAGAAAGATAACTAGGAGACACTCCCAGTTGTCTTGCCATATCGTACTGTTTAATTCCCCTTTTTTTTCTAAGCATATAGATGTGATTTTTCATGTAGTATTTTCCTGTTTTTTTTATTCAAAATAATATTTATAATAAATTTATCAATAAAAATTTTTTTTCTCCAAGAAATTTCCTATTTATAAGACAATCAATTTTTATATCCCAATGGTGTATATATTATCCACGAATTATAAATCTACATATTCTAAAGTAAGAAAGTATCAAATTTGATATATTTTGTATATTTTATTAAATTTATTCATTCAAGACAGTATACGTTATAATAAAATATTGAATTAAAATTACAGAATGATGAAGAAAGCTAAGGAAAGATATTATCTATAGAGAATCTTCCCCATGATTGCTATTATAGGGAAGATAGTAATGAAATCTAAAATATATTTAAATTGAACCTTCTTTTAATTTATCAGCATGGTATTGAACCTTGTATTTATTTTTAAGGTCAGCTACTTTTTTCTGGAATATTTCTTCTATTTTTTTAGTTGTTATATCCTGTTTGATTTTCTCTTTTACTGATTCAAAAGGAAGGGGTGTTCTTTCATTTGGATTTTTAGGATTGGGTTGGGAATATTGGAATTGCTTTCCTGCTTCGTAAATTTCTTTTATATCAGAATCTTTAATTTCAGAGATATTTTTTACTAATTCAGACCTCTGAATATTGTATGATACACTTCTTTTCATATAGGAGTAAGCTGTCTTATATGTATCCGACTTTCTAATTTTTTCAGCTTCGGGTGAATCTGCCAATAGTTTTGTGGGAATAATTATACTTTGGAAAAAATTAATTTTTTCGGGTATTCCAGCAGTATTTTTTTGGTCGGGAAATATTTTTATAAAATCTGCTTCCAAACTAGCAACTGTATAATTTTCATTAGGTGTTTTTAGTAGTACTGTTTCCTGCTTATTTAGAATTTCTAAATTTCCACTCTTTAATTCTTCGCTTATTATAAATTTCTTTTCTGTTTGTAGACGGATTAGTTCTTCTGGAATAATTCTATTTTGAAAACCTTTTATAAAATGTGCAGCAGTCATCTTGGCTTTTTCTTCAAGACGTGGACTATCCTCTAAGTAGTACGCTGCCTTTTCTTTATCCTCAGCTGAATTGAATTTATTAGTATACGTAATTGCTTTATCTCTTAGGTTTTTGAATTTCTTTGTGATGTAAGATTCTAAATCATTGATTTTAACTTTTTTTCTAGCTTCAATGCGATAGATAAATGCGTTACTTCCATCTTTTGAAACAAAAAATTTAGAATCACCACTTTGGACTCCTTCTTTAAAGATATTTAAAATTTGATCCTGTGATGCACATGTCCCGCACTGTGGTTCTAAATGACCACCAACAGACTTTCTTCCCTCTTCTTTTGTTATTTCGCTCATATATTCTTCGATTTTATCATCATTAGATAGAGCCGCTAAATCAGCTTGAGCCTTTTCAATTTTTTCAGTTTCTGATGATGGTAAAATTGCAAATTGGATATCATATAATTCCATTTGTTCGGAATCTTTTTTCTCTTGGAGGAAGTTTTTTAAATATAAATTAACTATCATTTCTCTTTCTGTGTGATACAAAACATTTTTAACATCTTCTTTCTCAAAAAATCCATTTTCAGATGAATCTTTTTCTAAAATTTCTTGGATTGTCATTTGTTCAAGAATGGCAGATTGGGTGGCAATGCTCATCGTTTTTTCATTTTTGGGAGCATCCTCAAGGTCATACAATTCTCTCAAGTGTTTGCGTTTGATCATACCACCTTCATAAGAAACAAGGACATCTTCCCCCGGTCTGCATGCGAAAACAAAGAGGAGAATAATAAGGATTAGGGATAGTTTTTTAAGTGTTTGCAAAATTAGTACCTTCTGGGTGATTTAATTTTTTCTATTTTTGATTGAGGCATTTCGATGGGGGTTGAAATAATTTCCGGATTTTTAGGGGTGGATCTTGGAATAGTCTCAATACTTTCCAATTTTTCGTGGGGTAGTGTGTCTTCAAGGGAAATTTCTAAGGAAAGAATTTCTTTTTGAAGTGTGCCCAGCTTTTCAATTTCAATAGAGATGGAATGCTTGATTCCTGGTGTATACTCTCTATCCTCTGGAACAAGACGTAGGGTATCTTTTAACTCTTCTATATCCCTTTCAATTGCATCATAAAGGTTGATTAGGTCTGAGACTTTAAATTCTGAAATTGGCATCCGAAAAAGAATTCGATTTGAACTCTAAGAGAACAGTTTCTGTTTTCATAAATAATTCAAGGAGAAATTCCTTTTTTTGCTTCATTTTTTTACACTTAAATCCATTCTTGTCCTTATCTCGGAATCCAGAACTCCTGAAGGAAAAAAATTTTATGAATTTGGATCAACTAGAAGTTCATGTCGAAAAAATTGAAAGCATTTCAGTTATGAGAGTAGAGGGTTCTATTACTTCTTTTACCCACTCCAAATTCTTAGAAGAAGTAAAGCATTCTAATAGAAAGGGAGGCCTTATCATTGATATGGAAGACATTGCAGTGATATCCTCAACCGGAATAGAGGCTTTACGAAAAATCATAGATCTCAGCTATATCTCCGGTAACAAAATAGTTTTATTAAATTTATCTACACATGTCAAACAAGTTCTAAATATGATGGGATACCTAAAAATATTTACCGTTGCTCCCAATGAAGAACTTGCTATGAAAATGGCAATGAAATCCTCAAACCGGTAGTTACTATGGATGGGTTTAATTTCAATAGAAAGCTTTTCCACCTCATTGGTTTTTTTGTACCTGGTATTCTATATTTTGATTTGTTTAAAGATACATTTTCTCTCAAATATTCCTCTAGATTTATTGTAATTTCCTTAGTCTTTGTAGTACTCTTAATAATATCTGTTCTGGAGTACATTCGTCTGAACCATCCTGGGTTCAACGAGTTTTATCTTAAAAATTTTGGTAAGATAATGAAGGAAGCTGAAAAAACAAGAATGAATGGTGTTATACCCTATATGCTCTCCAATGCATTCATTGTATCATTTTTTCCTCCCCAGGTTATTTTTTTATCAATGGCATATCTTTTAATTGGAGATCCAGTGGCAGCTTTTTATGGATCTAAGTATGGAAAGTATCGATTTTCTAATGGAAAGTCTTTGGTAGGAGTTGTAGCATTTATAATAGCTTCAACCTTTTCGGGACTCTTTTTGATGTACCTCTTCCAATCTACCTACCAGGAATCTCTTTTGTCTCTCTATAGGCAAGGTGATATAAACTATTCAGGTATTTGTATTGTTTTTATAGGTGCTGTGGTTGCAGGCATTGCAGAATTTTTATCCGGTCATGCTTGGAAGGGTTTTTTAGAAGATAATTTGTTGATACCGGTTGTATCATCTTTAACACTCAGTATCTTATTAGTTATTTTTGGTCATTCTACTTTTGATGAAATTATTTTTCCAATCATGGAAATACTCACTCATTTATAAATAAAAAAGTACACCTTAGTATAAAATTTTTAAGTAATACGTACAATACTTAAAAATTTTAATTTAGAATAATATTTCAATTCATTTTCTATACATGTAAGTGAAGAGGTTTTTATGAAATATCTTCTTTTGCTTGTAACACTTTTTTGTAAACCAAGTATTCCCACAAAGCCATTTCAGTTATCTAATTCTAAGGATTTCCAAATTCATTTTTCTTATGGTGAAAGAGAAATATCCCATATTGATAAAAATGAGGAATCTCAATGGCACCCTATATTTCAGGAAAAAAACAATTTAGTTTGTATATCCTCAAATTCATATATCTATAGGGAAAGAGAATTTGGTCCGGGATTAGATTTTTGTTCTTCCGTATTTTTAAATGATTTGGGGTATTTTAAAACATTTTTTGAATCACAGGATGAAACATTAAATGTACACTATGATAATGGAATAGAAGTTAGCACTGTTTCTCTATCCGAAATAATATCATCATGGAAAGATGTTTCACCAAAGTTTTTAATGACTGGGGATAGATTTTTAGAGAAGGAGAGGTTTGATTCTGGGATAAAAGCAGATCTTTTTTATGCAATTTATGGAACTGAAAAAAATATCAATTCAGTATTTTCTATGCCATATTTTAGTTTTTGGAAAGATCTCACTCATTGGAAAATAGCCTTCCCAAAAAAGTTTACCGGAGGTCGTAAGACTTCAATAAAATATTTAGTATTTAGTATACCCTTATCACTACTAAGTGAATTTAATGAATTAAATATTTCAAATCAAATTGAAAGTGTTCATTCAAAAATAAAGTCAAATTGTACTACAAAAGAACCTATATTTTCTGAGTTCAATCCTTTCTCATCTAGTTTATCAGCCAAATTTATAGAGTGGAAAAATCCCAATAAAGATCCAATTTGTATAAGTGATTATAAAATTGGAATTGGTGAAAAATATTTCGATCAAAAGAATAGTACCGGTTTTTATTTTCCCGGTGAAACGGTGCTTATCGGAGAGGAGGATAGTAAATATCAGATTCATAGTGAAATTCCAATTGATTGGAAAGAACTTAAACCAAATGTAAAACTTTCGTTAATCACAAATTCCTACAATGTAATTTGGGAAGAGGTGAAAAATAAACCAATTAAATTTTCTGAGGGAGAAGCATCAATTAAATTTGGAGATAAACAATGTTCTAGCGTAATAGATTTAAGTGATTTAAAAAATCTGTGTAGTGATCCCGGAATAGATGTTCAAATTGATAAACCATCCTGTGATATAAATTCATTTGTTGTTACTGAAATTAATTCAAATGGAATAAACTCAAATTCTTATGGAAATTACATTGAATTTAAGTACATAGGTAAATCAGATTGTGATTTATCAGAAATTTCTTTTGAGTTTGCAGATAGAGTCTTTCCTTTCTCCATAAAAAAAAGATTTATAAAAAATAATACTATTTTTGTTTTGGGAAGCTCAGAATATTTTGAAAAGATTGAGGTTATTGATCGTGATATAAGAACTCTAAGTGAAAAAGTGCCATTTTTTCTTATTACTTTTAATCAAAAAGTAGAAGTTTTTTCTCCTAACTCTATAAATAAAGAATTTTTTTTAAAAGACTCAAATGGATTTGTCAATTCAATTATTTTAGATTCTGAATGGAAAACTCATTCGCCCTATATATCAAATAATATAAAAGAGGGTTATAAATATAATATAAATGGAAGTCCGGGAGAAATTATTATTGGTAGTACAATTTCTGGAAAAGGTAAATTATCTGAGATTAATATTTATGGATCCTACTCTAATATTGATTCTTTTCCACAGGATAAATTTTTAGAAATTGATTTAGAAAGCGGAACTGATTATGTGCTAAAAATATATTATTTATCAAATATAGAAAAGATATATTATTTGCCCAACCAATCCAAAAGTGGAAAATTTGTATTTGGAAAAAATAAATTGGTATGTTTTCCGGAAGTACCAGTTTATATAAATGAAAATTTTACAGTAAGCAAAGATATTCAAAAAATTGAACTTTTGTCTAAAGAAACAATCATTGATTCTTTGGAAATTGACAGTACAAATTCACTTGGTTTGGAAGACAGAAATTTAAAAATTAGAAAAAGCTTTTCTAGAGTTGAAAATTCAAACATTTGGAGAAATAGTTATTCATTTTCACTCCAAGAAAAAAGTTCTCCTAACTGCTTTCCATATAGTCATTCTACACCTGGATTTTCAAATTCTTTTTCACCATTTATAAAAAAATATACTAGATTTGAACCGAAAATAAATTATTTATTTGAAGTTCCTATCAACACTTCCTTTCCTTTTTTTGACTATTCAATATATTCCAATTCTACAGATAATAAAATTATTTATGGGAATATTTCCATTTTTAATAAAAACTTAGAAGAAGAAAAAGATCTTTCTCTATTTGATACAGAATCTATCTTATATCTCAAATGGAAAGAAACTAATGACTTGAATGTGATTTTACCAAATTCTTTACGAATTCAATCTGTACTGCCTCTTCCCACTAATCTACAAAATGAATGGGTCTCGATTTGTAATTATGGTATTGAAACAGAATATATAAAAAACTATGAAATCCAAGATTCAGTTTTTTTCGATAAATTAATTCCATATGGAGTAAGATTTCCATTAAAAAATCCACTTTTAGCCGAAAATGAAAACTTTATATTTAATAAGGATTTTTTAAGCCCTGGAGAATGTGGCTATATCATTGATCCTGATGCAACTAATTTAACTCTAAAAGACAAAAAAAATTATCAAATTCCTATATTTACAGTATTTAGTGATACAACTATTGGAAATGGTATTGCTAGTGATGAATTTTTAAATCTATATAAAATAAAAAATAATGTAAAAATTCTAGTTTCTAGTTATGGAAATCAATTTTCACATCTTCCATTTAAAATTAAACTTCTGGAAAATGAAATAGCAGAATTAAAGGAGGGTAAAACTGGAGAGGGTATCTATGATTATAGGATAATAAAATGAATTTTTTACTTATACTGATAATTATATCAATAACTGAAGTTAACTCTAATTCATTAAATTCATTTGGATTTATTGGTGTTACATCTAATTTGTATAAAGATAAATTGAGTAATACCTTTAGTAAAACTACAGAATTCATACCTGATTCAGATGGAATCTTTTTTTATTCACCATCTTTTTCTAAAGAGCCATTGAATGTAGAAAAAGAAAAAACTCACTATAATTTAAATCTTACAATCAGAAAAAAAAATAAGGTAGATGAAGAGAGTAATTTGTTCTTTGGAGAAAACCTAAATATAGGATATTCTTTTTCAAAATTTTCACTATTCATAGGTCGAAAGCAGTTCTCATCACTCTATCTCAGCGATCCAAATTGGAAGGATGGAGTAGAGGGGATTACTCTTGAAACCAAATTTAAAAATAACGGAATTTTAAATTTATATTTATTTGATATATATAGAGGATATCCACTCTTTAGAAATGAATTTTCATTGGATAAAACAACTGATCCTCTCACCAAGGGAAATAGACAGAGGTACTCTCTAGAATATTCTTACCTTTCAAACTTAATTTCTTTTAACTTTCATTCTCAATTTTTACTTTTTGGAAACTGGGGAAAATACGCAGTGGATGATCCCAATAAATCAAGTCTGGGTGATGGAGATTTCTTATATTCTAATTCTATTACCTTTAAAATAAAAAAAAATATTTTAAATTCATCTATTAGTTTATTAAGTTCCAGAGGGTTAGATAAAACGCCTTTTAACAAAGAAAGAGCTTCAAGAAATTTACTAATTACCGGAGAAGCTATCAATTTTGGGCTAGGAATTGATTTTCAAAAATGGAAGCTGGGAGGAGTATTTTTTTTACCTGATTCGAATAAACGCAATGCACAGGGAGAACTATTAGATCTTGGATTTATTGGAACAGGTGCCTTTTTACCTGAAGGTTTTCTTTTATCTCAGAGTATCCAATTTATTCCTTCTAATTGGGTTACGAACAAAGGTTTAGAGAGAAATGAATCGTATGATCTCTCCAGACAAAATTCATTTTATGGGAAAGGGAAGCTGAGCTTTTTATTCAATGAGTATAAAATCCATCTACTTGCAGAGCATATCATTCCATATAGAAAAAATATAGCATTGAATGGGCAAATTTATATTGATAGAAAATATTTTTCTACAGAATCCCTCACAGAATTATCTCTAATATTTACAATAGGAGAACTACAAAACCAATCTACATTTTTTCAATTTCAACTTTCAAGATTAACTTCAACAGATCAAATTGGTATAAGAGGAACGTCTCTCTATATAACAGGAGGGATCACTCTTTGATAGCAATATCTAAAGTACTTATTTTAATATTACTGATAAATTGTAATACAAATAATAATAGATTTCCATACGAATATTTTTTAAATTCATTAATAGATATTTCTCCAAAGGCAATATTTTCTTATCCGGGAAGATATGAAGAGTCTAAAAAAAAACGGGAAGTTATAGATAGAATTTTAGAGATTCTAGATAGTACAAAAAATAATCTATATATCTATGCTTATTCTTTTAACAATCCTGAAATTTTAAATTCATTGAAAAAATTAAAAGAAAAGGGAGTGAGTATTATAGTAATATTAGACAAAGACAAAGATTATTCAGAATTTTATGGATTAAAGATTCCATATAGAATTTGGCAAAAATCAGGATTACACCATTTAAAAATCCTAGTAAGTGATAATAAGAGATTATTTCTGGGAACTGGAAATTTTTCAAAATATGGTGTAACACATGACTGGAATGGTTATTTAGATATTCCTATCAGTCCTTCTTTTTCAGAAAAGTTTAAAAGTAACCTAGAAGAAAAAAAAGCTGATGTTGTTCTAGAAGAGAATGGTATTCAGTATTTATTTTCTCCTGAAAATGGATTGTTAATTCAGGATATTATCTTAGAAGAAATGGACCTGGCTAAAAATTCAATTAAAATTTTAGCTTTTGATCACTATGATGAAGTTTTTACGAGTGTGCTAAAAAAAAAGAGTTCTGAAGGAGTATCTATCGAATTTATTTACAATGATCCAATTGATCCGGAAGCTTACTATTTAAATAATGAATTATATGGTTTGTTCTCAAAAATTTATCGAGATGGTAATACAGATACAGTAGATAATGGTGAAGGATTTCCAGAGGGTGGATTATTGCATCATAAAACAATTATAGTTGATGACTCTATTTTACTTTCGGGATCTTTTAATTTTTCGTTTAATGCAAGGGA
>CAMCZP010000069.1 GCA_945887855.1 Leptospira interrogans serovar Manilae | reverse complement strand
TGGGGTATCAATGGGAGTAAGAAAATGGAGACTAAGAATAGATGAAATAGAGCTGAAAAGTAAAAAGAGATGGATGTTCTCTTAGCAGGATGGGATAAAAGCTCCCTAAAGCTAGAAATAAGCCAATTCAACATACTCATTTCATTTGAAAATGAGGAATTTCATTGTCAAGAGGATTGCACATTCTCCAATAAATTCCTGATTTACTTTACGAACCAATTTTAAAGACTAGGGATCATGAAAACAATTCTTGTCTATTCTTTAATCAGTCTCTTCGTCATCCAATGTTCAGGCACACGTCCTGATGATCTAGGAATTCGATCAGGAAAACTAAAAGATTGTCCAAACAAACCCAATTGTGTGCAGTCACAAATTGCTCCAGATGATTCTCACTTCATTTCACCAATTACCTATATTAGTCCTAGATCCGAAGAACAGAAAAGATTGAAAAACTTACTTCAAACACTCCCAAGAACTTCCTTAGTCAAAGAAGAGGATGGATATCTGTACTATGAGTTTACTTCCCTTTTGATGAGATACGTAGATGATGTTGAATTTTATCTTGATGACACAACAAAATTAATCCACGTTCGATCTGCTTCTAGATTGGGTCATTCTGATTTAGGGGTCAATCGGAAGAGAGTAGAATCTATCCGCACATCTTTATTAAAAACAAGATAACATTTTTAAAGGTTTTTATTTTAGAAAACTATCTCTGTCTTTAAAGTCTTTTAGGAGCTCCCGAAAAGAATAATTGGGGCTCCTGTCTAAATCTATCCACTGTGCCATACTCTCCATATCCAGATTGGATATTTTTGTTGGATTCATGGAAGCTATTACAATAAAATTTCCTGATGATTTTCTATTTACTATATATAAATTTTCAAAGTTTTCCTGTATGGAATGAATGTCTTTTTGAAAATCTAAATGTTGGTTGATATTGAAAACAACCATACCATTTTTTGTTAGGTGATTTTTAAGGGAGTTATAAAAGTTTTTTTCTTTGAGTTTGTAAGAAATACCAGTTTCATCTGTAGTTTTAGATGGCTTTAAAAATGCATCCATAAATATAATCTCATACAAATCGTTTACTCTATTCAAATAGGTATATATATCATCATTTATTATATTTTTACTTATTTTTTCTGTTATCATAAAATGATTTTTTGCTAATTTTATAATCTCAGGATCGATTTCTACAATTTTCATTTCAATTTCTGGGAAGTAATGATAAGAAAAATGTGGCATACCCGCTCCACCCAAACCAACCATTAGTGTTTTTAATGGTAATTTTTTATTTAGCAAAAGTCCTGCAAACATTGCTTGCGTGTACTTCAATTGTAAATATTCAGGATGAATAAGATCAATAGAAGACTCTACTACTTCATCTCCATTATCCCGAACAAAACATAAAAACCTTTTGCTTCCTTCATTATAGATTTTTATGTGAGAATACCTGGAAGTTAGTTCAGATACTAGCTCTTTCTCTAGAACTTTTTTAGGTTCTTCTAATACTACATCTGATTTTTTATCGGAGCAAAGTGGAAGGAATAATGCTAAGGATAATAAAATAAAAAATTGGAATCGAAATTTAAAATTGAAAACCATTTTTATTTATGAAAGTATCTTAAAATTACTTTTATATATTAAATTCATTTATGCTGAGAGAAGCTCTTCTCTCAACTTAAGAGCCTCAGCAAAATTTGGTTCCAATCCAATAGCATGGT
Organism: Leptospira interrogans serovar Manilae; assembly: GCA_945887855.1. GTDB lineage: Bacteria > Spirochaetota > Leptospiria > Leptospirales > Leptospiraceae > JACKPB01. The sequence continues at coordinate 13,069 of CAMCZP010000069.1, read as the reverse complement.
GAAGGTATTGCAAAGATCTTTCAGGACGATTCCATAATTTATACAAAGTAGCTAAGTTGTAATATGCTACATGCCTGGCATCATTTATAGTACAACGTATAGATTTTTTTAACCAATACACTGCTTCTTTCTCTCTTCCATGTCTTAAAAGTATCACACCAATTTCATTGCATGGATTCCCGTATTCCGAATTCTTTTGGATTGATTTATAAAAATAACTGAGTGCTTCTCTAATTTTTTTGATTTGATTGGATATGAGCCCAAGATAAAAATAGGCTTCCTCATTTTCATCCTGCTCAAGCGAGAGAGTAAAATGATAGACTGCCCTTTCCAAATTACCCTCTATGAAGAATTCTCTTCCCAGAGCGTTATTTTCTTTTGTAAATTCACTTGCAAAGTTATCCAAAGTATGATTCCCCAATTGAAAGATCTAAACGTATTAGATAAATCCACTATGTTAAGTGAACTTTACTCTCTATACAATTTTCGGTTTTTAGAGTATAGGAAATTGAATCATTGCAACTGAAATTTCTTTTCGTTATGTCCCGAAAAAGGATTTTTATGGATTTTTTTTAAAAATACTAGGATAGAAGGTTTTGGATCTCTTGGGTAATATATTCCATTGTTATATTGTATTTTGATAGAATTTCTCCTCTCTCCCCGTGTGGAATGATTTCTGGGGGCAGTGCATACGTCTTAAAGAATTTAGACAAAATAGAAGGGTTTAGTCTGGTAAGTATATATCCTGTGACCCCAGAGTCCAGATAACTCTCGTCCATGATAAAAAACCGTTTTGTCTTGGAAATATGATCATTTAAAAAATGAACATCCAATGGACGGATCCATGCTAGATCGATCACCTCGGCTTCTATCCCTTTTTTTTGGAGATCATCGGCTATCCGCAAGGCTAACTCTAAAAATGTACCTATAGAGAGGATGGTGATATCTTTACCTGATCTCATTAGCCTAGGCTTTCCGATGGGAATTTCATCTATTTTATCAAAGGAAATTTTATCGGGGTCTTCACTTCCCTTTGGAAATCGAATGGCTATGGGTCCTTCTGAATACCCCTTTAGCATATACATAGAATTGACTAGATCTTGAGCGGATGAGGGAACATAGATCGCCATATTGGGCATTGCACAAAGAAAACCTAAGTCAAAGAGCCCCTGGTGGGTTTCTCCATCCGCACCAACTATCCCCGATCGATCAATGACGAATCGTACGGGTAGATTCATAAGGGATACATCATGGACGATTTGGTCAAGGGCTCTAGTCATAAATGTGGAATAGATACACATAAAAGGGATCACACCCCCAGCCAACAACCCCGATGCAAAGGTTACAGAATGCTGTTCTGCAATTCCAACATCAAAAATATTTTTAGGAAATTTTTCTGCATATTCTTTTAGCCCACTCCCCTCGATCATAGCGGGTGTGATGGCAGCTACTCTGGGATCTTCTGCTGTGAATTTTAATAAGCACTTTCCAATGAGTTTGCTGTATCCAATTTTTGTGTCCTGTTTCATTTGGCCGCTTTCTTTTTGGAAGGGAGTCACTCCATGGTACTTGATAGGATCCGACTCCGCCGGACTGTAGCCCTTTCCTTTTTGGGTCAACACATGGAGAAGAATGGGACCTTCTTGGGTTTTCAATTTCTCCAGGATATCAATCAGCTTGTTTATATCATGTCCATCTATAGGACCGTAGTATGTAAATCCCAAGTCTTCAAACAATCCGCCCGGGGTTAAAAAGACTTTAAAAGACTTTTCTATTTTCTTAGAAAAACTAACCAATGCGGGCCCGATGATGGGAAACCACTTGATAACACCATAGTAAAACTTTTTGTATTTTGAATAGTAATGTGATGTGATGATATTGTTTAGATAATTACTAATACTCCCAATATTTTTAGATATGGACATCAAATTATCATTGAGAATCACTAAGCAATTTGGCTTTAGTTCACCACCATGGTTCAGTGCCTCCAGTGCCATCCCACAGGCTATGGAAGCATCGCCAATCACTGCCAGGCAATGGTAAGATTTTCCCGTAAGATCCCTAGAAGCAGCCTCTCCTAAGAGTTGCGAAATGGAGGTTCCCGCATGTCCGGTGTTGTAGAGGTCGAATTTTGATTCCTCCCGCTTTGGAAAACCGGAAATTCCATCAAATTTACGAACCGTGTGCAATAGATGCCTTCTGCCGGTGAGAATTTTATGGGGATAGGTCTGGTGCCCAACATCCCATATGAGACGATCCACAGGGGTATTGTATACATAATGAATGGCAACTGTAAGCTCCACAGCACCAAGGTTACTCGCAAAGTGCCCTCCCACATTGGAGAGAGTATCTATGATAAATTCACGAATTTCAGAGCATACGGCAGGAAGTTGGTCTTTGGAAAGTTTCCTTAGGTCTGAGGGATCATTGACGGATTCTAGTAGAGTATATTTGTGCATTTTTTAGATGGTTTGCCTGTGGGACTTAGTTTCCAGTTTGTCTAGTGTATCCAACAATTGATAAATTCGCAATGGCATATTCTTCCCTTTTATCTTTACTAAGTCTATTTTTCTAGCTTAAACCTTTTCTTTTACTTTTTCTTATATAAATTCGGAAATAAGAATTTTAGTTCCATGGATTTTATTTGAACCATCCTAACCTTAGAGCTTATTTTACCATGATTCTAATTGAAAGAATTTTTAATCTCAGAAGTGTATTTTTGAAGGTTGACACAACATAGAGAGGGATCAGAAGAAAATTCTTCGATAATCTTTTGGATTCTTGATCCTATAATGATTCCATCTGCGTATCTTGAAATTGCTCTTGCTTGTTCTGGTTCAGAAATTCCAAAACCGGCCAGTACGGGAATTTTCAAGATATCTTTAACATTTTTGATTTTGTTTTCTAAATCCTTATCTAGTTCAATTCTTGTTCCTGTAACACCAAAAGATGTAACGTAATAAATAAAACCTGAAGAGTACTTTTTCATAGACTTCATTCTATCTTTAGATGTGGCAGGTGTAATTAAATTTATTATAGAAATATTATTTTCTTTAGAAATATTATATATATTTTCATAATCTTTTGAATCAAATGGAATATCAGGTATTACAATTCCTTTAACGCCAGATTTACTTGCAGAAAGAAAAAATTTATCTAATCCATATTGAACTATAGGATTTAAATAAGATAAATATATAATTGGTTTTTGAGTAGAGCTATATATTTTTAAAGTGGTATCTAAAATAATATCCATTGAAAATTCTTGGTTATCAAGAGCGCGTTTATATGACTTTTGTATTACAGATCCATCCGCAATTGGGTCTGAAAAAGGTATTCCAAGTTCAATTATATCTGCAGATTCTGAAATTGCATTTGCCCATTGTATAGTAAGCTCATAGCTAGGATCCCCCATAGAAATATAGGGCATAAAAACGGGTTTTTTAGAAGAAATATATTCTGATAATAAGCTCAAAGACCTTCTCCCAAAAGCCTCTTTACTTCAGAAACATCTTTATCTCCCCTACCTGAAAGACAGATCAAAATATCTTCTTTTTTACCCAGTGTTTTTGCTAATTTTTTTCCATACGAAAAAGCATGTGCTGTTTCAAGGGCGGGTATGATTCCTTCCAATCTGCATAATTCTTTGAATCCATCCAATGCTTCTGAATCTGTGATACTAACATATTTCACCCTACCCGATTTTGCAAAGTGGGCATGTTCGGGTCCCACTCCGGGATAGTCCAGACCTGCTGAGATCGAATGAGCCGGTACAATTTGGCCTTTTTCATCTTGGATGATGAGTGTTTTTGTTCCATGCAAAAAACCGGGTTTTCCAAATTGAATTGTAGAGGAATGCTCTCCAGGATTGTTTCCCAAACCCCCAGCTTCAACACCATAGAGATTAACTTTTTTATCATTTATAAAACCATAGAACATACCAATTGCATTTGATCCACCACCCACACATGCTATCACATGCCCAGGAAGATTCCCGGTTTGTTTTTTAAATTGCTGCCTAGATTCAGTTCCGATTACACTTTGAAAGTCTCGAACAATTGTTGGGAAAGGATGGGGACCAATCGCAGAACCCACAATGTAATGAGTTTGAGATACATTCAATGCCCAATCTCTCATAGCTTCACTGGTTGCATCTTTGAGTGTTGCAGTTCCAGATGTAACACCGATCACTGTTGCACCCAACATTTTCATTCTTATTGCATTTAATTCCTGTCTGCGGAGATCTTCGGTTCCCATATAGACTATAGTTTCTAGATTAAAAAGCGCTCCAACTGTTGCAGTGGCAACACCATGTTGCCCTGCACCTGTTTCGGCTATGAGCCTTTTTTTTCCCATCTCTAATGCTAAAAGGGCCTGACCCATTGTATTGTTAATTTTATGAGCACCGGTATGATTTAAATCTTCCCTTTTCAAATAGACATTACATCCCCATTCTTTACTCAATCTCTCGGCAAATGTAATTGGTGAAGGTCTACCAACATAATTTTTAAGATAATAATTTAATTTTTCTTTAAATTTTTTATTATTTTTAAATTTATTATATGTTAATTCTAATTCTTGGAGTGCGGAAGTTAAAATTTCAGGAGCATACCTTCCACCAAACTCTCCAAAATAACCATTTTTTGCATTGAACTCAATTTTTTTCATAATCTCACCCCGAAATTTCAGAAAAGAGATTTGCTCTCAATTCCTCAAGTCTAGTTATTAAATTTTCATTTCCAGTGTATAAAAATGTTTCTTCCTGACCAGTTTTTCGATTTAATAAAGAAATTTCATTTTTATCAAAAAAGTTTTTACCTATTGTAATACGAATTGGAAATCCTATTAATTCAGAGTCTTTAAATTTAAAACCTGCCCCAAGTTCTCTATCATCCCAGAATACATCTAAATTTTTAGATTTTAAATATTTATATATTTCTTCTACTTTTATAAAATCTGTGCTATCTTTTGTAATACTAACTAAAGATATTTCAAAAGGTGAAATTGAAATTGGCCAAAAGATTCCTTTGTCATCATTGCACTGTTCAATAACAGTAGCCATAGTTCTATTTACCCCTATTCCATAACAACCCATAGTAGGAATTGAAAGTTTACCATTTTTATCAGATATTTTCAAATCAAATGCTTTTGAATACTTATCACCAAGCTTAAAAATATGCCCTACTTCAATTCCTTTCTCTTGCGAAAGTGCCTTACCACACGATGGACATTTATCTCCTACAACTGATTTAGTAAAATCTCTATATTTTATCTCACTCCCAATTTCCTTTGTGAGAACAAAACCTTTAGTGTGATAATCTATTTCATTTGAACCAACGATATAAGACTCATTAGGATCAAGGGTTGAATCATAAAAAACCTTAATATTTTTAGAAAATTCCTTTTTGGGACCTGTAAAACCAATCACTAAATCGAGGTCCTCACACTCCTTATTTGAGAGTGGTCGTAACTCTGTAGAATTTAAAAAATTATTAACTTTGACTTCATTGATTTCTCTATCTCCCCTGACAAAAATAAGCACATTCCATTTGTTATCTGCATTCAAATAAACTGCTTTGATAGTATTAGATGATTTTACAGCAAAAAATTTGGCTACTTGCTCAATTGTAGAGATGGAAGGAGTATGAATTTTTTCAGATGGTTCTTTGCTAGTATCTGTTCTATAATTTACCAAAACAGGAGTTTTTTCAACATTACCTGAATATCCACATGCATTACAAAGAGATAGTGTTTCTTCACCAATTGGTGAGACCACCATAAATTCTTCAGAACCACTTCCTCCCATACTTCCCGAATCTGCTTGGACGGGTATTGTTTTCAAACCACATCTCTGGAAAATATTTCTATAAGTTTTTCTCATTGTTTCATAGGTTTCATCTAAAGATGTACTATCATTGTGAAAGGAATATGCATCTTTCATAATAAATTCCCTAGATCGTATTACACCAAATCTAGGACGTATTTCATCTCTAAATTTTGTATGGATCTGGTATACATTTTTAGGGAGATCCTTGTAAGATTTTAATATTGGTTTTAAGAGTGATGTAAAAGATTCCTCGTGTGTAGGACCGAGTGAGTAGGAAACATCATGCCTGTCTTTTATTCTAAACATCTCCTTACCCATTCTCTCCCACCTGCCACTTTGTTCCCAAATTTCAGAGGGGGTCAATATGGGTAACTGAAATTCTAAAGCTCCAGAGATATCCATTTCCTCTCGAATAATAGCTTCAATTTTTTTTAGAACCCTAAAACCCATGGGAAGATAGTGATACAATCCCGATGCACTTTTACGAATTAGCCCAGCCCGAACCATAAGTTTATGGGATGCAACTACTGCGTCACTCGGGTCTTCTTTTGTAGTTGGAATAATATAATTAGAAGCTCTCATCTAAATAGCCTTAAAAAATCATTAAATGTAACGAATATACCAAGGGACAATAAAAAGACCAAACCAATTTTAAAGATAATATCAATTACCCTTGCAGGAAGTGGTCTACCAGAAATAGCTTCGTACAGGTAAAGTACTACATGCCCACCATCTGCTATGGGAATTGGTAGGAGATTCATGATCATCAGAGCAATACTTATTCTTGCTGTAAAATCCAAATATGTTAAAAATCCATATTCAAGTGTAATACCTGCAATCTGAACAATTCCTATTGGACCGGATAAATTATCTTTTACTGATAAAATACCAGTAAATATCATTTTTAAACCTTTCAAAGAGGATGAAATATTATCACCTATTTTATCTATTGAAATTAAAGCTGCAGATGAGATGGAAACATCCTGTGGAATTTTTTCAGCTTCAAATTTCATGGATGGGCGAAAACCCAAAAGACCAATAGATTTGATATTGGCAATAGCTTCATACTCAATCCCGTGAAGGTCTATAGTAATTTTTTTCTTTGCCCCAATTTCATTTTTTAAAAGATCAAATGTTTCAAAAGTTTTTCCATTGATTTTTAAATTAGTAAGTTTTTGTACTAATTTAGGATCATATCCTGCTAGGGATAGATTTTTAATTGTAAAACTTTCCATATTCTTATCTGTAATGTCGTACAATTCTAAAATATCTGCACCCAAAACGGGTATTGATACACTCATCTCTTCTTTCATCCAGGGTGTGAGAAGGGGGTACTTTTTTCTTAGGATTTTTAGTGTTACAGTTTTATTTTGGTACTTTCCCAAAATGGATTGAAGCTCTGTAACTGTAGAAACCTTTTCTCCCTGAACATCTAGAATCATATCCCCATCATTCAAATAAGAAATAGCCCTTATAGGTGAAAATGATTGGTCTTTTTTTGGAAGGGTTGAGTTGTATTCTTTTCTAGTGAGCTCTACCTCTTCTCCCAAAAGAGTTTTGATCCAGCTTCTAAATTGTTCTCCATAGGTGAAAGTAACCACCACATTTCTCTCACCATATGGCTCTACGCCTATTGTTGGTCTTCCACCACCAGAGTAAATCTCAGGAGCAAATTTTATTGATTTGGTTTTACCTTCCCGTACGTACTCAATTTCTAAATCCTCACCGGCAGAAAGACTGATTGTATTGAATATATCTTCAAAAGTGGGAGTATCCTTGCCATTGATTTTAACCAACCGATCTCCCGAACGCAAACCTGCTTTGAATGCGGGCATAAAGTCATAGGAGGGATCAATAAATATTTTATTAGAGGGAGGAGTGTCCCCTAAGAGAGCTAAAATAAAAAATATTACAAAACCCATAATCAAATTAAAAAGTGGACCACCAATCACAGGAACTATTCGTTTGAGTGGAGGTGTGGACAAAAGCTCACCCGATTTCCCTTTTAATTTTTTACCGTACTGGTCTCCTTTAAACATAACATAACCACCTAACGGAAAACCGGTGATCTGGTAAGTTGTCTCTCCTATTCTTTTCTTCCAAATCCCCTTGCCATATCCAATGGAAAAAATTCTAGCTTTGACACCAACTAGCATTCCGCATAGTAGATGACCCAGTTCATGGATAAAAATAGAAACACCGAGCATTAAGACTGCACCAAGAATTATGAGTATCATATATCATCCTTTCTATTCCATGCCAGTTTTCTGGCAAGAGAATCTATTTCCAAGTATTCCTCCAGAGAAGTTGGATGAGAAATTTGTATTTTATTTAAGGTTTTTTCAATAATTTCAGGAATTTCTGTAAAAGCTATTTTCTCTTTTAGAAATAAATCCACTGCAACTTCATTCGCTGCATTGAATATACAGGGAGCCGTACCACCTTTTCTCCCACACTGGAGTGCAAGGGGTAATGCAGGGTATCTCTTAACATCTACTTCACGAAAGTTTAGTTTTTCATATGTATATGGTTTTTTCTCTATCAATACCTCTGGGATTGGATGAGGATAAAATATAGAGTGTGCTACAGGGAACATCATGGAAGGATAGGATGCATACATTAACACCGAACCATCTATATTTTCAACAATTCCGTGAACTATGCTTTCAGGATGTATTACAATTTCAATTTGGTCATAAGAAAAATCAAACAAATAATGTGCTTCTATCACTTCTAAACTTTTATTAACTAATGAAGCAGAGTCTATAGTTATTTTTGCACCCATATTCCATGTTGGATGCTTCAATGCCTGTTCCACAGTTACGTTTTTAAGTGCTTCTATTGGATAATCACGAAAAGAACCCCCGGATGCAGTGAGTGTAATACTTCTTATACTATCTTTATTTTTATTTTCTAAAAGTTGGAATAGAGCATTGTGTTCAGAATCTACGGGTATTAATTTTGATTTGGATGTTTGGAGTAATTTTTTTATGAATGGCCCAAAGGTTACAAGGGTTTCTTTGTTTGCAATTCCAATTTTTTTTCCAGCATGTATCGCTGCTACAGTAGGATTGATTCCAACTGAACCTACTATAGCAGTTATAACTATATCTACTTCTGATTCAGTTACAATTTCACTTAAACTATCGAATCCATAGAGTATTTTTGTAGATTTTTTATGAGTTCCAAGTATACTTTTATCTATATTTGGATCAGTTACAACCAATGTAACTGGAGAAAATTTCTCAATAATCTCCATACCTTTGGTGAGATTTGAATGAATGCTACAATTTTGGAGGGAGATTTTTTCTCTAAACCTCTCAATTACTTTCAGGCAAGAATCCCCAACCGATCCCGATGCTCCTAAAAGTGATACGCGTATCATCTCAGATAGTATATCCCAATAGCTCTTTGATAGAAATATAAAAATAACTACAAGGCATAACAACCAAGAGGGCATCCGCTAAATCTAAAACTCCACCATGCCCGGGAACAACAGAGGCTGAATCTTTCATCTTTGCATCACGTTTCATTGCAGATTCAGTGAGATCCCCTATTACACTTATAATACTAAAAATTGGAGTGAATAAAAATAGTTCAAAATAAGAAAATGGAGAGATTTTATCTGTTAATTTTTCATAAAAATAACTTACGCATATTGTAAAGATTAGGGCAGTAATCATGCCGGTGATGTAACCTTCCCATGTTTTCTTTGGAGAAATCTTTAAACCTGCAGGATGACGTCCAAACCATCTGCCTCCAAAATACGCTCCCGCATCTGTGATAAAAACAGTGCCTGCAATGATCCAAACATAGTACACTCCATTTTGGAACTGGATCAATTTAAAAAAATGACCATTTGTAACACCCAAGTAAATCGAAGCAATCACTGTTGTAGAAACAGAGAGTATTGCACCTTCTAAAGGTCTATAGATTAATTGTACTACAAATGCATGGACGAATAATAAAAAAATGATGGGGGTTGTCAGGTTTGTATCAGCGGGTATATATTTTAAATACTGCCTAATGTTTTCAGGTAGTGGATTGTGCTGTTGTTGTTGGACAAATTGTAGATAGTAGGCTGTAAATAGAAGAAATGCATAAAAGAGGGCAATTTTTACAAATGGTTTGCCTTCATCACCTTTGTCTGCAAAAGAACAAAATTCTATAACACCCAAAAAAATAATTCCCATGCCTAAGATATAGAGTTGGAGGTAGTACCAACCCGAATAATGAAAACAAAATATGAATGTAGGAACCAAAATTCCCGCAGATAATAGCCGTTTTGCTGTTTCGCCCACTAAAGTCCTCCGAATTTACGAACCCGTTTTTCATACCATTCAAGTGCACAAAAAAGGGCTTCTTTATTAAAATCAGGCCAGAGAGTATTTGTAAAATACAATTCTGCGTACGCAATCTGCCAAAGTAAAAAATTAGATACCCTTTGCTCTCCAGCTGTGCGTATGAGAAGGTCTACGGGAGGAAGTGGGTATGTATAGAGGGATTCTTCCATTTCCTCCAAGCTAATTTCTTTCTCCAGGGATTGCTTTGCCTGTTTTCTTTTGGTTAGGATTGCATTGAAGGCATGAAGAATTTCTTCCTGTCCCCCGTAGTTGAGACAAAAGTTCAACTGCAATACTTTATTAGAGGATGTAGCCTCTACTGCTTTCTCAATTTTTTTTAGACTACTCAATGGAATTTTGGACTTTGCACCGGAATGTAGTACCTTCACTCCACGTTCTGTGATTTTTTGTAAGCGATCTTCAATAAAAAATTCTAAGAGCTCAAAGATTGCAGTGACTTCCGTGAGGGGACGCTTCCAATTTTCAGTTGAAAATGCATAGAGGGAAATATTTTTTAATCCAAGTTCAATAGCACAATCCAGAAGGCGGTCAATAGCATAAGACCCTTCTTTATGACCTTCTTTTCTAGAGAGCCCCTTTGCAGTTGCCCACCTCCCGTTGCCATCCATTATGATAGCAACGTGGCCGGGTAAATTGGTATACATCAAACAGTCTGGATTTCTTTTTCTTTTTGGTCGGTAATCTCTGAAATTTTTAGAATAAAACCATCAGTTACTTTTTGGATTTGTTCTGAGATTCCCTTCATTTCATCTTGAGAAGCATCTGCCATCTCTTTTTTTAGATCATCCATGGTATCCCTTCGAATATTACGAATGGCAACTTTTTTTTCTTCGGACTTTTGTCTGACAATTTTGGATAATTCCTTTCGCCTTTCTCCAGTTAATTCAGGAAGTGGAATACGTATCACCACACCATCATTGGATGGAGTCAGTCCCAATCCTGAACTCTGGATTGCTTTTTCAATACTTTTTATGGAAGTGGTGTCGTATGGTTTTATCATGATCAATCTGGGCTCGGGAATAGAAATGGTTCCCATCTGGTTCATTGGGGTCATTGCACCATAATACTCTACTTTGATATCCTCTACCATAGCAGGATTTGCCCTACCCGTTCGGATTTGGGCGAGGTCTTTTTTATAGACTTCCACTGTCTTTTCCATTTTCGTTTTTGTATTTAGTATGAAATCACTCACCTTCTATTACCACCTCTTCAGAATTAGAAATCAAGGTACCTATCTTTTTTCCTTCAACTAAGTCTTTTAGGTTTCCTTTTTTAAATATATCAAACACAATAATGGACATGTCGTTTTCCATACACAAACTCAGTGCTGTCTGGTCCATAACCTTTAGTCTATGTCGTATGGATTCTGAAAATGAAATTTGGATAAATCTTTTTGCAGAGGGGTCTTTTTTTGGATCAGCAGAGTACACTCCATCTACTTTGGTGGCTTTTAAGATAACATCACAACCAACTTCCACTGCCCTGAGACTGGCTGTGGTGTCTGTGGTAAAATAGGGGTTTCCTGTTCCACCTGCAAAGATAACCACCCTCTTTTTTTCAAGATGCCTCACAGCCCTTCTGCGTATATAAGGCTCGGCAATGGAATTGATTTCAATGGCTGATTGGACCCTTGTGAACAAACCTACTTTTTCACAGGCTGCCTGGAGTGCTAGACCATTCATTATGGTAGCCAACATTCCCATATAATCAGCAGTGGCTCTGTCAATTCCGGTTTCTACACCTTTTACTCCCCGGAAGATGTTACCACCACCGATAACGATAGCTATTTCTATGTTTTGTTTATGTATTTCAAATATTTCTTTGGCGAGGGAACTGATTCTTTCTCCATCAATTCCATACTCTCCCTCTCCGGCGAGTGCTTCCCCGGAGAGTTTTATTAAGATTCGCTTAAAAGGCTTGTTTCTCTTGGCAGGTTCCTCATCCACCGATTTGGTACCTCGTAAACTTGCCCACGGTAATATTTTCTCCAAATTTGGCTATAAATTCCTGGATCAACTCTCTGATAACCTTTTTGTTGTCCTTGATATGAATTTGCTCCAAAAGACAAACTTCTGTATAGAAGCTGGTTAGTTTTCCAGGTATGATTTTTTCAATTTGTTCGGGTTTTTTGCCCTGCTCTACCAATTGGGATTTTAGGATAGAAGACTCTTTTTCAATTACATCTGCAGGAACTGATTCTTTGTTGATATAAAGCGGACTAGCAGCTGCGATCTGGAGGCATATTTCTTTTCCAAGTTCATCAAAAGATTCATTTTTTGCTACGAAGTCTGTTTCACAATTGAGTTCAAGGAGAACTCCTATCTTTCCATTGGCATGGATGTAGGAGATGACCTTTCCTTCTTTGGTTTCTTTGTCGCCTCGTTTTGCTGCTTTTGCCAGTCCTTTTTCACGAAGAAAGTCCATGGCTTTTTCAATGTTGCCCCCATTTTCTTGGAGGGCTTTTTTGCAATCAAGCATACCTGCTCCGGTACGCTCTCTTAGGTCTTTGATTAAATCTGCACTAATATCCAAACTACACCTCTCCAGTTTTCACTTCAGGCTTTGCTTCAGTTTTTACTTCAGGTTTCACTTCAGTTGCTATTTCAGGTTTCACTTCAGTTTTTACGTCAGTTTTAGGTTCTGTGAACTCTTTTTTAAAAGTGGAATCATCATCTTCAATGAATCGTCCCATTTCATCGTATTCACCACGATAGTTCATATTATTGATATCTTCTTCATCCATTTCATCACTGAATTTAGGTTGGACTACTTCTCCACCCGTTCCCTCTATCACCGCATTTGACATTGTCTCGAGAAAGAGAGTGATTGCACGTATGGCATCGTCATTTCCAGGGATGGCGTAATCTATGAGTTCTGG
>CAMCZP010000068.1 GCA_945887855.1 Leptospira interrogans serovar Manilae | reverse complement strand
TACAGACCTATACTCCCCGCGAATCCACCAACAATCAAAACAGATTGGTTCGGATCTTTTTCTAAGTGTTGACCAACAAGCTTCCATGCTTCCACAATATTATCCGAAAGACTGGCAAGACCCACAGGATCTAAATCTTTTGAAATAGGGACTAGCATTTCTCGAGCGTAAGGTACTAAAATAGAATCAGACAAAGCGCCTCCAAAGTCTTTTCCACCTTTGCCAATCCCATAATTGGATCCAGGCGGAACTGTATCACAAGATTGGGAATTTTGGCTTTTGCAAATGGGACAAGTCCCACAAGAAATTTGAAAGGGAACCACAACCCGGTCGCCCACTGAATAAGAACTGTATAAATCCTCGGAGATATGGAGTATTTCTCCTATAAACTCATGTCCAATGGGAAAAGGGGGACGAAACAATGTCTCCCCTCGGAACATAGGCAAATCTAAATCACATCTAGAAACAGCAAGGGGAAGCACAATCGCCTGGTTTACTCCATTGATATTAGGAGTCGGAACATCTCTCCATTCGAGTCGATTCTTTTTTATAAATTCTAGTCTTTGCATGATCTTATCCTTTTTTTTTATAATAAATCTCCATATAGACTACTTAGTCTATATAACTATATTAAATCTAAAAAGAATAGACCATTTAGTCTACTATTTTTTAATAGAAAAAAGAAAAGGTAAAATATGGATGATACAGGACCAAAGGAAAGGTTAATCAAAACAGCAATCGAATTATTTTACAAGCAGGGCTATGACGCTACAAGTGTAAATCATATCATAGAAGCATCTGCAACTCATAAAGCCAGTTTTTATCGCTATTTCAAAAGCAAAGAAGAGTTAGGCGAAGAATATTTAAAGCTACAGGGTAGTACATTTAATGAAGGATGGCTATACCTAATGGCGAAGACCGATTCTCCCCAAAGTTTTGTAAATACATGGGTAAATCTTTTAAAACGTCAGGTCAGAGGAGGAAATTTTTTTGGCTGTCCTGTTGCAAAATTCATGAGTAGTTCTGAAAAACCAAATGATAGTCATACAAAGGCAAAAGAAATTTTAGCAAGATGGATTGAGACATTAACAATTTACTTTGAAGAAAATAAAAAATCAGGCAATCTTCCGAAAAACTTTAACTCACAAAAAAAAGCAGAACGATTTCTAAAATTATTCCAGGGAAATTCTCAGTTCTATATTATGACAGGAGATATAAAGTATTTTGATGAAATGAAACAAGAAATGTTGGATGAATTAGAAATATAAGTTGAACTAGATTGACAATTTGTTTTTATTTTATACAACTCAGATTTACAGTGAATAATTAAATGAGTCAATTAATAATTGAATAAAAATCATTTTGATAGAAAACTGACCGTGAGACTTTTTGCCTTGCAAAAAGCCCCGCGGAGCGGTCTGGATTATATACAAAAATGCCCTTTTCATGATTTCTGATTAGAAATTAGAGTATTAATCTGGTTATCATTTTAAAGGAGAACAGAATATATGAAAGTAATTATAACGGGAGTATCGGGAATGGTGGGAGAGGGCGTACTACATGAATGTGTGCTCTCAGAAAAAGTATCATCAATTCTAGTCATTGGTAGAAGACCTTGTGGTTATGAACATTCAAAAGTAAAAGAAATACTCATAAATGATTTTATGAACCTCTCAGGACAGGAGGAAAGTCTCTCAGGGTATGACGCCTGTTTTTTTTGCTCGGGAGTGTCCGCAGTTGGAAAATCCGAAGAGGAATATACAAAAATTACGTACGATTTAACACTCTATTTTGCTAATTTTCTTTTGAAGCTGAATCAGGGGATGGTGTTTTCTTATGTATCGGGACAGGGCACAGATAGCACAGAAAAAGGCTTCTCTATGTGGGCACGGGTCAAGGGAAAGACAGAAAACGAACTTATCAAATTACCATTCAAAAAAGTATATAATTTCCGTCCCGGATACATGCATCCTACACCTGGATTAAAAAATACTCTTTCTTGGTATAACTATATCAAAATATTCTATCCTCTCATAAAAGTAATTACTCCTAACTCTGCGACTACATTGGGAGAATTAGGCCAGGCTATGATAAAGTCCGTATTACAAGATTATCCTAAAAATACAATTGAAGTACCGGATATATTAAAAATAGCAAAGAGTTGAAAATTTTTTTATAAAAACTCTATGCCAATAACTGAAAAAAGTATCTCCAGACCATGACTTACGTGAACGTGCAAAAAATATTCAGGCACCTACACTTTTAGTTTGGGGGAAGAATGATCCTGTGAATCCCATTGAGATTGGAAAAAAAGCAGAAAAAATAATTCCAAATTCAAAAATGATAATATTAGAAACAGGTCATATTCCATTTGCTGAAGATCCAGAGGGTTTTCTGAAAATATTGGTCCCATTTTTGGAAGAAACTACACTAAAAATAAATTGAAGAAAATAAGGGAAAAATATTTTCTATTTAAGGAGTTCTATATAAATGAAAAATTCTTTAATTGTAACAGCAATCATTTTAATTATACAAATTATTATCCGACCTGATTCTGTATATATATCAGATTCTTTAGTAAAAGCAATTCAGGTTAAATCACTATTTTTAAATGGTTGGAATAGCCAGGATATTTTTTATCCTGCTAAAGAATTTGATCCACTCTATACAATGAACCCATTAAATGAAGGATTTATTTTTTTAAATAAAGGTCGTTATATAGGTCAATATCCTGTTGCATTGTCCTTTTTTTATTCAATAATTTTATTCTTAGGATTTTCTATACTTCCCTACTTAAATTCTTTAATTTTATTTCCTATGGTTTTTTTATACTCAAAAAATTTGTACAATAAGAATAATCTATTTTATTTGTTATTTGGGACTACTATAATAATTACTATCATAGATTTTTCAGAATGTAGTATATTTTATAGTCTCACAGGAATAGGATTTCTTTTTATAAAAAAATATATTGATGAAAGAGTAAATACTCATTTTATAATAGGAAATATACTTTTAGGTCTTGCAATTTGGTTTAGACTTGAAGCACTATTGTTTACTTTTTCTATCTATTTAACATTATTTATTATTTATTTTCAAAAAAAAGAATTTACTAATATTTATAAATTAATTATTCATTCCCAAACTTTCCTTCTTTTTGTTCTTATTTTTTTCTTATATAATTATCTATCGTACGATTTTATTTTAGGACCTAGGTATATTGTTAATATTCATAGTAATTCTTTAAATATATTAGAAAAGTTAAGAATTTTCTTATCTATACTCTTTACTTATCCTAGAGAAAACAATCTAGCAATGGGATTTTATTTTATAAGCCCTTTATTTTTATATTCAATAGTTTATTATTTGAAAAATATTAAGAGTAATAGTTTTCAGAGTAATTTTTACCTGGGACAGAGTTTAATTTTTTCTTTCATTATAGGTATAGCAGCTCCAAATGATGGAATTACTATAACTGCAAGATTTATTGCTATAGCTGTATTCCCTTTGATTTTTCTCCTCGATGAACATTATAAAATTTATACTGATAAAAAAATACCCAAGATTTTTAGTATTTTAAATATATATTCCTTTTTGGTATCATTTATACTTTTATTAGTATTTTACTTTTCTTCTACATTCTTAAGAAAAGCTACTAATTATGTGAATAAAATTGAATCAGATCTTATTATTACTTCCAATGAATTTATTAGTGGTACTTTTCAATTAGAATATTTTAATAAAAAAATACTCGCATTAAAAAATAATAACCAAATTAATGAAATATCTGTTATCCTGAATCAAAGTAATGTTAGTAATATTCAGCTCTTAGGATTCAATTCTATCTTAGATAATAAATTAATAATTAATCCTATTAATGAGCTATATACATTATTAATAAATAATAACTACACTTGTAAAGAAATAGAAAATAAGATTAATTTGATTCATTATTCATGTGAAAAAAATTCTAACTAATAACCTATCATTATTTTATATCTCTACACCTACTTAGATATTTGTTTTGCCATACAATAATAATACGATTACTCTTACTTTAAAGCTTATACAAATAGATTATTATGAATTGTTACTAAGATTTATTTACAGAATTATGAACATTCTTATTTACACAAAGTTACTTTTTAGTTATTATGAATAAATGTTTAACAATTAATTTATGATAATAGGTGGATAAAATTCAATCTATCAGATCATTTCTATTAGTTTAATTTATTACGAAAAGTAATGAGACATATAAATTATATGCTACATAATTGGGAATTGATTTTTTTTATATAAAACTAATCAATTCGATTGACATTGAATTTTCATTACGCATTTTATGGGTATGAGTGAGTGGAAACATTATTTGGGTGAAGGGCTTAATACAAAAGAGTTAGAGAAATTATTTTATGAATTAGATTTCTCTAACGGCGAAAATATAGAATCAGTAATTTTCAAAATAGCCGAGCTAATCCCATGGCAAACATCTGTTTATGATGTGATTGATGAATTACAAAACACCACTCTTAGGATAAGTACCAGAAAATATTCCCGTCTTATACAAAAAGAGATAGCTAATGTATATTTAGCAAGTATCACAAAAAAAGGATTTACCAATAATTATGATGATTTAGAAGGCGGTGTTTATCTTCTCTCATTAATGGGAGATCCAAGTGCATCTTATAAAAATTTCAAACTCAAGCTAGATACTCTAGCCCTTAGAGTAGGTGAACTTTTTGAACTGAATAGAGAGATTCTTACCGATTCAGTACGTATACAACTTCTCAGTAGAGTACTACACGAGGAGGAAGGATTTTCTGGTAACCAGAGCAATTATCATAATCCTGACAATTCTTTCGTGACCAGAGTGGTAAAGTCTAGAAAGGGAATTCCAATTTCTCTCTCAACAATTTATATTTTGATTGGAAAGCGACTTCATATGCCTATCTATGGAATCAACCTTCCTATGCACTTTATGGTATCTTATGAAACTGAAACCTTCCAATCTTATATAGACCCATTCAATGGAGGAGTCCAGATTACAAAAGAAACCTGCACCCGTTTTTTAGAAGCAAATGGTTACAAGGATACTTCAGACCATTTTCGTAAAACCAGTACTTTGACCATCCTTAAGAGAATGTATAACAACTTAATTTTAATTTATCGAAAATCTGGAGAGCTTGAAAAAGAAGAAAACTTTTCAGAACAGTTAAAAATTTTAGAAAGAAAGAAAAATAACATCGTTTAATTTTTAAAAACCAATCTATCCCTCCAATCCGGGGGGATTCTAGTCTCAAACCTTCAAAATAATAACTGGATAATAATTTTTTCATTCTTGACGAAAAAATGAGTACAAATAAACTTTTTCTATATATTAGCACTCTAATCAGTAGAGTGCTAAATAGGGAATAGGAATGGAACTTTCACCAAGACATAGACTGATCTTAAAGGTTTTGATCGATGATTTCGTAACCGGAAATCGTCCAATTGGTTCAAAAACCCTATCAGAAAAGTATGAATTGGGTATTTCTCCCGCAACGATAAGAAATGTATTCCGAGACCTAGAAGAAGCTGGTCTGATCAACTCTAAGCACCACTCAGGAGGACGGGTTCCTACCGAGATGGGGTATAGGATCTATGTTGATAACTTGGTAGTGCTCTATGAGCTAACTTTAAAAGAAAAGCAGAGAATCCAAGAAGAGTACTTAAAAAACCAACTGAGGTTAGACCAAATCTTAATGGCTACTTGCAGGGTGTTATCCCTGATATCCAGCAGTGCAGGAGTGGTTATATCTCCAAAGAAAAACTTTGATTCCCTAAAGCATATCGAGTTGATTCATGTGAGTGGCGATGAAGTTCTCATGATTATAGTCACCCGATCAGGAATGGTAATCAATCGAAACCTTTTCCTGGATGGTAACATAGGTCAGGAATCACTCTACCAGATTTCAAAGTATCTAAATTCTAATCTCAAGGGTCAGGAGTTAGAAGATATTCCACACCTCATTGAAGAGCTTAAACAAAAAAAAGATGGTCCTGAAGATTTTATAAAAATAGTTACTACTTTGCAGGGAGGCTTGGAGTTTGATTCCGGTTCTGAGGGTGATATCTATGTGGATGGGCTTCAAAATTTAGTTAATAATTTAAAAGGCGAAGAAGCGGATAAATTAGATGGTATCTTAAGTCTACTCGAAGATAAGAGAGCACTCAGAGAAATTTTTTCAAAGTATGTCAATACAGATGGTGTCCTTACTTATATTGGTGAAAAGGATAGTGATATGATGAGTGGAATGAGTATCATTGCTACCAATTATAAATTAGGAGAAAAGCGAATAGGTTCTATGGGTATACTGGGTGTGCAGAGAATGAACTATAACAAAGCACTCCCCCTAGTAGAATTTACATCAAAATTAGTTTCTGAAATGATAACTAGAATAAGCAAATAAAAAGGAGGGTAAATGTCAGAACAAGAAAACACAGTAACAGAAAATTCGGCTAAAGATGAAACAGAAGGATCCAAAGTAAACGATTCCAATGTAGAATCTTCTGAAGAAACATCGAAAATTGCAAATTTGGAAGAAGAAATTAACAAGTTGAAAGTTGAAAACTCTTCTTTGAAAGATTCATGGCTTCGAGAGAGAGCAGAATTTCAAAATTACAAGAGAAGAACTGCAAATGAATACTTAACTATAAAGAGGGAAGCTGTTAAATCTTTTGTAATAAAAATTATAAATCCCTTAGACAACTTAGAGAGAGTTGGTATGGGAGTAAGTATTACAGATGAGTTAAAGCCATTTATAGATGGGATAAATATGATTAAAAATGAGTTTTATTCTGTATTACAAAAAGAAAATATTCAAAAGACTGACCCTTTAAATAAGCCATTTGATCCTATGTCAATGGAAGCAATAGCTGCAGATGAGTCAGAAGATTATACAGAAGAAACAGTAATAGAAGTGTACCAAGCAGGTTACGAATTTGTTGAAAACAATGAACGTATTACTTTAAGACCCTCAAGGGTAAAAGTAGGACGACCAAAGTTTTAAAAGAAATATAGAATAGAGGAGAAAGAAAATGTCTAAAGAAAAAATAATAGGTATAGATTTAGGAACTACAAACTCATGTGTTGCAGTTATGGAAGGTGGTGATTTTGTTGTTATTCAAAATTCAGAAGGTGCAAGAACCACTCCTTCAATTGTAGCATTCACTCAGAAGGGTGAAACACTTGTAGGACAATTCGCTAAAAACCAAGCTATTACAAATGCTGTAAACACTGTAAGATCAGCTAAAAGATTTATAGGTAGAAGGTTTAACGAAACTACAGATGAAGTAAACAAGGTTTCCTATAAAGTTGTTCGTTCTGGAAATGATGGGGTTAAGTTTGAGACCAGTGCAGGTGAGATGACTCCGCAGGAAATTTCTGCAAAAGTTCTCCAAAAAATGAAACAAACTGCTGAGGACTATTTAGGAACTACAGTTAAAAAAGCAGTTATAACAGTGCCAGCGTATTTCAATGATGAGCAAAGGCAGGCAACAAAGGATGCAGGAAGAATTGCTGGTCTTGAAGTTGAAAGGATTATCAATGAGCCCACAGCAGCAGCACTTGCCTATGGTTTTGATAAGAAAAAGCAAAATTGTAAAATTGCAGTGTATGACCTCGGTGGTGGAACATTCGATATATCAATTCTTGAACTGGGTGATGGTGTATTTGAGGTAAAGGCTACTAATGGTGACACTCACTTAGGTGGTGATGACTTTGATCAAGTTATTATGGACTGGTTGGTAGATGAGTTTAAAAAACAAACAGGAATTGATATTTCAAAAGATAAGAATACTGTTCAGAGATTAAAAGAAGCTGGTGAAAAAGCAAAAATTGAATTATCTGGAACTCAATCTACACAGATAAACCTTCCCTTTATCACAGCAGATGCTTCAGGTCCAAAACACTTGGATATGACACTTACAAGAGCTAAGTTTGATCAATTGACAAAAAGCTTAGTAGAAAAAAGTAGAGGACCCTGTTTAAATTGTATAAAGGATGCAGGCCTCAGCGCAAAAGAAATTGATGAAGTAGTACTTGTTGGAGGATCTACTCGTATTCCAGCAGTTCAAGATTTAGTGAGAGAGATCTTTGGTAAAGAACCTAATAAATCTGTAAATCCTGATGAAGTAGTAGCAGCAGGTGCTGCAATCCAAGGGGGGGTTCTGGCTGGGGAAGTGACAGATGTATTGTTACTCGATGTTACTCCTTTATCTCTTGGTATTGAAACTCTTGGTGGTGTAATGACGAAGCTAATAGATCGTAACACTACAATTCCTACTAGAAAATCACAGGTATTCAGCACTGCCGCAGATAATCAAACTGCTGTAAGTGTACATGTACTACAAGGTGAGAGAGAATTAGCTAGGGCTAATAGAACTTTGGGCAGATTTGATCTGGTTGGCATACCATCTGCACCCAAAGGTGTTCCACAGATAGAGGTCACATTTGATATAGATGCAAATGGTATCGTCCACGTCTCTGCTAGAGATTTAGGTACAGGTAAAGAACAAAAGATTCGAATAGAATCTGCATCTGGTTTGAGTGAAGAAGAAATCCAAAAAATGGTGAAGGATGCCGAACTAAATGCAGAGGAAGATAAAAAAGCACGTGAGTTAGTGGAAGAGAAGAATGAGCTTGAAGGACTTACATACTCCCTTGAGAAGTCTCTTGGAGAATTAGGTGATAAACTTCCTCCACATGAAAAACAGCTTGCAGAAGATGAAGTCAAAAGAGCTAGAGAAGCAGTAGCTAGTGATGATATAAACCGAATCAGAGCCGCTAAAGAGTCCTTACAGCAATTTGCACAAAAGTTAGGTGCAAGTGCATCACAATCTCCTAATGGGGAAGGTTCACCTCAGGGATCATCAGAAACTAAGGATGATGGAAAGGTTGTAGATGCTGATTATACAGTAGTGGATGACGATAAAAAATAAAATCTATAGCACAGATTTGCTATAAGTTAAATAACAGATATAGAATAGTATGATTAAGTACTATTCTATATCTGTTTATGTAGTACTATATTATAAAATTTATTAGAAAGTAGGAATTTATGAGCGAAAGAAGCTACTATGAAATCTTGGGTGTTTCCAAAACAGCCAATGATGATGAGATAAAGAAAGCCTATCGTCAGCTTGCCATAAAATATCATCCTGATAAAAACAAAGGGAATAAGGAAGCGGAAGAAAAGTTCAAAGAAGCTGCTGAAGCTTATGAAGTTCTCAAAGATCCATCTAAAAGACGCGCATACGATCAATTTGGTAAAGCAGGAGTGAATGCTTCTGGAGGTGGATCGCAATACGGACAAACTGTATATACAGATTTTTCTGAAATATTTGGAGATTTTGGCGGTGGTATCTTTGAAAGCTTTTTCGGTGGTAGGGGTGGTGGGGGAAATAGATCAGGTCCTAGGCGGGGCAATGATTTAAAGTATAATTTGGATATCACCTTAGAAGATGCAGCACTTGGTAGAGAGTCTAAAATCGAGATTCCTCGGGCAGAGACCTGTAATGAATGTACGGGTACGGGAGCCCAAAAAGGAAGTTCACCTGTAAAATGTCCTGATTGCGGGGGAACTGGCCAAGTTCGTCATACGCAAGGATTTTTCTCTGTCACTTCTACATGTAGTAGATGTGCTGGGAGAGGTACTGTGATAACTAACCCATGTAAAGTATGCAATGGAATGGGACTTGTAGAAAAAAGAAGAACCATCTACATTAAAATTCCTCCTGGAGTTGAATCAGGGAGTCGAATAAAAATAAATGGGGAAGGGGAAGCTGGTCCTAACGGAGGTCCACATGGAGACCTATATGTTGTCACACATATTAAAAAACATGAATTATTTGAAAGACAGGGCAATGACCTCATTATCACAAAAACCATTCCATTTACTATGGCTATTTTAGGTGGAGAGATAGAAGTTCCTACTATTGAAGGAAAAAATATTTCTATGAGAATCCCAGAAGGCACAGAATCAGGACAAGTCTTCCGTCTAAAGGGCAATGGAATTCCTTACCTCGGTTCTTATGGCAAAGGGGATCAGCATGTAATCATAAGACTCGAGATACCTAAAAAGATCAGTAAGAAACAAAAAGAACTGCTAGAAGAGTTTGTAAAAGAATCTGGAGAAACTAATAGCGGATTTTTCAGAGGTAAAATATTCAAGTAAAGGTATTTTAGAATCTTTAAAAGTTATTCAGCCAGAGAAACGGTTGAGAACAATATAAGCACTCCAAAAATTGTGTAAAGGAGACCGCTATGTCGGAGAAAATTAAATTAGGTATCATTGGTGTAGGCCACATGGGTCAATACCATGTGAATGTTGCTAGACAACTGTCTGAAGCTAAGCTCATAGGAATTTATGATGCAGATCCCGAGAGGGGAAATACAATAGCAGGCAAATATGAAACAAACTTTTTTGGAAGCATCGAAAATTTGCTCAAAGAATCGGACGCGGTAGTCATTGCTGCTCCAACCTTTCTGCATCATCAAATATCCAAAGAAGCCTTGCTTGCAAAAAAACATGTTTTAGTAGAAAAACCTATTGCTGAGAGCGTTGAGCAAGCAAAAGAATTAGTATCTTTGAGCCAAAAAAATAATTTAATTCTCCAAGTTGGTCATGTAGAAAGATTTAATGGGGCAATTTTAGAATTGGGAAAGATAGTAGAATCCCCAATTTTAGTAGAGTCCCGTAGGCTGGCTCCTCTTAACACTCGAATTCGAGATGTGGGAGTTGTTTTAGATATGATGATTCATGATATTGATATAGTTTTGAATCTAGTAAAATCAGATGTGGTGAGTTTACATGCTATGGGTGCAAAGGTAGTATCTAATCACGAAGATATCGCTTCTGTAATACTTAAATTCAAAAATGGTTGTGTAGCATCCATAAATGCTTCTCGTAATACTCAGTCAAAAATTAGAACACTCAATATAACAGATAAAAATTCATATATCACACTGGATTTTACAGACCAAGAGATAGAACTCCATAGGCAGGCATCCTCTAATACACAAATGTCTTCTAATGAAATTAGATATAGGCAGGAATCTATCGTAGAGAAAATCTTTGTTCATAAAGACAATCCTCTCAAACAAGAACATGAGCATTTTATTAATTGTATTCTTGGAAAAGCTCAGCCTCATGTTGAGGGAGAAACGGATATCAAGACTCTTGAGATTGCTCATACGATTCTAGAGCAAATTTCAAAAGGCTATTGAATGAGCGATTTAAGTAAAGGTAAAATCTTAATATCTAATTCTACAATTATATCAGATGAGTTCAATAAGACTGTTGTGTTTATGATTGAACATGATAGTTCTGGTGCTTTCGGTTTGGTTATAAATAAAAAATCCGATTATAAATTGAGCGAAGTAGTTATAGGTTTACCAGAAAGTATTTCAAAAAATGTGCCAATGTATTGGGGGGGACCTGTTGATAATAGTTTTATCAGCATTCTCCACAATGATCTTAGTTTTAAAGATCCTGGTTTATCTGTAATACCAGGTGTATTTTTGAGCAGAAGCTACGATTTGCTTCTAAGTTTATTGGAAGCAAATACTTCACAATACAAGGTCTTCCATGGATATTCTGGCTGGGGAGCAGGTCAGCTAGAGGGAGAGTTTGAGAGAAAGTCTTGGGTCTTGCACAAAGTAAATGATAAATTTATCTTAGACAAAGAGGAAGAGGAAGCTTGGAGGGATGCTTTAAAAAGTAAAGGGGGTATTTATAAATATTTTGCGGATCATACAAAAGACCCGCTATTGAATTAAATCTGAGAATTGGGCAGGGGAGGATTTGAACCTCCGAAGGCGAAGCCGGCAGATTTACAGTCTGATCTCGTTGACCACTTGAGTACCTACCCAGTTTACAGCTGCCTAAGGGACTTGAACCCCCAACCGGCTGATTACAAATCAGCTGCTCTACCATTGAGCTAAGGCAGCAATTGCTTTACCAGTCTCAAATTCCTATATATAAAGTCAACGAAATTCACACCTATAGGCTGTCATTTTTTTAACTTTCAATCTATAGTTTTTATAGATTTTTTTTAGCCCTTAAAAAAGGTTTCATAGCAGGTATGAAACTATATTTAATCAATGCTGGAATGACACTTTCTATACTCTGTTTTTATCTTGGATACTTAGCCAGGATTAAGAACAATTCTCTGCATAGAATCATAAATTCTATAGGTATATTTTTTAATTTATCAGCCGCAGTTTTTTTGCTAGCTGGGAAATATCTTTTGGGCGGAATTGAGTCTATGGGAATTGTCCCTTTGGTGCCTCTTTGGGCTGTCAATGTTCATAGATTCTTTGCTCTGATAAGTCTGATACTAATGCTATCTATGGGTATCACAGGGTATTTACGTAAAACTAAATTACACAAACAATTACATTTAGTATTCTTATTTTTATATACAATTATATATATATCAGGAATGTTAATTTTTCAAAATGGATAAACTATTGGAGATATTATGGAAATTACCGCACTCAGAGAGAAAGCTAAACAGATAAGGATTGAAATAATTAAAATGGTCAATGCTGCCAACTCGGGTCATCCGGGAGGTCCTTTGGGATTGGCTGATATCTATGCGGCATTGTATTTTAAGGTGATGAACCATGATCCCAAAAATCCAGAAAAAGTAGACCGAGATCGACTTATTTTGTCAAATGGACATGTGTGTGCAGTTCGGTATGCATCCATGGCGTTATCGGGATACTTCGATGTTTCAGAACTGGCGACTTTTCGAAAAATGGGGAGCAAACTCCAAGGGCATCCCTCCACAAGGTATATGACAGGAATCGAAAGTTCTTCTGGTTCTTTAGGCCAAGGTTTATCTATTGCAGTTGGATTGGCGTTAGGTGCTAGGCTTCAAAATCAATCCCATAAGGTATACGCTTGTATTTCAGATGGTGAATGTGGAGAAGGTATGACATGGGAAGCTGCTCAATCTGCAGTACATTATAAAATGGATAATCTTATCGCTTTTATGGATAGAAATTTTATTCAGATTGATGGATATACCGAGGACATTATGAGGCTAGAACCCCTCGGAGAAAAATTTAAAACATTTGGTTGGAATGTGATCGAAGAAGATGGTCATAATATGGAAGGAATCATAAACGCATTTGAAAAAGCAAAAAAGCATTCAGGATCCCCCACTTTAATTGTATTCCGAACTACTCTTGGAAAGGGAGTATCTTTTATGGAGAACCGTCCAGAATGGCATGGTACTCCACCTAACAAGGAACAAACAGAGAAAGCATTAGCTGAGTTAAACGTCTCTGTATAAAAAAGATTCCCGGGCTCATCACCCGGGATAGAAAGATTAGAAAGTTAGGCTGTAAAAATAGCGTTTTTTGTTATCCCATTGGATAGGGAATATTTTTTGATACTTCGTCAATTCTTGATAGAGTATCTGGTGTTAAGGTGATATTACTTGCTCTTATCAACTCAGAAAATTGTTCAACTGTATTTGCACCTATTAGTGTTGATGCAACAAAATCATTTTGTTTGCTCCATGCTATGGACATCGTACTACAACTCATACCTATATCTTTTGCAATTTTCATATATTCAGATGTGGAGTTTAATGTGTTTTCATTTAAATATCTGCTGGATTGTTTTTTTTGTCTTTCTGCTAATTTTGCATAACGGGTGAATCTTGCATTTTCTGGAATATTACCATTGTTGTACTTACCTGACAAAACCCCACCCGCAAGTGGAGAATAGGCAAGTAGGCTAATATTTTCTCTTTTGCAAATTTCACTCAGAGCGTCCTCAAACCTTCGATTTAGCATACTATAATTGTTTTGAATAGACTCATATCTCACCAATCTATTCTTATCAGAACTCCATAGACTTTTCATGAGCCCCCAGGGGGTTTCATTGCTACAACCTACATACCTGACTTTTCCACTTTGTACCAATTCAGATAGAGCAAATAATACTTCTTCGTAGTACATGTCGGGATCAGGCCAGTGAATTTGGTAGAGATCTATGTAATCTGTTTTGAGCCTTTTCAAACTACCATCTATTGCCTTCATTATACTATGCCGATCCAATGCTGTTTTTCCACTTCTTACAGGTGGGCTAAACCACCCATGCCCGGGGCCACAGACTTTTGATGCAAGAATGACAGAATCTCTAGTTTTCGTTTGGAGCCAACTACCAAGCATATCTTCTGTTCTATGAACATAGGAAGGATCAGGAGGAACAGGGTAGACTTCTGCTGTATCATAAAAATCAACACCAGAATTAAAAGCCTCATTTAGAATTTCAAAAGCAATGGATTGTTCACAAGAAGAGCCAAAAGTCATAGTACCCAGTCCTATTTCTGAAACTACTATACCTGATTTTCCTATTCTACGCTTCTTCAAAGGTGTCCCAATAACTTTATTATGTCTCAATTATACCTATTTATTTTATTTGTAAAGAAAAATTTACCCTGTAAGAAAAAATATGGATAAGAGATAGGAAAGGTAAATATCTTAGGGAATGAATTTTTAAAACATCATCAAATATTTTTCAAAAATATAGGATTTGTTTCTGGAATTGCCTGTTGTCTCTACTAAGATACTTCGCTGATTTTAGTAGATCTCCAAGAATACGAATGGTTGATCTTCTGGGGAAGAAAGTATTTGTACTGAAACGCATTTCGATAGGAACCAGCAACAAAATCCTCGATATTCATCCTAAATTCTCCTTAAAGTAAAATAAGAAAATCTATAATTTACTTTCGGAACAAATTTGATTGCATAAAAGAGAGCATAAGAGACATAATAAAAATAGGTTTACTTCGATTCGAAGCCAATATGGAAGGTTTTGTTTTTTATTATATGAGAGGTGTCTGGCATTCTTCTACAACTTTAGCTTAGGCTGATTGAAAAGAATTATATTTTTTCAAAAAGTTCGATTGTATTTAAGAGCTTAGATTTTTCTTTAGTGTAATACATATCTAAGATTTCCTTTTGAAATCGAAATACAATTAAAGCATCCTTAAATTGTATTTCACTTATACCACCC
>CAMCZP010000067.1 GCA_945887855.1 Leptospira interrogans serovar Manilae | reverse complement strand
CCTATTTAGGAAGAAATATCGAATCTTACCTTTAAATGTATGTCCTATTCCTTAATTTAATAATATATTTCCATTAATCCGAGACGTAAGCCATTCAATTTTTAGCTCACTGAATCCGATTCTTAGAGTATGCGTTTACTTATACTGCTTTTTCCAGTTTGTCTTGTCTTTGGAATACATTCTACACCCAAAGATCCAGTCTCCATTTTAGAACAATCAATTGATTCTTTATCTAAAATAGATATTTCACCTAACGCTAATTCCGGATATGGTGGAACTTTAACAGAAACCCAATGGCAGGGCTCAGAAGCCATTGCTCAAGCAACTACTGTCCCCAGCCCCAAGCAATTACCAAATAAAGAACAAACAGTATCAAAAGAGAATGTAATCACTGCAGCCGGGCAAGATCAGACGCCGCCATCTACAAATGTATTAAAACCAGCAACTGATAATCAGAAAGAATTATCCGAGTTTTTAAAATCCGTAGCTCCTTGGCTCCAAGGAAACAATCCTGCAAATATTAGCATGAGTTTTATCGATGTGGCTACCAACAAAGTGTTTTGTGATAGATATGAGCCCTTTAGTAGTTTTGCTGAACTTGATTTTAGAATTTGGATCAAAGAAAGACAGATGAATGTTGCGCATGTGGCAACGAACGAGGCATTTGGTATCATACCGGTTCAGTGTGGAGTCAAAGAAAATGCACGTTATTCGGTATTCTTTAACAACCAAATCAACACTCGAGACGACCAATTGACCATTGCAATCAAAGTCTATGAGAGTGACCAAATGATTTTGGATTCTAAAGCCAAAAAACTTTCCAAAATGATGAAAAATAACTTAGATAGTACAGCAAATATCAGCGTGGATAAAAGCATATTGGCTGAGTCCTATACAGATACTTTTTTCAAAAAGCTTTCCCTCTTATTGTATCCGATTACTGTGTGGGATGACATCTTTGATGCCTTATTTGCAGAAGTTCCCATCACCACTTTTGAAATTGATCTATTCCGAAAAGCATTGTATTTGCCGTCCACGGAGAATGTAGGTCTCGAAACTCGAGGTTTTGAAGTCTTAGTAGAAGGTGGTGGAAAGGATTTTATGGAAATAAAAAAACTTCGCAGTGCTGGAATAGATTTTAGAGATAAAGATTTTACAAACAAGTTGATTGCAATACGCTACCGTTTTACAACAGAAGCAAATCACTTGAAAGTTACGTATGAATTGACAGTGAAGCGGATATAAAAAGTTTATTTCAATTTTAAATTAGAATTTAATTTCCAACCATGGGCAGTCCCTGACGACTTACTAACAAATAATAAATTAATATATAATATTATATTATTCGTTGTACGTCAGGTCGGGCTGTTCGGGACTTCGCTAACGCTACGGTCTGCGATACAAATTGCAGACTAAATCCCTACCATCCCTACTGCGGGAGTATTTCTTCACTCTATAAGTTAATTTTTGGTGATAGAATTTTGAAATTTTATAGTGAGTTGGAAATTGAGTTTGTTTAGTTTATAGTTTGAATTCTATTTCTTTATTTAAAAAACCAACCATGGTTTTGAATTATTACAAAAATTTAATAATTAATAATTTTATTAAGTTGAGCAATTTCTGATTCAAAAATAACTATATTTATTCAAAATAATGAAAAAACTTTTTATATTTTCCATATATATACTAGCTTTTATTCTATCTTGCTATCAACCAAAGAAAAATTCTCCCAAAGCTATAGATGGAATACTAGATTTAGAAGCATGGGAGTTTGAAAGAGATGGAAATTTAAAACTTGAGGGCGAATGGGAGTTTTACTGGGAGGAACTTTTAGAACCCAAGAATTTTAAAGCCAATAAAGACTGTTCTTCGGAATCTAAAACTTGTGATAGTTCTATCCCTAGGCCTGATTATATAAAAATACCTTCCCTATGGACTCAACAAAATCTTAAGGAGAGTACACTAAGCACCCGTCTTAAAAAAAATGAATTTGGAAATATGGGCTATGCTACCTATAGACTGAAAATAAAAAATATAAAGGAAAAAGTTTTAAGCCTCAATTTGTACTATATCAATACTGCCTATAAATTGTTTATAAATGGAGAATTGATTACAGAGGTCGGTAGGGTAGGTAAAACCAAAGAAGAGAGTATTCCCAGTCAAAAAAGTTTAGATTATACTTTTGAATCCTTAGGAGAAGATGTTGAAATTGTACTCCAAGTTTCAAATTATTTTCATAGGGCGGGAGGAACCTGGGAACCTTTTCTTCTAGGTAAACCGAAAAGTCTCTACTTGGATTTAATTCATACAATCATTTCAGATATTTTTATATGTGGAGTACTGACAGTAATGGGTATGTACCACATTGGATTGTACTCTCTACGAAAAAAAGACTTATCTCCATTCTGGTTTGGGCTTTTTTGTATCAGTTTGTCGATTCGATCTCTTGTGACAGGATCACAAGTTATATATATATTTCAGCCTAATATGAGCTATCTCACTGGTTTGCGATTAGAATACTTAACAATTTATTTCGGGACACCTTTTTTTACTCTATATTTCAATACTGTATTTCAAAAAGAGAAATTAAAAATTAGCTATCTATTTATTTATGGACCTTTCTTGTTATCCTTACCGGTAATATTTTTGAATAGCGAAATATTTACCCATCTTTTAAAATACTTACATGTTATTATTTTATTCTCGCTAGTATATGGAATATACTGCTCTGTTAGAGGAGTACTTAATAAAACCTTAGGTGCTATTACATTTTTGGTTGGATTTACAATCTTTGCTCTGGCTATACTCAATGATGTACTATATGCCAATAATGTTTTAAGTATCGGTCTTTTAACTCCACTTGGACTTTCAATCTTTATTTTTTCTCAATCTTTTTTGTTATCCACAAAGTTCTCAAAGGCTTTTTCTGACTCAGAAATTTATGGAAAGGAGTTAGAGGTGTTATCTGAAAATTTGGAAGAAAAAGTGAATGAGAGAACACTTGAGCTTCAAAATGAGAAGAAAATTGCCGAAGAACTACAAAACCAAGCTGAGGCGGCACTTATGATATTGAAAACTACCCAATCACAATTGATTGAGGCAGAGCGTATGGCAAGCTTGGGTCAATTAGTAGGAGGAGTTGCCCATGAAATCAATAATCCAATAGGCGTTATACGATCTAACTCCGAATTGATCTCCTCAAATATTTTACTCACCATTCGGAAATTTCCCCTCTTTTTTCAATCACTGGCAAGATCAGAACAATTACTTTTTCAAAATATCTTAGAGCAATCTCTTTTAAATAAAGAATTTTTAAGTAGTAAAGAAGAAAGACAGAGAAAAAAAGAAATTAAATATGAACTAGAAGAAATTATAACAAATAGCAATGAGAATATTGATTTTATTGCAGAACAGATTCTACTACTAAAATTAAAATCTCCCCTAAAGACATTGGTAGTTGAAATGGGAGAAGAAAAATTTTTGGAATCCCTTTCCATCGCTCAGATCTTTATAAATCAATCTAATTCTATAGGAAATATTGAGATTGCTGTTGAAAAAGTCTCAAGGGTAGTATTTGCTCTCAGAAGTTATTTGAATACAGAGATGTACCACCAAAGAAAAGAGATAGACTTAATTTCGGAAATAGAAAAATCCCTTCATGTGTATGACAATTATATAATTGGAAAGGTGGTAGTTTTAAAAGAGTTTCCAAAAGAGCTCACCTACCCATGTATACCCGAGAACTTATCTCAAGTATGGAAAAATATTATTTTTAATGCAATACAGGCAATGTACCTCACAGAGAAAAAATTAGAAATAAAAGTTCAAATCTTGAAACAAATCCCTGAAAATATTACTCAAATGAAGTCTTCTTTAAATCTAGAAATAGTAAACAATTCAATCTATCAAAAATTAGATTGGGTCTTAATTTCTTTTGTAGACTCAGGAGAGGGAATCGTTCTAGATAATCAGGATAAACTATTTTCTCCTTTCTTTACTACAAAAGCCTTAGGAGAAGGAATTGGACTGGGTTTGTATGTAAGTAAAAAAATTATCCATGAGCATGGAGGAATAATTTATTTTGAGAGCAAGAAAGGTATGACAAATTTTATTATAGCCTTGCCTTTTATGTAATTAAAGAATTTACAGAGGTAAAGAAATCTGAAATACGGTGAAAGGTTCTTCAGAGTAGTAAATTATAATACCCTTATGTATTTCTATTATTTTTTGGGAAATGTACAATCCTAAACCAATTCCCTCCCCTGATATTCTACTTGTAACAAAAGGTTCAAAAAGTTTTTGTCTAATTTCTTGAGGTACACCAATTCCATTATCCTTAAAAGTTAGATCTAAATCTGTAGATCTAACTTTACTAGTGATAGAAATTACTCCAGTGGTTTGAATAGCTTGAATAGAATTTTGAAGTAGCTCATGTAGTACTCTTTTTATTTCTAATGAATAGCAAGAAATAGAAATACTTGAGTCAATGTTTAACTGCAATGAAATCCTAGAATCAAATATATGTTTGTATGGAAGAATTTCTTCTTGAATTAGTTTTAGAAGATTTATGTTAGTCTTGCGTCCATAAATATCCCTTTCTGAGAAAAATTTTAAACTCTTGATGAACTCATTGGAATGATTGGCCGCTTTAGACACGTTATCTATATTTTTCTTAGATTTTATGAAGTGTTCTAAAAAAGAGAGTAGTACTCTTAGTGTTTCAGGTTTAAATTGATTCATTAACTCATTAATTTTTTCCTCATCAGTTATACCAATAAATATAAATTTCCATTCTATATCTTCAATAGACTCGAAATGTATGGGGTAATTTAAACTTATATAATTCTTTAAATTTATTTTTAATTCTCGTTCTTCTTTACGGGAGATAGATATTATATTTTTATTAAGATTATTTATTTCTTGTTTAAGATATTTAATTTGATCTTCATTTAACTTGTGAAATGAATCAAATATATTTTGATATAAATCGTTAGAGTTCATTTCAATATTGTAAATTCCAGCTATAATTGCACTCAAAGGTGAGTTTATCTTATGTGCAAAACCTGCCACTAAATTTCCAAGAGCACCAATCTTTTCCGAATCTACAAGTTTTTTCTGTACCTGTTCTAGATAAGTTTCTGTTCTTTCTAACTTCATCGCTTCATTATTGATTTGTAAATATGAAATGATTATAGAAAAGATCATAACCACTATCGAAACAATAACTATATCAGAAATCAGTTTATTTTGTTTTACGATCAATTGTGTGTCATCATAGAGAATATAAAAACTTAAGTTAGAAACTGTACTACCTAAAGGCAAAGAATAATTTAAAATTACACACAGATAATCTGACTCTTTACTATTAAAATAAGTACTATGTTTAGAATATACGAAAATATTAGGAATTCTTTCTTCATATTCATTTTTGGGAAGATCTTCTTTAATATCATTATAAAAATTAAAATCTGAGAACTCAACAAATTTCTGATCTTCCATTAGAAAGATGCCCTTGATTTCACCTCTTTGAAGAGACTTTAGAAATTCACTATTTAATTTTTTTCCAATTAGTAGAGTTGTATCTTTTAAAAAAGAGGTAGCATATCGTAAAGCTAATCCTGAATGACCATATTCAATAGAGAAACTATTATTTCCTTTTAAGGCATCTGAAATTAATTTTTGACTAGATTTATTGTCTCCTTTATCACTTGGTCGATGGAATCTGTATAGTACAATTCCATTCTTATCTCCAATCTCTAAAATATTGATTAGAAATTTAATTTTGAATTTTTCATAAAAACTTGAATCATTAGATATTTGATTATTTTTTATACCATTGAATATTTTTAAAAACTCGTAATTGTACTTTACCTCTTCAGCCAAAATAGAGAGCTCCCTTTCCTGTTGATTAATTTCATATGAAAAAGAATTTTTAAAGTCTAAAATTCTTTTTTCAAGTAAGCTGTTCTTAAGTTTATCGAAAGAGATTTTACTAGAGTAAATAAGTATTAATATTAAAAATAATTGTGAAACTATAAAGACAATATATAACCTTTTTTTAAAGTTAAGCTTCATAATTTATTGTATTGATAAAAGGAGTTCTTGTATTCTATCAGCTCTATCTGTATTACCAATTTCTTGATAGGAGATGATTAGATTATTTAGATTATCTATATTGGAAGGATCTCTTAGTCTATATCTCTCTCCATACTCAATACTATCCTCATATTTATTGAGTAATCTAGAGTAATAAGATAAAATAAAAAGAAAATTAGAGTCAGAGGGATTGACGGAAAAATATATCGTACAAGACTCAATAATTTTTTCATAATTTTTTAATCTTTCATACATTTTGGCTATTTTTTTCAATGCATATATATCATCTGGAATATAAGTAAGGCATTTTTCATAATATTCTATTGCAGATTCAAAGTTTCTTTTTTCTTCTTCTATTTCTCCATTATAAAAATTAGTTAAATAATTTTCATCTTTATCATTATTAGGGAATTCATGTTTTGTTGATATCTTAAAATGTACCTTCATTAAAGAAAGATCATCAATCATTTTCCCTGAATTGATGAGATAAAATTCTAATTTTTCTAGATCTCCCTGACTTTGATTTACAAACTGTAGAAATTTATTTTCATCTTCGTTTAATACTTCACCTGAATCGCCTTCAATCATAATATCATCTCTCCCATCTGACCCTAAAATTAAAGAGTCTCCATTTTCCATTTGTAATACTGATATTTTAAAATCTTCGATTGGTGTTTCCATTCCAAGTTTATTAATATATATTTCATTAAAACAAAAGCTAGCTAATTTATCACGAAACAAGACCATTCTAGGATGATCAGCATTTAAACAATAAACAGTTCCTGAAGTGTTATCAATAAGTCCTATGATAGCAGATACCAACATACTCCCATCGAATGACAGAAATACATTTTGTAATTCAAGATAACAGTCATACAACCAACGCTCTGGAGACTTATCTCTCGACATTTTATCCCATGAATTCCTAGAAATAATCGATTTAAAAACGGTTCCCATAACTAGAGCACCTCCAGCTCCTTGGATGGATTTCCCCATAGCATCCGCATTTAAGAAAACTATAAAATCCCTATTTCTTAGGATGAGCTTGTTGATAATATTTAAATCTCCACCTAGTTCAGAGTTCCATTTTTTAAAAGTAAATTTTTTCTTTTGTCTTATAATTGAAGTAATAGATATATGATCTGTATATAAATTATTTGAGAGTAAGGGTTTAATTAATTGCGAAGTTAGAAAATAGTCTGCATCCTGGAGTTCTTTTAGAATTGTGATTTGTTTGAGAGATTCTTTTAACTCAGAAGTTCTTTTATCTATTGTACTTTCTAAATTCTTTTGATGATTTATAATCTCCTCTTTCATAGTTATAAAAACTTTTGTGATCTCGCCAATCTCATCTCTTCTTTTGATATCCAAGGACTTATGACTTTCAGATTCATCAATATTTTTCATTGCATTATTCAGTGATTTAATAGCTTTGATTATATCTTTTGAAAAAGTATATCCAAATATAGAGACGATAACAAATATTAGTAAAGAAGTACCTCCAAATATGTACCATATTTTATCTACAAACATTTCAATACTATCTTCATTGACCATAATGAAGAAATTAAGATCTAAATTAGAAAATCCATGACTATCATAGGATCTATTCGTGATATAATAGAAAGAATTATTATACTTACTGCGAATTGTATTACTTCTTTCCAAATTTTCTTGAATATATTTATCTATAATTTCATCAGAAGTAGCTAAAAGTTTTTCTCCATTGAATAAAGCCATCTTGACATCGTTAAAATCAGCGATCTCACGAATAAAATCTCTACTCACTGTCTGACCCAAGAGCAGGGTTCCATAATTTTCTATTGGAGTAGTAGTTCGAAATCCAAGTCCACTATTGCCCATCTCTAGAGTGGTACTTACCTTTCCGGAGAGTGCTTCTTGAATAATTCTTTGGTTTAGTTTACTATCCCCAAAGTCTGTGGGTCTATGAAACCGAAAGACAACAATCCCATTTTTATCTCCAATCTCCAATATATTAATATGATTTTCCTCCATAAATAATTTGAATAAGGGGAGATTGCTATTCAAATTATTTCGATTAGTAAAACCAGAGAGAAGTATATTTTTATAGTTTGGATTTTGTAATAATTCTTTAGATAATAGTTTAAGTGTAAATTCTCTATGATTCATCTGGCGGTTGAACTCGTCTATATGCTCCTCTAATCTTTTATCCTGGATATGATTTTTCACATCTACGATTAAGACTCTAAAGACCATCAATAGTGATACTATAATTATGAATTGGCTTATACTTAGGAGAGAGATTAATTTTTGTTGAATCGTCATCTAGAATTCCTTTTACATTTAGCAAATTTAGACTACGAAAGAGATACGAAGGAGACTCTTTCTAAAAGTTCATTTGATTGCAATAAATCTAATTAAATAAGAATTTTATTACAGTAGTATGAAGTATTGCTAACATTCTCATAAAAATGGAGATGCTTAACTTAGGATTTTAAATATGAGGTAGGATTTACTGATTTATTATAAAAATAAAAATCCTATCATTCTCATAATTACAAGAAAAGATAGGATTTCGAGAAATCTTAGTTATTACGTAATTTTTGAATAAGGATTCCCTGATAGGATTGTATTGACTGAGATGTTTTTAAGAGAAAGGGTGCACGGATCATACCTAAACTACCCCAAACGGCTGTTGTAAAATATAAAAACATCCATGCTAGTTCTCCTTCCCAATCAGAATAGCTATGTGTAATTTGCCAGCTTGTATTGATTTCATGGAATCCCTGTGAGAGAGTAAAATAAACTTTTCCCTGAAGACTATCATTCAGAAATCGGTTATAGTACATAGGAACATCTACAGTACTCATAAAAATAACATAAAGTATACTATAAAAACCCATAGTTAGGAATATTAGTTTTTCTTTTCCGTAAATTTTGCCTACTATTACAAAAGAAGAAATTGCAAGTAATACCCCTGAGATGCACCAAAGAGTTTCTTCGATTGTATTACCTAAATAATTGGTTGTTAGAACAGAATACCAGGAAAACCACTCTGCTAAAAAAAGAAGGGGGAATATCCATAATGATATCATGCGGACTGTGGGTGATTCATATTTTTTTGAAATATAATTTAGAAAGAAAGCCAACTGTCCTGCAAGACAAAGCTCAGCTATAGTTGCCACACTTCTTCCAACCAAAATAGAGGAGAACCATGTATCCCATAAAACAATTTTTTGCACATCTGCTCTGGGGACAATGGATCGAAAGGCACATACAAATACATATCCTGCTGAGAGGAAGAGTTGAGTTTTTACAAAGGATAGATCTTTAGGAAACCATTGGGGAGATTCTTTTTGAAACCATAGATATGTTTTCCACCAAATCAAAATATTGATGATTGAAAAAAAAGTCAAGGAAGCCCACCAGAGACCAACCTGCCAGTCAAAGCTAAATTGCCATGGTAAAAAATTGGTTTTACTAGAGAACCAATTTCCCCATTCGGAAATAGTTAAAACTTCCAGAATACCATAAACTGCTTTTAAATCCATTCAAACTCCTCCTTTACTTAAACGAGATAGTAGAGATTGGCAATTTGAATTGAATCAATTATCCTCAAAATAATAAGGAGTAAGCCTTCAATTTCACAGACTATCTCTATCTATTGTTACCGTTTAGTAATATTTGTATTAATTTCGTAAAGTAATCTTCATAATTGAAATCAGATTGTCAAGAGATTTATATAATACAAAGAGTCGATTTATATTACAAATATATGAATTTTATTTTTTTCACAGAGAGCGATGGAGAATTTAAATTAAATCTATTTACTTTCAGTTACATGTTTGAATTTACATCTGATGTCTTGATTTTAGAATTTGGATCAAAGAAAGACAGATGAATGTTGCTCGTGTGGCAACGAACGAGGCGGAAAAGATTTTATGGAAATAAAAAAACTTCGCAGTGCTGGAATAGATTTTAGGGATAAAGATTTTACAAACAAGCTAATTGCAATACGCTACCGTTTTACAACAGAAGCAAATCACTTGAAAGTCACATATGAATTAACTGTGAAGCGGATATAAAAAGTTCAACTCAATTTTAAATTAGAATTTAATTTCCAACCTTGGGCAGTCCCTGACGACTTACTAACATATAATAAATTAATATATAATAATATTATATTATTCGTTGTACGTCAGGTCGGGCTGTTCGGGACTCCGCTATCGCTACGGTCTGCGATACAGATTGCAGACTAAATCCCTACCATCCCTACTGCGGATCTATATAATCCCATTTTCCTTAAGCTGTGATTCAGATAGCCCGCTGATTCGGATAATTTGTTCAATGTTGAATCCTTCTTCTTTCATTTTTCTTGCAGTTTCGATTGCTTTATTCAATTCCCCATCCCTATAAGCAGACTTCATTCCTGTATTGTAGTCCCATTCTGCTTTAAGACGGTCTTCATAAGCCTGGCGCGTCTTAGGATCCTGAGAGAGATATTCTAACTCGGTGGTGGCTTTTTCCATCATGGGATTTTTTGAAATCAATTCTTTCAATGATTCCTCCTTTAGATTCTGGGCTTCCCGGAAGAGATAGACCCACTTTTCTAGATCTGAATGCAGACTGGATATTTTCTTTCCTATCTTTGGTAGTTCTATTGTGTGCATTTCTAAAACATCTGTCAAGGCGATTTTGCCAGTTTTCACATCGAGGATTCTGGATTTTTTACAAGTAGGGCTTTGAAAACGAAATCGTTGTAGAGTGGAAATAGTAAATTTATAAGTATATAATATATGTATAGTATTATTTATGGGAAGATATTTTTTAGGGGTGAGCTATAAATTGCTCTAAAATTTAAATAAAAAGTCTTGGTTTTCATTCATCCTACACAGAAAAGTCTGGTTGGTGTTTTTGTACTCTATTTGGTTGTTTGTATAGGATTATCAGTTTGCAAGTAAGATAAAATATTATATAGAGTAGTTGGATAGATATATCTATACAATAAATCCCGTTGATCCAGGTTCGCGAAATCAACTATACATACGTTTATTTTTCTTGCTCTTTTCCATTCAAAAAAGGAAACTGTTTCTACTATGTCCTCTTCTCATGATTTATTCATAAAGGGATTTCTTTCCAAACTTACAGAAGCTATTGATTTCTTTGATAGTTCCTTACCAAAAAGTATGACCGATTTATTGGATTTAGAAAAACTGGAACTTACCAAAGAATCTTTCATAGGCAAGGATCACGAGGAATCCAGAACGGATCTTCTCTACAAAGTACCACGCAAGGACGGATCCTCTGTTTATATCTATCTCCTCTTTGAACACAAGAGCTACTACGACCCCAAAATCTTTATTCAGCTCCTGGAGTATATCTCCAAAATCTACAGGTGGCAATTCGAGAATCAGGAAGGTCTACTGGTTGTCATTCCCTTTGTTTTTTATCACGGAGAACGAGGATGGGATTTAGGAGAGAGTTTCTTGGATAGCTTTCCTATGGATTCGATTCCGGAAGAATTTCTCAAATTTCTACCCAATTTTTCCATTCAACTCTTAGAGCTTAAAAGCAAGGGAAAAGTCTTCCAGACCAGAAATTTGGCTCTACGGCTCTACATGAGAATGATCCAGATCATTCGGGAACTGCCAGAAGAATTCAGGCTTCATTTAAAAGAAATCTATATCTCTCTTCGGGAAGAAATGAACTATGCAAAAAGAATTGAAATTCTGAGGAATCTGTTAGAATATCTCTATAGAGTCAGAAACGATGCAGAGAAGTATTCAGCAAAGGAAATCACGCAAGGTATTGAGGAAGAATATATGAATGTATTGGATAAAATCAGGGAAGAGGGAAAATTGGAGGGAAAATTGGAGGGAAAATTGGAGAACAAGATTGAAACTGCCCGAAACATGCGGGTAGAAGGTGATTCTTTAGAAAAGATTCTCCGAATCACAGGCCTGTCGGAAGCTCAGCTTAGAGACAATGGGATTTTGTAGGATAGGGATTTGTTGGTTTTGTATTACACCTCTATGTTCCCAATTTTTACACGGGAATGGAGAGGTGGTGTGAACGAAAATGTAATACAATACGGAAATGTAGGGGTGAGTTACTATTGGTCTAATGCTTATAAAAAAGTCTTGGTATTCATACATCCTACACAGAAAAGTTCGGTATTCGAGCGCCGTGATGAGCCTGTCGAATTATGCTGGCTTTTAACAAATAAATTATATTATAATTGTAAAAATTATTATTATACAAAAAAATCACCAGTGTATCGAGACCCCCCTACACTTAACAAATCTATATAATCCCATTGGACAAGCCCAATCGGAATGAAAGAATTTAGCCTAACCGAAGAAATTGCAAGAGCGGCTGCGCCATTTGCTGCAAACCAAGGTTTGTCAAGAACGAACTTTTGAAAAAAATAGTTGAATTTTATCCTAATTTTTGATTTTTCATCTGGATGGCGGCTTCTGTATAACCCCCATTTTCTGCATCTAAAAAATGGATATGTTGACCTTCATTTAGCCCCTCCACATAGCAGGTCATGAGTGAATTTTGGCTTATGTGGGTGCCATAAAAAATTAATCCTTTTTGGAATAGGTCATCTAAAAATAATTTTATTTGAGTTACTTCCTCGTCAGTACAATCTATAACCATGCGCAACATATCGTCAAATTTTCTAAAATCACTATGGGAAGCTGTACTACGGATGTAATTCATTAGATTTGGAAATGGAATACGTAAGTTAAAAGATAAATAGGCTGGAATTAAAGCTAGAGCACGGAGTAA
The DNA here is from genome assembly GCA_945887855.1 of Leptospira interrogans serovar Manilae. Lineage (GTDB taxonomy): Bacteria > Spirochaetota > Leptospiria > Leptospirales > Leptospiraceae > JACKPB01. The sequence goes on along the minus strand of CAMCZP010000067.1, from coordinate 2,506 downwards.
AAATTTAAATGAGAACTTAGAGGATTCAAGACGAAATTCATTTTGGATGCTTTCCCAAAAGGGCCTATAGGTATTTTTGTCATACGTTGCAGGATTTAGTTTATCTAAACCCTCCGGGAAAATAGTATTTAGTTTTTTTAATATATCTTTATAGACATTTTCGTTTCCTTCTCTGGGGCGAATGAGAAGTGTGAGTATTTTTCCCCTTTGGGTAGGAATGGGTTTCCATCTACATGTGAGCCCAGTTAGATCAGGTTCCACTTCTAACTCAGAACGGGCTTGGTATTGGTTGTAATTATCTTTGATCAGCTTTTCACCATATGTAATACCTGATCCACGAAACATTGCCTGTGAAAACCCGGATGAGAGAAAAAATCGGGCTATTTCTATGCTTTTCCCGGATGTGAGTATTTCCTGAATTGATACAATTCCAATCCGAAGCTCCATCCCAAAGTTATCGTTAGCTATTTTTTTAAGTCCGAGTAAAAATGGTATTACGCTAATAGTCTCTTCTTTGGGTAACACAATGGTAGCACCATCCCCACCAAAAACAAAAGGAAAATCCTGCCCTTTTAGTATTTTTCTCACCACCACTATGGACGCCACACCCAAAGTGTTTACATCCCTATACCTACCACTTTGTATGGATTGCGTAGAACCCTTTACATCAGTTATGATGAGATTCCAATTGCTAGGAACCTGTTTGTAGTGATTTGGTGTGTGAAATTCATTGAAATTGGAAAAAGGTTTTAGATTTTTATAAAATTCTAGGGACATGGAAGTTCAGCTCACAACAATTCTAATTCTTAGCACAACTCAGAAAAAGGCAAAAATCTATCTAGCTTTATGTTTTTTTTATAATCTTTTATAATTAAAAGGATTAGAAAGATACTGGTTATAATTAATAATTATTTGACAGTCTCAAATATAGTCAAGTGCATCTTGATAATTTAAATCCTATGTATATTTTTAGACAGATGGATTTTTTAGTATTCTCTCAAAGACTATCTTATAACTTGACATAACTAAATATTTTTGTTCAATGTTTCTATATCTTAGAATAATTCTTATCCTTTCCTTTACTTTTTTAAGTGTATCTTTGCGTTCGGAAGAATCAAAATCTCTTAAGTCAATCGAAGATCGTAAAGGTAGGTGGAACTTCCAATGGGGGTACAATCGAGCCTATTTCACGCCGAGCGATATCAACTTTCGCGGTACAGGCTATCATTACACCCTTAAATCAGTGGATGCTAAGGACAAGCCGGAATCCTTCAATCCAGAAGTTTATCTCGATCCTACCAAGTTAGTAATACCTCAATACAATTATAAATTTATGTACTATATTTCAGATAGATTCTTTATATCATTCGGTCAGGATCATATGAAGTATGTGGTGAGCCAAGGTCAGACTGTAAATTATTCTGGTTACATTGATCCACTAGCTATTAGAAAAAGTTTACTTGAACCATCAACCGAAGCCTTAGTTTTCCTCTATTTGTTTCCTGAACATGTAAATGAACTTGCGGGCTATCATGGTGGGGAACAGACCATTGCACTAACACCAGTATACTGAAGTTTGAACACACAGATGGACTCAATTTACTCTTTGTGGATTTCGGCTGGAACACTCCACTATGGACTGCAAGTGATGGTAAGAGTGGTTTAAGTTTAGTATCCTCTGTAGGTGGAGGAGGAGTTGTATGTCGAAGTGATGTAAGGGTTATGGGAAAAGGACAAAATAATAATTTCCATCTATCAGGATATGGAGTGTCTGCCTATGTTGCTCCACGCTATGATTTTAATCGTTCGTACTTTATTGAATTAGGTGCAAAGGGGGGTTATATTGATCTTCTTGATATTCTTACTTCTGGAGGATCTAGTCGTGCATCACAGAATTTTGGATTCATGGAGCTCATCTTTTCAGGTGGCTTGTTTATCTAGTAGTATATACAGAAAATTTTTCTTCTAACTTGCCTACTTCTCCTGTGGAAATGTAGATTTCTCTTGGAATATCCCGAATGATTTTGACCAAATATAAATAAATTGGAGGTAGCATGATAGGAGCAGTTATAGGGGACATCATTGGATCCCGTTTTGAATTCAATAATCATCGTTCGGAAGATTTTACACTCTTTACGGAAAAATCTAAAGTTACAGATGATACAATTTTAACAATAGCTACAGCAGATTGTCTTTTGCATAACAAAGAGTATGCAAATACATACCAACTTTATGCACAAAAATATCCAAATGGGAATTACGGAGGTATGTTTTCGAAGTGGATGTATACATCCGAACCAAAACCGTATGGCAGTTTTGGAAATGGTTCTGGTATGAGAGTATCACCTGTCGGATGGTTTTATTCAAATTTAGAAGATACATTGAAAGAAGCAGAAAAAAGTGCAGCGGTAACACACAATCATCCCGAGGGAATTAAAGGTGCACAGTCCATTGCCTTAGCAATATATCTTGCAAGAATGGGAAGTTCTAAAGAAGAAATAAAATC
>CAMCZP010000066.1 GCA_945887855.1 Leptospira interrogans serovar Manilae | reverse complement strand
ATATTTTTAGTCCACTCCGTACTAAAAATATCACTTACTATGTACAGTCTCATGGGAATATCAATGGGAATTGGTCTCTTGTTTGATATAGCCAATACAATCTTTATAACCATCCAATCTACTAAGAACAAGAAAACAATTTTAGAACATTTAAAATCTATCTATAAATCATCACTTTATTCTACTTTGACAAGTATTGTAGTATTAATTCCACTTCTAGACTTACACTCCAGAATCGGAACTATGTACAATAACATATCAGTATCATTTATTATAACACTTAGTATAAATATAATAGTTACATACACTGTAGTTTATCTGTACGGATCAAGATATGTGGGGAGTCCTAAAAAGTATGATTTCGGCTTTTTAGCTAGTTTCCAGCTAAAATTACCCCTTGCAATTTTAATAAATAAGAATAGAAAACTAAAAAAATCCCTTTTAAAATCTAGATCTCTTCTTTTTATCTCCCTATTTTCAATCATAGCTATGGGGTGTACTGCACTTTTTCTTACCTCCAAAGAAATCTATCCACCTTTAGGTGAAAAACAAATTCGTATCTCTATCTCTCAAAATGAGAGTCAAAACTATGATCCAAAAATGAGCTTTTTAGAGTTTGATGAGTATCTCTCTAAACAACCTAAAATCCAGCACAGGATAGGAAAGTACGCCAAGGATTCTTTAGAGTGGTTTGTGGAATTTTCTGGAAATGACTCCAAAGCATTTATAGAAGAGATCTTTAAGGGTATACCCATAAAAAGAGGTTATTTAGATTTTGAAAATCTCCAATCCTTTACGGATGATACTAGTTCTATGTCATTATTATTGTTAATTTACAAAGAAGAAGATGTATTACCAATCTATAATTTATTAGAAAGATTCTCTGAATCCAAAAAAGTATTACAAATTCATTCCGGGACTATACATTCTCCTGAAGTATATATTCCAAAGTCTGAACGTTTTTTTATTTCTTCGTTACAAAATGTTGAGTTCATTGACTCCTATACAGATCTTTCCTCCTTTCAAATATCGTATTTTGATGAAACAACAGGGTCTAAGCAGCTAATCAATTTAGATAAACAGGTTGAGAAAGAAAAAACAGAGTCTTTGATTTGGAGGGGTATTCCAGCTAGGGAATATTTTCATAAGAGTGTGGAATCAGAAGAACCTTCTATTCATTCAAAAAATGGAAGAAGATACTATCCCATATATCTCCAAATTTCAAAGGAAAATGATGCAGAGATACGAAAAAGCTTAGAGAATTATTTTAAAAGTGGGAATCTCGAAGAAATTCATGATAAAGATTCTGAAAAAATTATAGGCGAATTGTTATTTTCTTTATATTATTCAATATTATATTTATTTATTCTATTATTTTTTGCATATCAATCTTTTTCTAAAAGTATATATATTCTCTCAACTTTGCTTTTTGTGGACTCATTTGCATTTTTAGGGCTCTATGTATTCGGTGCTTCTTTAAATTCTGGATCTTTTTTGGGAATCCTTTTTTTATCAGGTATCTCGGTAGATTCTATCATCCTTTTTTTAGAAAAAAAATCCCACAGTTTAAAATCTATTTACAAAATCGTAATTATAAATTTATTTACTACACTCTTGGGAATGATCTCTTTACTCATTGTCTTTGGAGACAAGCAATTCCAATCTACAATTGCACTTTCGGTATTGTTTGGCCTTCTGGGATTATTCATTTACTTTACCTACTTTGCTAAACCAATTTACCAAATATTTATCCAACCCCGCCATTCTCTAGTGAATTCCAACCAAACTACCACTCAGACTTCTAAAAAAAGGCTTTTTTTGTTACAGTTTTTAATAGTTACAATATTTCTATTTTCAGCTTCAAAATATTCCCTTAGGAGTATCCCTGAAACACTTCCAAAGGGTGTGAAAATAGAGTGGATCTTTTCTTCGGGAGCACAGGCTGTTTTAGAACAAAAGGTAGCACAACCTATAGAAACTATATTGAGCAAATTAGATGGTATTGAAGGCTCTGAAACGCATATTGAATACGGGTATCTTCGTATGCAGATAAAGTTCAAAGAAAATGCAAATCACAAAAATCTGTACTATTATCTTTACAGAGAACTCAGTGAATTACAGAAACAATTGCCTCCAGAGTATCCAAAAATTCATCTCTATTCGCTATTTCCAGAGGAAGAGCCTGATATGATATTTAGGTTAAACATAGAATCCCTTTCCAAAGATGACCAAATTCAATTCATTAAAAAAGAAGTTATTCCCAAATTAAAAACACTTTGGGGCGTACGACATGTTTCCCTTTTTGGTGAAAGTCAATTAGAAACCAAAATCCAGTATGATCGCAAAAAGATTACAAATGCAAATCTCTCTCCTCCTGATTTCATGTCATCTGTTACCAAATATCTAGAGGTATCTCGTTCAGAAAGCAATCAAAAAATAGTCAATCCAATTAGAATTTTTGATCCATCATTCCTACAATTGGGATTTGTAGTACAGAAAGGTAAACTTTTCTTTCAGGATATTATGAAAGCATACAAAGAAAATAAGTCAAAGAGTATTCTCCATAGATTGAATGGTGAAGAATCTCTAGGAGTTACCATTCACCTAGATTCTATCTACTCAGGTTTATATTTTTACATAGGACTTCACTTTCTACATTTACCAAAAAATTTAGAGATTCAAACCATCTATCACTCATTCCAAAATATTGTATCCATTTATTTGCAAAATAGGTATTATCTCATACTTCCTTTTGTACTCTATTTACTAGTAGCATGCAACCAAGAAAAATCTACCAAAAATATTCTACCAGTTTTTGTGAGTTCATTCTTTTCTTTTTTACTGGTAATACTAATATATAAATATATAGATTTAGCAATTATTTATGGAATAGGATTTTCTTTTCTTATTTTATCCATTTCTAATCCAAGGAGAGAAGGTGAGTCTCCCCATCTAAAATGGACATTTTTACTATTTAGTATTTATATAGTAGTTATTCTATTTCCAATCGAGTACAAAGAATTTTATCTTTCTTCGTTCTATTGTGCTTTTTTATTTATCAATTCATTTTGGATTTTCTATATATATACAGGCGAGCCTTCCCCAATAAAATCACTTTTGATTCGGTACTTTTTCTTTACATTTTACAAACAAATTCAGTTCATAAATAAGCTTAGATCTACCTTAAAACCTTTGAGTAGATGGACTCCGCCTACCTGGAAATCAAAGTACAATCTACTTAATATAGTATTTAGTATAGTACTGGTGAGTGTTTCTATTCTTTATTTACACTTCCCCGGACTACCTCCCCTTTTTCTTCCTGCTTTGCATGGAGATGTATTGATTGGAAATTTAGATCTTCCCACAGGAACTCCAATGAGTACTACAAATTTTCTCTCCCTAAAAGTGGAAAAGAATCTTTACCAATCTACTTATTTTGAAAATATTTATGTTAAGATTCTCAATGAACGGTCAAAATTTTATTTGCAACTAAAAAATGGAAATCTCCCAGATAAAAATTATATGAAAACCATTTCTGGATTGGGCTCACCCGGATACTTCTATCTTCCATCCGAATCCTTTCGAGAGGGGGAAGTTTTGGAAGTTGATTTTTTTGGTGGTGATATCTTACAAATTTGGAATTGTATCCAAAAATTTCAGAGTGAACTCCAAAAAAAATCACCCGAAATTGAGATTATCTATAAATTTAAGATTCCATCCCACCGACTAGATCTGCTTCCCAGTCCTTCTAGATTTATGGTCAGTGGTATTTACCCCTCTCTTTTGAGCACAATTATAAATACAAATTCTGGGATTGTATCTCGGACCTATACTGATGATAAACTTATGGATATAAGATTAGAAGAAGATTCTCCTATAAATGATAGGAATAAGTACCTCAATGAATTTAGTAGTTTTAAAACCAAACAATACCTACCATCCCACTATTTTCTACCCAAATCAAATGAAGACTTTTCAGTACTACGAAAAGTAAATGGTCAATTGGTACTCAGTATTTTACTTCTAGAAAAAGAGCATAAGAAACAACCATTCTTTGGTATTCCAAAAACATTCGAGTCAGTTTTTATGAACTCATCTTATCTCTATAGTATTACAAATCCAATTCTTGAAACATTACAGAAACAAAACTCAGTTAAAAGTAGGATCCAAACCAAAAAAAAATCAATCACCAGCTCAGTGCTTTGTATTTGCATTGGTTTATTTTTTTTGTTTTATTCTAAAAATAATCCTAAAAACTAAAAGCCTTCATTTACAACTTTGATAAGTTCCCAAAGTCACAATAGTGGTAATAAAAAAAATCTAACTTGACATTTTTTATCCTCTGGGAGAGTCTAATAGATGTGAAAGGAAAAAAAGTTACAACTCTCATCCTGGCAATAGGACTTGGTCTTTTTATATCCTGCAAGTCATCTCTTTTGGATCTATGCCCTAGCTTTGTAAAAGAAGTCCCTTCTTGTCACCAGCACTCTTCCTCTCAAAAAACATCCTCAGATTGTGAATGTCCTCTCCTCTATACAGAGTTAAAACTGGAAGATCACAATTTCATTTCTCCTTCACCTTCCCTTGAAGGGGCTTTTGGAGAATATCTTCCCAAATTCATTTTTCCCAGCTTTACATATATATCTTTACATTCAGTATATAGTCTACGTAATACTCCTACCTTTTATTTTTTAGAGACCATTCGCCTCACCATTTGATCCCTCCATCCCTTTTTTTGTAAGTTTTAAAAGTTTTTATATCTAAAAACGGGATTTATCCCACACTCAAAAGGAGAGTTATCAATATGAATAGAAAATCATTTATTGCAAATACAGCAGCAGGCATTGCAACACTATCAGCTATTAGCACATTAGTAGCACAGGAACACAACCATGACGCTATGAAAGACATGAAAACAGAGCCTGGAAAATATTCCAAAGCTTTGATGAGTGCATTGCATTGTAAGTTAGCAGCTCAGGTTTGCTTAAGTCATTGTATCACTGAAATGGGCAAGGGAGATAAAACCCTAGCAGCCTGTGCAAACTCTACACGGGAAGTTTTAGCAGCATGTGAGGCATTTATCCAAATAGCATCACAGGACTCTACATTTACAAAAAAAACTGCAGCACTCTGTGAAGAGATTTGTAAGGCATGTGCAGTTGAATGTAAAAAACATTCTACGCATCACAAGGTTTGTAAAGATTGTATGGATTCTTGTCTATCCTGTGCAAAGGAAATGGCTAAGGTTTAACAAAACAAAAAATGTGGGATCTAAAATCTTGGTCCCACATTTTTTTAGTATTTGGTATACTTGTCTTTAAAGCCCTTCACTGCAAGCTCCAGCAAAGACATATCAGTACACGTAATTGTTTTTCCATCATTTGTAATGAATGTATGTGATTTTATAAATCGAATTAAATTAGGCACATCCGTATCACCCAATCCCATAGAATGTAACAGATCTTCTGGTGATAACTTGTAGTTATGTCCTACACGGGGTGCAATTCTCACTTTGGATTGTTCTGCCAAAATCATAAGCATATCAGCAAATCTATAGGCAGGATCGGTGATTTTTGAATTAACTGCTTTTTTATGTGATACCCAAACCCTCTCAGAGAGAACAGTAATAACCTTTGCCATAAGCCCCGGATTGGTTTCTGTGATAGTTGAAAAATTATCTTTTGAGATAATAATAATATTGCTTAGTTCTAATGGGATAGCAGATGCATATCTGGGTTTATTGTCCAAAAGAGCCATTTCACCAAAAATATCCCCATCTTTTAAATTGTTTACTATAATTTCTTTACCATTGGAGTACTTGATGATTTGAACCCTACCGGCTTGGACGATATACAATTCTTTAGCAATCTCTCCCTCGCAAAAAATAATTTCCCCTTTATCATAGGTTCTCATGCTACCAGTTTTGGCAGTACGGCTTTCTGTTTTATTGAGATAATTTAATTTCGCAATACACTTTGCCCTATGCCCTCCCTCCGGGTATGATTCCAGGCAACTCTGGAACATATAGCCAGCTAATTCCTTGTTTCCCAAATCCAAGGTCCCATCGGCTATCCTTATCATTTCTTGGATGGGGTCGCTGGATTTTTTGTCATTTTTATCGTGTAGTATGGAATCCAGTTGGCGAAGGCGAAGAGAGTAGGAGCGTATGATCTTCATAGCAAGGGGAGTGTTTCTGCGGATGAGATCTGCAAATCGATCTCTATGAACAGAAATGACACTCACCAATCCAGATGCGGCGGTAGCGGTTTCTAAGTGAGGAAAACCAGTCATTGCTGTGATGATCCCAAAAAAATCTCCCTTGCCCAAGTGCTGTGTAGCGTCTTCACCACTGACGGGATTTCTTTTTCGTAAAATCACCTGACCTTCTGTAATTATATGAAAATGATCCCCCTTCCGTCCGCCTTCAATTGCGAGAATAGAACCATTGGTAAATGTTTGCATTTGAAAAAGTTGTTCGCTCATTTCTTCTACCTTACTATGCTTATTATATCGTCAAAAAGTTTCCAAAACAATTTGTTCAAAACGATATTTTTCTTTTTTGGTATCTTTCAAGAATTAGAAAGGGAATATTTATTGTAAATCTACTGGAATTTAGTTTTTTGAAATTCTAGGGAATGCAAATATCAAAGGATAGAAATAAAAAACTTGGGGGATTTCCCTGAAATTAACCCCTTTTTCTAACAGAGGAACCATGCTCAGAACTATTTATTTAACCCTTATTTTCCTTGTTACTCTCTCGTGTGGAGATGTAGCTCCAGGTACCAATTCTCCCAATTCTGTGCCTTGGGTTTCTGCTGAAGATTGGAAAATGAGCGGAAATTATATTTTATCAAAATATGGGAAAATATTTACCGTAGACAAAGGCCAAGGAGAGGTTATCCTATTTCTTCATGGATTCCCAACCAGTTCCTATGACTACTATCCCTTAACCGAGATTTTAAAAAAAGACAATCGCGTTTTGCTCTTGGATTTTCTGGGGTATGGATACTCTGATAAGCCAAAAGAAATCGACTATTCCTTTAAAATCCAGACAGATATAGTGGAAGACTTTTTAAAACAAAAAAATATCACCAGTCTCTATGTGGTTGCTCATGATTATGGAGTCACAGCAGCTCAGGAGATGATGAGTAGAGCTATAGAAAGAAAGAAAAATAACACAGAGACATTCCAATTGAAAGGGGTAGTCCTTTTGAATGGAGGGGTTTTTCCCGAATCTCACAAACCCCGATTCATGCAAAAAATTTTAGTGAGCTCCATAGGTAAATATGTTGTCAATTACATCACAAAAGGGATGTTCCAAAATGCATTTTTAGAAGTTTTTGGTGAAAAAACAAGACCAACTGCCAGTGAATTAGAGGAAACCTGGACGGTGATGAACTACCAGGATGGTCCCAAAAATTCTCATAAATTACTTCACTATATTGAAGAACGAAGTACAAATAGGACAAGATTTGTTTCGCCCATTCTCACTGGAGACATCCCTTTTGTATTTATCAATGGAAGTGCAGACCCGGTTTCAGGAGACCATGTGATCCAAAGATATGTGGAGCTCACAGGTAGGGACAACTTTGTAAAACTACCAGAGATAGGCCACTATCCCCAACTGGAGTCAGATGTCAGAGTATCCGAAGAGATTAAAAAATTTATTGCATCACAAAAATAGGTCAATACATTCCTATTTCTAATTCGGAAAACCAGTTTATAAATCGATCTACATCTTTCCCCGCAAAAATAGAACCATGTTGTGGGCAGAGTAGGTCGATTTCCATTTTGCTCACTCTATCACACCAATTTCTCTTAGCTTTTTCTGAGCCCATCCAACGCTTGTGAAACTTTTCACAAAGTTTTATATGGCTATCAAAATTAGTAACATAGATATCCGCATAATCTTTTGGAAGTAAGGCAGAACCAATATCACCACTAAAAAAAATTTTAGATACTTTGTCATACAAATGAAAATTTCCTGAGGAATGTAAATAGTGAGCAGGCACAAGGGATAAGTTTACATTTCCATGATGAATATCCATTCCTTCATCTGGAATGGGGATATAGGTTGAATCATCTCCACCAAAATGTGGTAGAAAAGTAGTCCAGAGCCAACTGATATAACATTTTATATTAGGATTTACTTCTAGCCAAAGCGAGATGGAGGAAATAATATCAGGGTCTTGGTGTGATGAAAAAATCTGTGTGATATCATCAGGGCTAAAATCCCGACTGATAGAGCTAAATACTACTGGAAAGATTTCTAAACCACCCGGATCTAAAAGAATACCTTTATTTTCATTGTTTACTATTAGGTATTCATTTGTATCTATCACATAAGAGAGCTTGTTTGGATCTCTGGTGATCATAATCCATTTGTGTGATTCTGATTCATAAATGATTTCAGTTTTTTTCATTTTATATCCAAATTTTTTTTATATTAGTAATACGAACTCTAACTTTATCCATAATATCTCCAAGCTCGATTGTTAATGTATTTAAAAGACTATTTTTTTCATTATTATGGATATAGGCTCCCGTGATTTTAGATTGCATAAAGATATTGTTTCCTTTGAGGGAGAGTAAAGATGCTTTGTTGATAATATTTTTTAACTTAGTACGGTTGGGAATTTTGTACGTAGCAATATTTATTTCTTGAGAAGTGCTGTTGTGAACATTGGTTGAGGATATTTTTTTTTTAGAAAGAGACTCCGCGAGAAATCTATGTTTATCTAATTTAGATTTTTTTAGACTGTGTGCAACTTCATCGAGCATTTCATCCATGAGGATCTGCATTTCATCTGCTAATTCTTCAAAAGTTTTACTAAAATTAATAAATTCCCTACTGACTATATGAAATCCTGTAGTACTTAAATCATTACGAATAGCTAATATCTGTTCATTTATAGATTTGATTTTAATTTGGAATGCTAATTCCCTAATACCACTGATGTTTTTATTGGTCTCCATCAGTTTGAGCAAATTTGCCTTGTGTGGATTCACTCTTTCTTGCATTAGTTTCAACTAGATAAAAAAGGGAGGAATCGTCTATAAAAAAAATAGGATTCCACAAGAAGTCAAAGTTTTCAACATTTCTAATCTAAAAATTTAGAAATAATCATTTCCAATATAGGGTTGGATGGAAATAATGCTTATGGAGAATCTCGGTATGTTAAAAATAATAAGTCTTGCCACAATATTTTTTCCAGTGTGGATGTGTATTTCTGTTGGAATTGGTTTATCAAATCCAGAAATTTTTGCATGGTTAAAATCTGATTTGATTTCCAAATTCTTAGGGCTTATTATGCTCTCAATGGGTATGACACTCACATCAGATGACTTTAGTAGGGTACTATCCAGACCCATTCCTATAGCAATAGGAGTTGTATTACAATTTACTATTATGCCACTCTCGGGATTTGCAATTGCACATTTTTTGCATTTAGATCCAGCCACAGCTAGTGGGCTAATTTTAGTTGCATCCTGTCCAGGTGGCACTGCATCTAATGTATTGGCTTTTATTGCACGGGCTGATGTGGCACTTTCTGTTACTCTCACTTTGTTATCCACACTTTTATCTGTAATCTTAACTCCATTGTTGGCATCTTATTTAATTGGTAATACACTAGATTTCAATGGCATAGGGCTTTTTGAAAGTACGCTCAATGTTGTTATACTACCAGTATTTGGAGGAATGTTTCTTTCTAGAATTCGTCACTTTGATTTGCATTGGTTTCCCCTTGGTCATCGGATTCTTTTGGTTATAAAAAGGATCATTACTTATTTTAAAGATCTGGCTCCCTTTACTTCTATTGTGCTTATCATTTTGATAGTTTCATCTATCATAGCATCCTCACGTGATAGAATTTTTGAATCCCCTGTAGTGCTAATGGGAAGTGTATTTCTTCTCCATGTTTCAGGTTTTTTTTGGGGCTTTATTTTGGTAAAAAAAATTACAAACGATGCTATTCTCTCGCGAACAATTTCAATTGAAGTGGGTATGCAAAATTCAGGATTGGGAGTGGTTTTAGCTCTAGCCAATTTTTCAGATCCATTTGTAGCAGTTCCTCCTGCTATTTCTAGCCTTTTTCACTCCTTGATTGCAAGTTTCCTTGCAGCAGTTTGGAACAGAGAAAAGAAACCTATTACTTCAAACGAGTAACTAACTTTAATAATGGCAACTTTTTTTGTAGTTCCATTGTTTGGTCTTTGGTTATTTTTGTATTATCAAACTCGAAAAAAGTTAAATCAGAGAGTTCATACAATGGTTTTAAATTGGTAATTTGAGTTCCTCCAATTTGTAAGTCTATTAGTTTTTTACAAAATTGAATAGACTCCAAAGATGTAACTTCTGTATTACGAATATCTAGATGTCTCAACTCATTTAGATCTTTTACAAACTCAAGATTTTTTATGCTAGTATTATCTAGCTTTAATCTTGTTAGTTTTTTTATGTTCTTTATATCTTTCCAGTTTACTTCAGAAGTTTCTGATAAAATTAATGTATGAAGAAGTGGATATCTTTGCAGTGTTTTAATATTAGTAATACGTGTTCCGCTTAAATTTAAATATTCCAGTTTTGGTATGTCTGGTAAAGATTCCAAATTTGTAAAGTTAGGGGAAGTGATCTCCAAAGATTTTAAATTCTTCGGAATAGACAAATCCCAAACTTGTGGAGTGAAACTTTTCTCAAATCCCATCCATAAACTATCAGTTGGAAATTTTTTAAGCTTTCCTTCTTCAGATTTAATATATAAAAAATTAGATTCATTTTCTTTGTAAATTTCTGGAGTACAGCTTAAAACTAAAAGTCCAACTAGTATTGGCAGAAATATTGTAATCCACTTCTGCAAATTATAGAATCTCCTCATATTCATAAGAAATCAAACCATCCCCAACCGCACCCATCTCCGCCAAGATATAATTTGAATACATAATTGTAGAGTATCCCCGAAACGAAATATCTTTTTCTGCTCCATACGTATTAGCCGTAACCAATATACAGTCATAGTCCAGACGGTATCGCCAATAGGGTCGTATATCTTCATCTTGGTCTAACCAATTTACAGGAAGGGCAACCACATCAATGTAATTTGCTTCACAAAAATTTGTAAATGAATCATCATTTAAATCCATACAAATGCCCACAGTCACAGAAAATCCATTTATATGGAAGATGGGATAGGGTAAATTCCCGGGGGTTGCCCAACTTTTATCTGCATCGTATAACAATGTCTTACGGTATACTTCAATTTCTGAATCGGGCTTTATAATGTAGGCACTGTTGTACAGATTGGAATCTTCTCCAAGTTCAATAAATCCAGCTACAATATGAGCATTTCCTAGGTTTGCATTTTGTAATTCCCTAGAAAAAAACCCTCCCTTCTTTTCTGCAAAGGGGAGAATTTCTTCCTTAGAGTCAAATAGATAATTCGTACATGCTAATTCAGGTAGTACAACTAAATCTGAAATCTTAGAAGCGGCTTCTACCATTGGCAATAGTCGCTTTATTGCAAGGACGGGATTTTTTTCAGGAGGCTTGAATTGGATGGCTGAAATTGATATTTTTCGAATATTCTCCATAAGAATCAATTGCTCAAGAAAAAGCTTTCCCCACCTTATGACTGATCAAAACCTCTTTGATTTCGTCTAGGATCGCAGGGTCATCAATGGTAGAGGGTATAGAAAACTCCTCACCATCTGCTAATTTACGCATAGTCTTTCGTAAAATTTTACCTGACCTTGTCTTTGGAAGGCGTTTTACAAGCATTGCATTTTTAAAACTGGCAATGGCTCCTATCTTTTCCCGAATCAAATGGACTAAATCTATTTCAATTTTTCCACTTTCGGATTGGTGCCCATCTTTTAGTACTACAAAACCCACAGGGACTTGGCCTTTTATTTCTTCGGCAATTCCTATCACTGCACACTCAGCCACTGAATGGTGGCTTGAAATGATCTCTTCCATCTCTCCCGTAGAAAGCCTATGACCGGCCACATTGATCACATCATCAATTCTACCCATAACAAAGAGATACCCATCCTTGTCATAGTAACCACCATCCCCCGTTACGTAGTACCCAGGATACTGAGTTAAATAACTTTTTTTATAGTTTTCTGTATCTTTCCAAAGTGTGGGGAGGCATCCCGGAGGAAGAGGCAATTTTATGGCTATGTAACCCTCTTTTCCATTTTCTAATTTTACGCCCCCATCATCCAAGATTTCTACTTCAAATCCAGGAACAGGAAAATTAGAAGATCCCGCTTTGGATTCCTTTACTTCTACTCCAATTAAATTTGCTGATATTGCCCATCCAGTTTCTGTCTGCCACCAATGGTCTACCACAGGAACTTTTAAAAGATCTTTTGCCCAATGGAATGTATTTGGATCTGTTCTCTCCCCAGCCAAAAAAAGTGTTTTTAAAGATGATAGATCATATTGTTTAAGGAGCTTACCTTCAGGGTCTTCTTTTTTAATTGCCCGGAATGCTGTGGGGGCAGTGAAGAGAACTTTGACTTTGTACTCTGAGATTACTCGAAAAAATGCTCCAGCATCGGGAGTGCGAACAGGTTTTCCTTCATATAGAATTGTAGTACATCCATGAATCAAAGGAGCGTATACTATATAAGAATGCCCCACCACCCATCCAACATCTGATGCTGCCCAAAATACATCTCCTGGATTGATATCATAGACAGCTTTCATGCTGTACTTCATTGCTACTGCATGACCTCCATTCTCTCTGATAACACCTTTGGGTTTACCTGTAGTACCTGAGGTATACAATACATAGAGGGGATGGTTGGCTTCCACAGGAACACAATCTACGGGTTTGGCATCTGCTTTTAGTTCATGATAGTAATAGTCTCTACCTACCACCATATAGTCTTCCATATTTTGTCTATGAATAAGTATCACAGTAGATGGTTTATGGTTGGATTGGTGCAAAGCTTCATCCAAAAGTGGTTTGTACGGAATTATTTTCTCAACTTCTATACCATAGGATGCTGCTATGATGAGATCGGGAGTGGCATCATCAATCCTAACGGCAAGTTCGTGTGGTGCAAATCCACCAAATACAACAGAGTGTATTGCACCAATCCTTGCA
The DNA here is from genome assembly GCA_945887855.1 of Leptospira interrogans serovar Manilae. Lineage (GTDB taxonomy): Bacteria > Spirochaetota > Leptospiria > Leptospirales > Leptospiraceae > JACKPB01. The sequence goes on along the minus strand of CAMCZP010000066.1, from coordinate 2,617 downwards.
CAGGCAAGCATAGCAAAGACAGCTTCAGGAATCATAGGCATATAGATCACCACACGATCACCTTTCTTTATCCCTTTTTCATGTAACACGCCTGCAAAGATAGAGACTTCTCTCAGTAGATCGGCATAGGTAAATTTTTGTTTTGTATGGGTAACAGGGGAGTCATAGATAAGAGCCACTTGGTTTTTCCGACCATTTTCTACATGAAAGTCCACTGCCAGATAACAGGTATTGAGACTCCCTCCTTCAAACCAGCGATAGAGCCCTTCTTCTGATTTGGAAAGTATTTTCTGTGGTTCTTTGAACCAATGGATGAGACTGGATTTTTCTTTCCAAAAAGCTTCCTTGTCTTGGATTGATTTTGTATACTCTGTTTTATAAGAACTCATACTGTACCTTTCATTATTTAGATGTATCCTTTATTGGAATTCTTGCAGAAAAGGAAAAGGAAAAAAGTAAACTACAAATGCGGGAAAGTCTTGTTCAGGATCTGTATCCATCTTCAGACCCCCAAAAAAGGGGGACGAAAATTTTCGGGAAAGGTTCCTACAATTTATTTTCAAAATAAAAAAAAATATCTTTACACATTTTTATTTTTGATTAGTATTAGTTCCCAGTCTGGATACCAGCTCGGAATCTACCAATCAAACTAAATTAAACAGGGGTAAACATGAAAAAAAATAATTTATATTTTTCAGCACTAGTACTATTCTTAGGACTATCATTCTCAAACTGCCATTCTAGCAGTGACAGCTCAGGTTACCAAACCACTGCACTTTTGGTGAACTATATCAATGGTCTACTCAGTGGAAACTGTGCTCAAATTCAAAAATTGACATCTGCAGCAAGTGTTGTAACTTACTCAGCAACAGGATACAATGTTCCTAGTGGAGGTTGTAATTCATCAACCTTAGGTAGCACCTACTATACATCCACTTCCTCGATTATAACCGTTACAGATGCTTACTTTACTAGCATTGCAACTACCTTAGCCAATTACCCTGCTTGTTCTTATATGGCTTCAGTAATAGCTGGGTCGACAACAAGTGCAACAATAAATACCGCTGTAGCTGCTTCTACTTTCTTTGGGAGTACTAAAACAGCAACTACTGCTACAGCTTTAGCTACTTTAATAGCTGCCAATACAGCTGATTCATCCGTAGGGCCAAAAAATTGCTACACTGTTGCTATTACTTCTCTCAATACAATTGGTGTAGCATGTGCATCTGCAGCTGACGTTACAACTGCCTCGGGAAATATAGGCTATTATGTAGTAAGTAATGTGACTAGTGATATGGCTACAAGCGTGGAAGGAAATAGAACAATTATCAAAGGTGCTAGGGCTATCCTTACATCTTCCTCAACATCCTATGATACAACTGTTTCTCTATACACTCCAACTGCAATCGCTGCAGTGAGACCCATGACCTCTGCAGAACTAACTACCTTCAAAACTACAGCTACTTTATTAAATACTGTTACTTATTCATTGGTAGCTGGGCTATACTCATCATTAGCTGCTACATTCTCTGCTTTATCAATATCCAGCAATGGTCCTAGTTGTTTAAGTGCTATAACAGCATCAAGTGCAACTACGAAAGATTATGTTATAAGGATTCCAGCTTTACAGAGATTAAGTAATGCAAATTTGAATAGCGATATAGTATCCTCAGATAAACTTGCAGTGACCACTCCATTGATTCCAACACTAGCTTGTGTTTATGGTGATTCTTCTGTTACAACTGCTACATCTGCAAGTTTAACCGCATCAACTCCAGCTATTGGTACTTGCCCATCCACTTACACAAAATTCTAATCAGTTCCTAACTCTCCAAACAAAAAGTAGGCAATGTATGTTGCCTGCTTTTATTTTTCCTTCCTGCCACTCCCTTTTTAGTCAATCATCCTTCTAAAATAGAAACAATCATAAAAATATCCATACCTATAGAAACATAAGGTGTGTTAGTTCAAGAGATACAGCTTTACCAAGGGGTTAAATGTGGGATTAAAGAAAAATTGCAATTAAAAAAAGAAGAATTAAATTATAAAATATAAAGCATCAAACCAAATGAACAGCTTTCGCAAAAAGTCCCAATACCAAAGTCAAAACCAACCAGAGAAGCTTTTGCACCAATCCAAGCTGCCTGTCATTAGCTTTGATCTGGGTTTCCAAGTTTTCACGGGAAGAGGCGATTTGAAGCTCAAGATTCTTATGTGTAGAATCCATTTGGAGTTCTAGACCCTTCATCTGCAATTCTAAGTGCTTTCTTGTAAATTCCAACTTCTGATCCATTTTTTGAAATCGCTCTTCCCATTTTTGATCCATGCGTAAAAGGCGCTCATCCATGAGAGCAAAACCCTGCTTCATGGTTTCAGCAAGAAAGCGTATTTCACTTCGGATGCCGTCGGTTTCTCGTTTGAGGGGGGCAATCGTTTCTATCATCAGATTTTGTTCGCTCCGTAGTACTTTTGAGTCTATCCAAACTTCCATTTCTGTCAAGACAGATTCAATTCCATCGGGGGATAGATTGGCTTGGTTTAGGGCAAGGATTAGATTTTTCATGAGAGTCTCCTAACTCTAATAGGTAAAAAAAATGCTTCGGCGATCGAAAATTTG
>CAMCZP010000065.1 GCA_945887855.1 Leptospira interrogans serovar Manilae | reverse complement strand
TCTATAGTAGGATTGATTTTAATTTATTCCGGACTTTTTTCTTTGGGTAGCTTTATTTTAAAAAATTATGTGTTATTTTTTATACACTTATCAATATTTTTAATCAGTATTTTTATTACTTATAAAATATTTCCAAATTACGAAGAAATTAAGTAGTGTAAAAAATCTTTTTACACTACTTAAAATTTGTCTATCGTACTACCAATTTTCCCAAACCACGTTCCATTAAAAACTTAGGATAGAGATCATATGCAGGTGTGAGAATTGGCAGGAGTGCCATAGCTTTGGGGAGATTTCCTTTTGTTGTGATCTCCCTACGAGTGAGAGCCTGTACTGCATTAACAAGCCCATGCCAAAAATAATGAGCCAAATCAGCACTCAAAGTCATCTCAACATCTAAATTTACATGATCCCCATCTTTACCACGATAAACTTTCACCTGAGTACCCGAAGAATCAATTGTTAAGTAACCATCCGGATTAGTGTATACAAATCGAACCTTTAATCCACTAGAAAGGAGTGCATTAGACAAACCGGAATCTTCCCCCATTTTATTATAGAATCCGCCCAAAATGTCGTACATATTTTCTGTATCAGAAAAAATATTTTTTAGTTTAGGTACAATTACACCCGATCTGGCTGCTCTCAAATCTGCTGAACTCACTTTAATGGAAGGAAAATCCTGATTGTATGCCATTTGGATGATTCTTCGAACTTTTTCCCGTGTAACTTCCACTGGATTGTACAACATGGCTCCATCTGTCATGGCAGTTTCCACAACCTGTTCTAATTTTGCCAAACCATCATTGATACCTGCTTGTTTAAGATTTGTGGCATGTCCGGATAGAAAGGAGAGTTGTCTGTTTAAGAGGCGTATCTTTTCAGCAAGTGCTCTAGCCTTATAATCCACCAACCATTCATCAATCATAGTCATCTGGAGTACAGCATTGTTTAAAAGATCATTGTTGAACATACCAACAGCTTTTATAAGTTCTTCAGTTGGCTTTATATTTACAAAACCTAGGTGTTCTGTAATACGAGCATACCTTGCAGCACTGGTTTCCATATTGTGTTCAATGCTAAATGGAAGGATAATACTATTTGCAAGTCCATGTGGTATGTGGTACACTCCGCCTAAGGCATGGCTGATTCCATGAACAATTCCTACACCCGCATGGTTAAAAGATACTCCTGCCATAAAAGAAGCCACTAGCATTGCCCCCCTAGCATTTACATCATCCGGGTTGGCTGTTGCCTGTAGAATATTTTGATTGATGAGTTCAATTGCATGGAGAGATAATGCTTCTGAAACTGGATTTGTCTCAGAAGAGACATAGGCTTCTATTGCATGTGTCAGTGCATCCATTCCAGTGGCTGCCGTAATTTTTGGCGGCATGGTAAGAGTCATCTCAGGGTCTAAAATTGCGAGGTCTGGTAGTACAGCATCTTCTGTGAAGGGAAGTTTTACATCATTTTTAGAATCACTGATCATTGCAAAGGATGTCACTTCGGAACCTGTCCCCGCAGTTGTAGGAATAAAAACCATGGGATGCAATCGACCCTTAATGAGCTGTGCACCCATATGATCTTCAATCTTACCACCCTTAAAGAGTAGAATATTTGCAACTTTTGCAGTGTCCATCACGCTTCCACCACCGAGGGCAATTATCAAAGTGCAATTATTTGCTTTTCCCATTTCGGTTGCATCCATAACTGTTTTGAGCTCAGAATTTGGGGGAACATCATCAAAGATAGCGACTGGATTGATCAAACTTCCCTGGAGACCTTCTAGGACTTTATTGAGTAAACCGGCTTTACGAATTACTTTGTCGGTGATGATAAGAGCATTCCGTTTTCCGAAATCCTTCAGTTCTGATCCTAATCTGGAAGCTAGACCGTGGTTATATACAATTTTTGTGGGTAGGTTAAATGCAAAATATTCGGGTATCATTTTTTTTTCCGTAAAAGACTTTAGAAAACTGTAATTTTTGAGGGTATTAAATCAATCAAAAAAACAAATGTTCAATGGGATAGTAGCCCATCATAAAATAAGGATCTTGCATCTAATGCTCTTAAATTTCCCTCAATTACCAATTTCTTTTTTTGATCTGTGTCACAAACTTTTTGAATCAATGAAAATAGTTTTTTACTATGACCTTCATCGGCATTTAAATTGACTTCAAAGAATGATCCATCGGGTAAATTTTCTTTGGATTTTAATGATTTGTAAGATAAATACATTTTTCCGTACTCTTTTTTGAGAAGATATTCATTTGCGGGTCCGAGTGCACCCAATGCCATAAAAATATCTGTCTCAATTATATTTCTCATCACATCCAAATATTTTTTTGTTTGGGAAAATGCCTTTAGAGATGAATAATTATAATTAATTTTATCTAAAAATTTCTTAAGTATTTCAATATGTGAATTTTCTTTAATTCCCTCACCTAACTCTTCCCATACATTTTCAACCAAGACTATTCGTATGTCTAAATCTTCCGTTTTATAAGATGCTATCAAAAACCAAGTTACAAAATCAATTGATACAAAATATTCTTGAGAGAGCCAAAGTTTGAGATCATCTAATGATAGGTTAGTTTGAATTTTTTCAAGCCATTTATTTTTAAGAACGGGATGGGTATCAACATCCTTTTTTAGTATTTCAATCAGATTCATTGTATGGATACCAGTTTCCTTCCCAATCATAGTACTCCAGACCGGAAAATTTTTTCTTATAATCGTAGTACGAACTTATATCATAACAATAACCGGGATAGTAGTACTTTTTATTTTCTTTGATTGAATATTCTATCTCTAATAGCATAGTATATATACCCGGGCTCAAAAATCCATATTCAAATGCAAACATTCCATATACGGATGATGTTGATTCATTTCCAATATCTAGAAAACTAACGGAATAAAGAATACTATCCCAATATGCATTTACTTGTAATAATTCACAAGGATACATATTTAAATCTTCACCTAAAAATGCATGTATATCAGGGGGAATATTGGATGAAAATTTAAATTTATGTTCTTCAAATAAAGAAATAACTTCTTCTGAAAGTGTGACGGGAGTTAATTTTACTTTTGATTGTGAATTTTTTTTGATTATTTTTTTTTGGCTTTTTGAGTATTTAAATTTAGACAGATCAATCCTGAGTGGTAAGACAGTAGCCTTTACTCCATCATGTAAAACATGGCTATAACAAAAAAAATAGTCCCCGAAGTGTCTATAGCCCAAAGATAAAAGCTTATCAAAACTTTTGGGTTTTAACCTTTTTAACTCCAGACTGTGATGGATCATTTTTTTAATAAATATGCTTGGATTTCATTTAGGAGAATTTTGTTTTCTTTGGGATCACCAATTGTTATACGTAAATAACTTTTACAAAAATCATCTTTGAAATATCTTATATAAATACCTTTGTGTTTTAAATGTTCAAATAATCTAACCGGACTGACATTGATAGGTGGTTTTACAAATAAAAAGTTTGCATCACTTTTTAAGATTGTAAAAAGCATTTTTCTGAGATCATCTGCTAGTTTTTCTCTTGATCTAATGATAACTCTAATCACTTTATCGAAATACTTTTTGTCTTTCAATGCTTCCGTTGCAATTGCTTCTTCCAACATTCCCAAATTGTATGAATCTTTGAGCTTTTGTAATAGAAGAATATTTTCTGCATGACTTACAAGGTACCCAACTCTCAATCCTGCCAAAGAATAGGATTTGGAAAATGTTCTGGATATAACTAAGTTTGTATATTTATTTACAAATTGTATGAGAGAAGACCCCGGGGGTGAAAAATCAATATAGGCTTCATCACATAGAACCATCCCTGGAAAATGGGATATCAGAGAAAGTAACTTATTTTCATCTTCAAGTATACCTGTGGGTGCATTCGGTGATGCAAATGCGAGAAGTTCACCTTTTGCCTTTTTCATTTTTTCAAAATCAAAATGTAAGTTGGATAAGAGGTGAATCTTTTCCACAGTACTGGAATTCATTTCTAATTCTGTTAGGATTGGGTAAAGGGAGTAGGTTGGAAAGGGTATTACAACCTTTGATTTGGGAGATAATACTGCACGAAATAACAGACTTAAGCCTTCATCCGAACCATTGGTAACCAAGATCATATCGTCTGAGATACCATGGTACTTTGCAATAGCTGTTCTAAGCCCATCGGAGTTTGGACTTGGATACTTTCTAAGCAAACCTTTTTTTAAAATTTCCGAGATAGCTTGTTTGATTTTAGGGGACGGTGGATATGGATTTTCATTGGTATTTAATTTTATAATCTTTTTTCCACTCTTGGGTTGTTCCCCAGGGACGTATGGATCTAGTTTGTATAATTCACTTTGGAAAAATTTTTTCACAGGCGATTTAGGGCGTCTATGTAAGACAATGCGGATGCTTCCACGATATCGGTTGAACTTCCTTTACCAACCACTCGTTTTCCTTCCAGGGTAATTGTAACACTTGCCTCTGCAAAGGCATCAGAACCCTCAGTTACAGGGGAGATAACCAACTTATTCAACTCAGGAACTATTTTGGTAGCTTTTTGGATAGATTTAAATACAGAATCAACAGGACCATCCCCGGTAGAGGATTCTTCAATTGTAACATCATCCACTAAGATTTTAATTGTAGCTGTGGGGACAGTCCTACTTCCAGAAGTTACCTGGTAGTACTCTAATTTGAATTTAGTGGTTAGACTTTTTCTGTGTGTTTCCGTGAAGAGTGCAACTAAATCTTCATCAAAAACTTCTTTTTTCTTATCCGCAACTTCTAAGAATCGTAAGTAGGCAATGTCTAATTCTTCCTGCTTGGGATTAAATCCCAAACGTATAATCCTATCTTTAAAACCGGCCCTTCCCGAATGCCTGCCCAATACCATTCTATTAGATTCAAGACCAATTGATTCAGGAGTCATTATTTCATATGTTTCACGGTTTTTAATCACACCATCCTGATGGATTCCGGATTCATGTGCAAATGCATTTGCACCAACAATAGCTTTGTTTGGTTGAACTACCATCCCGGTGATATTTTTTACAAGATAACTTGCTCTACTTATTAGTTCTGTTTGGATATTAGTTGTGATACCATAAAAATCTTTTCTAGTTCGGAGCGCCATCACCACTTCTTCCATAGCTGTATTACCAGCTCTTTCCCCAATTCCGTTTATAGTGCACTCAACCTGTCTTACACCATTTTTAATGGCAGATAGAGAATTGGCTGTTGCGAGTCCTAGATCATTGTGGCAATGTGCACTGAAAATAACTTTGTCAGCACCCTTTACTTTTGTAGTCAAAAATTGGAATAGTTCTCCATATTTTTCTGGGGTGGTGTAGCCCACTGTGTCGGGAACATTGATGGTGGTGGCACCGGCTTCAATTACAGCTTCACAAATTTCACGTAAAAATTCCCAATCGGATCTTGTTCCATCTTCGGGAGAGAATTCAACATCCTCTACATAATCACGGGCAATTCGAACGGCTTCCGGTGCCATTTTCAAAACTTCTGCTGCCGTTTTACCAAGTTTGTATTTCATGTGAATGGGGGATGTAGCTAGAAATGTGTGAATTCTTCTTTTTTTTGCAGGTTGAATTGCCTTGGCAGACGACTCTATATCACCTCTTGTAGCTCGAGCTAACGCTGCAATTATAGGTCCTTCTACTTCTCGTGCAATACGTTCAACGGCTTTGAATTGGACAGGGGAGGATACAGGGAATCCGGCTTCAATCACATCTACTTTCATTTTGGCGAGATGATGGGCAATCTCTAATTTTTCGTCTTCATTCATAGCTGCACCGGGACATTGTTCTCCATCCCGAAGTGTTGTATCAAAAATCCTTACTTTGGATTTATCTATTGCTTCCATCACTTCTCCTAAAATTAATTTCGTATGTGTTTTTCTAAAGAAGAAACTAGTTTTTCTGCATCATGGAGCTCTTCCGTTTTTTTTGCAGGCGTCCATTTAAGTTCTTTTGCTAAAATTGAACCTATTGGCTCTATGAGTGATCTGGCAATTTCCAAATCTATGAATTGAACCCGCAATCTTCGTGCTATGACATCTGTGATTGAAAGTGCAAATTCATTTTTAATAAAATGTTTGATTTCCTCTTCGTAGTATTCTAATCCTTTTTTTAACTCTTTTGGGGAATCACCTAGTATTTCATAAACTTCGGAACCATAATAATTTCTTAATCTTCTCGCAGTTTCCGTAGATATTTTATAGGTTTCTACTAAATTTAAATAGATATTTTCAGAGTAATCTTTTTTTCCGGGAAAATCATAATATCGTGTACTACATTTTTTTTCAACTTTAAGATTTCCTTCCTTAATAACTTTGTCAACTAAGTCTTCTGCCATTTTTCTATAGGTTGACCATTTTCCACCACTCATTGTTATTAGACCACTTTCAGAAATAAGTATTACTTCTTCCCGTGATATATTTTTTGTATTTGTATTACCATCGGGTGAAATCAATGGTCTTAGTCCTGCAAATACAGATGTGGAATCTTCTTTTGTTAGGGATATATCTAAATATTCATTTACTGTATCTAAAAGAAATTGGATTTCATTACCCAGGGGAAGTGGTTCATCTTCAATTTTATGTATTGCAGTATCTGTTGTTCCCACTACAATATAATCTTCCCATGGTATTACAAATACTACCCTTCCATCTTTGGTTTTGGGGATAATCATAGCACTCACACAGGGTATTTTTTCTTTTGGAAATACAAGATGTATTCCCTGGCTGGGAGATAAAACATCCTTAGCATTGGGATCATCTAACTTTCGAATTTCATCGATATGGACACCTGTAGCATTTACAATTACCTTTGATTTGAGTGTAAATTCTTTTCCTGTAAATCTATCTTTTACAATAGCTCCTACTAATTTTCCTTTATCCTTTAAAAATGATAATACTTCGACTCTATTTAAAACAAGTGCACCTTCTTTTTTAGCACTCCTTGCAATCAATACATTCAGTCTGGAATCATTGAATTGAGAGTCATAGTATGTGATAGCACCTTTTAGCTTTTCTTTTTTAATAGATGCAAATTCCTGGATTGTGGAATTTTTTGAGATAGCTTTGTGCCCCGGTAGTCCGCTATCCCCTGCTAGAATATCGTACAGAGTCAACCCAATGGAGTAGTAGGGTTTTTCATATATTTTATAACAAGGTAATACAAATTTTAAAGGTTTTACCAGGTGTGGTGCATTTGTTAAAAGATGCTTTCTTTCTGAAAGAGCTTCTCTTATAAGACCAAAATGAAATTGGGATAGATATCTCACCCCCCCGTGGATAAGTTTGGTAGATCTTGAACTGGTTCCTGAGGAAAAATCATTTTTTTCTAGGAGAGCAACTTTCAATCCTCTCAGGGCTGCATCATGAGCAGCACCACTTCCTGTGGCACCACCACCAATGATCAAACAATCAAACTCAATTGATTGGATGGATTGTAAGTTTTCCTCTCTTGATTTTTCCATTTGTAAGCTCTTTTCTCCTTGCCTTTAGTGATGCAACTCCTACAACTAATACGTACTCTTTGATAGTAAAAAATAATACCATTTACTAATCGATAAATATGAATGACGTTCCTGCAAAAAGTCAGTTTTTGCAAATTTATTCGCAACAATCCTAGGATTTTTTTCCGCCTAACGGCGGAAAAAGATAGTAATTGCAGTTGCGTCATGAATAAGTTTTTACACTTTGTTCTTTAGTATAATGTAATTAATAGAATAGTTTTTCTGCAAATGATTATTTAGAACCATTCCCCTAATTTTTCTATGAAAAGTATAAACTACTTAGAAATTTCTAACTTAGTTTTGGGGGGTTCTTTATCAATATAACAGGAGAAGGATTGTACGGAGGATTCATTTCCTACATTGTCAGTTCCTTTGTATTCTAAAGTGTATAAGCCTGCAATGGAAGGTACTTTAAACTCATCTGCGTAGTTTGTCCATTCTTCTGATCCATTTGTTTTGATATAAATTAGTTTTTGACCTGACCCTAGATCAGTGGAGGTAAGGCTTATCACTGATTTTGTAGAACAGATAGTTTTATCTATGTTCTTACTCAAATGACTGATTTTTATGCCAACAGTGGGTGGTTCGGTATCTACCGCAAATTTTATACTAATTTCATTAGATTTTTGTAGTACATTATCCATCGCAACAGCTTGTAGACTATAAAATTTTGCTTCTGAAAAGGTTTTTGGAAGATAAGAGATTGGTAAATACCCCTCATTGTTGACATTCACATATACATCTTTGATGCCTGATTCTGTATCTGCTGGTTCTACCTTTAGGTAAGATTGTGCATTGTAATAATGGATATCCTGTCGTTTGTGTGTTTTACCATGCATCCAAACAAGAAGGGTGGGGGGATTTTTATCCACATACACATTGGCAGCTTTAGTTTCTTCAATGTTTCCCAACCGATCCATAGATTTAAATTTTACAGTGTTTTTTCCTGATTCAGTGAGAGAAATTGGCACTGTGTAGTCTTGGTACTCAGAGTTGTTCAGGGAGTATTGGATATTATTTCTACCTATGACTTCACTAAAACTTTGGAGCTCTAAAACAGCCCTATCATTGGTATAATGGGTCCCATTGGGATGGATAAAATGATTTTTATTGTTTTGAGATTTTTTAAAAAGGAGAGCAGTCTCTTTTAGCATCTCTTCTCTCGATAACAGTGGGGAGGTTTCCTCTACAGGAATTTCTATTGCCCTAGATTCTGATTTTTTTGCATCCGAACTGTTGAGGGTGACATCTGGTGAGGATTGGCAATTCAGATATAGAAAAAATAAAAAGAAAACTTTGTGTGACATTTTAGGAAAGCCTCTACTCATATTTAGAATATCGGTTTGTATAAACCTTTCAAATAGGATTTGCTGTCCAAATGTTTAAAATCCATGTAAATCCTATTCTTCTAATCCTATTTTTCAGAACAATCCTTTGGGCTCAATCATTCTTTAAAAAAACGTTGGAATAGGGTCTCAGTCCAATCCAGTATCTATCTTCATTGAACCTTTTTTTGATGGAATTTATTGCATCTGTGTAACGTTCAAAAAAACTATCGGGTCCATTTATTTTTAGTAATTCTTTAATGAAATAGGAAGTATGGGTGTCTGCCTGCAAGCCAACGGATACAACTCCCACACCTTCTTTGAGTTTGTCGATAAAAAGCAGAGATTGGGTGAAATCATCATTTTTTAACGAAGATTGCCCCAGCCTGGAACCTGAGTAGATCCATGCAGATTTTTTCACCTTAGTTCCTTTTATGGAACGTAGGGGCTCATCATTGAACTCCAATGACTTATTATTTTTTAGGCTCAAAGTTTCGTTGGAGAGTAGCACTTCTTTCCCTTTTTTTCCGGCAGGAAGAAGTTTCTTTTCCATTTCAATGAGATCAAAAAGTACCTTTTCTTTTCCTGTACTAGGTTTATAGGTGATCTCAAAGGAGTAGGGTGGATTAAAATTTCTATGTGTTGTGGATAATTCCCTTTTGCTAATTTCTTCTAGCGATAAAACATAATAAAATTTATCATATTCATTTGGATGTAAGTAAACTTTAAAATGATAAGATGGAAAATATAAATAAGTAGTTTTATTCTTTTCTAAAATTAGTTTTTCTCTATAAATCTCTTCTATATATTTCTGTTGTAGTACAGATTCTCCATATTCTTTAATAGAATTTAGATAATTTAGGATTAAATCTTTTTGTATCCTGTTGTCAGAGAAAATCTCCTCTCCAGAAATTTTGTTCTTTTCAATTAAAATTTTATATGTTTTAATTCCGATATCAGAAAGTGCTATGAAGCTTTGATTATCAGGAATTTTCTGAAGTAAAATTTTTGATATAGATTTATTTAACAAAGGAATATCTGAAAATTTTGGAGACTCATAGATCTTATCATTTATAGAGTTAATAACTTCTCTATAGTAAGTAAGGTTTAGTACTACATCCCAATATTTTTTATTTTCTGCTTCCATCATCAAGAAAGTTAAGAAATCTATTAATTCCCTTTTATTATATAGATCTAATTTTTGATTTTTCTTTGAAGAGATAAGAGATGTAAGAATTGAATAAAATTGGTCTACCGAGTTTATAGATTCTACATCTTCATAAAATGTATACCATTCTTTAAATGAATTTTTTAAATATGATTTTTCATCAGAAGTAAATTCGATTTCTTCATCTGTCTTTGATAATTTGTACTTCAATAACAAGAACATATTATTTAAAGAAGGTTCTCTAAAGTTTTCTTGGTAATCCTCAGTAAATTTTAGAAAGTAATTTTTTGATGATCTTACATCACCTCTTGAGTACAATGCCAATGCCCATTGCACTTCTAACCATAAAGATTTATTTGTATTTTTTAAAGATTTTTCTGTTTGTAATAACAAATCAAATTGGTTATTCAACTCATCTCCTTTTTGGAAGGGAAGGGAGTTTACCAATAAATAGAATAGGAATACACGATCTGTTTCTTTTAATAAGGATAAAGAGGGCTCTCCCGTTTTTAAAAAAATAGGGCTGAGAGAAATTGGCTGGAAATCAGGGGAATTTTCCATGAGTTCATAGGATTTGTAAATTCTTTTTAGGTACTCCCTTTTAAAACTGTCCGGTTCTTTTAAAAACATAGAATTTAATTTTTCATTGTACTTATCCCAAAATCTATTTTTGGCATAGAATGTAATTTTCTCTTTGTTATCTAAATTGATATCAATTCCATTTATAAAAAAATATTCATAATAAATATCTGACTTTATAGAATTTGCATATTCAGTTTCATATTTAGAACCTGTTTTTTCTAATGCTAAATTAATTTCTTCAAGTGCAAAAGTCCAGAGAGTTAAATTTGAATATAAATTTGCAAGATTAAGTGAATGAAGGTATAAATCTTTGAAATTTCTGACAGAGTTAAATTTCATCTTATTTTCAATTATGAATTTGATATTTCCTTCATAGATAGAATTATAATAATCAATGATAAATGAATTTGTTTCATTAGGACTATCTAAATTTTTGAATTCTTTATAAAAATAATTACAATTTTTATTTCCTAGATCCTCATAACAAGTAACCAAAGCATTGAATAAAAAAGTTTCTTTATTTACTTGTACATTAGAAAAAACTTTAAAAATTTCTTTATAATTTTTTAAGAAATCAAAATCAGGGTACAATTTCTTTTTCAATCGATTTAAATTTATTTCAGATTCTATCTGTAAATCGGGGCGATTGTCGGGGAGCACAGAATTTGCTTGTAGAAAATATTTTATTGATTCTAAATAATTTCTATTTCTTTCTTCCTTTTTTCCTAAGTTTGTAAATTTTAAAAACTCATCTTCATAAACTTTTTGGTCTTCAGGATATGGAGTTATTTTTTCACCTAGTAAGATTAATTTTTCTTTTTGGATGGTAGAATTTGAGTTTGGCATATCTGAGAGAATTTTTTCTTTTGTAGAATTTACATTTGGTGAATCTTCAAGTAGTAATACAGATTGAACACCTGAGAAGTTTAAAATATCATATAGAAAACCTACTTTATAAAAATTAGTTTCACTTCTTTCATAATTGTTTATGATTACCAAAGGAATGTTCCATTGGTTTTCAACCACCTCTTTGGCATTGATAAAGCCTTCTCTCTTTTCTCCCAAAAACATCTTTTTATTATAAAAATCTAAGGATCCTACCAAAATATCTGTATCGGATAAATAATTTTTTAATTCATTTGATCCAAATGATCGTAAATTTACTTTTTTTACAATAGAATCTGAATCTTTAATACTAAAAGATTTATTTTTAGGATTTGTGATACTACTTACTCTTTTTAGTCTTGAGAAATCAAATCCTGTTTCTCTTATAAATTGACTGATCTTAAATATATGCCTCACTTCATAGAAATCTGATAAAGTTTTATCTTTGAATTTTAATTGGGAAAGATTAAATTGAAATGTGTCTACTGAAGGATTGTATACTATTTTTTTGATATCCGGGAAATCCGATAAAAGGGATTCTAAATCTTGATTGAAACTTTTAGAACTTGAAATTTCTAATTTTGAGATATTAGGATAAGTTGTAACATTAAACAGAACTTCTTCTTTATTTGAATATACCTCTAAAAGACATGTATCTTTTTCAATGTTTATCTGTTTTTGATTGACCTTATCCATCCAGGATCTTATATCCATAGATTTTGGAATCAGAGACAATAGTTTTGTATACCTATTTTTTATAATCTCTAAATTATTCGCTTTCTCTTGTAGTACAGATTTACTATCTCTTTTAGCCTGCAGGGTATTTTCTATTCTTATATTTAATTCATTATCTTCTCTAATTGCTAATTGTAGTTCGTTTAGCTTAGAAAATAAATTTTCATCTTGGAATTTGTATTCATTTGTAAGTATTTCATTGTATAAAATTGCACTGAAAAGTTTTTCATTTGAAATCCTCAATTCTTCAATATTTCTAAGTTTAACATAGTTGAAATTCCTTAAAGTATAAAGGTTAATAAAAAAAGTATTATCTAAAGTATAAAATAATCCCTGGTTATTTTTAATTAAAGATTCAATCTTTTTAATGTATTCAATTGATGATTGAAAATCATTTTTATTTTTTCCAGTAGTATAATAGTATTCTGCTAGTAAATATTGAATTGTTAGTGTTTCTTTAAAAAGCTGAAATTCATCTGCAATGTAGGATGCATCCTTTAAATATTCTAAAAATTTGTTATTTTCTTTAATTCTTAAGAAAGAAATGGCAGCTGTAATTTTGAGTCTGCACCTTTGTTTCATTGTGTATGGATCTGAATTTAAACCTATTTCTGCAGTTGGGATATTCCCTGGAGAAGTGGATTTTTTGATGGAAAGACCATAGAAATAGGCAGCTTCTTCAAACTTTTTTTGACTAAAATAGATTTCACCTAAATAAAAATAATTATTTGCTAGGGATATTTCATGATCTGGATATTTTTTATAAAAGTCAATTTCACAAAAGTTTATTTCTTTTTCAATATCAGGATATTTTTTACTACATTCTTTAAATCTCTCGATCTTAAATAAATTTAGAAATTTAATATTGTTATTTAATTCTTCTAATAACTTCTCTTTAGGTTCAGAATTTTCTTCAATATGGGAAAAAAGGGCAATATCAGATCGTAAATAAGAATTAAAAGCATCTTCCATTGAGCTAGATGCTTTTTCTCTATAATCTTTTGTATATAGATCTGAAGATTGTAAAAAATTTCCTTTCTGGTATTCATTATAAGCTAAGCTTACTATACTTTTTTCCATGATCTTACGACCGGATGTATTTTTTTCTAAGGAATTTTCTTTTAAAAAATCATACCTTTTTTCAATCAATTCAGAAGTTTTTGTAAATTCTTTATTATCAATGCTATTTTGGATTCGTATTCCCTGACCCAGAAGATTTGAAAATTCATCTGGCATTTCACCCGGGAATCTACCTTCCCCAATGACTCTTAAATTTTCTGGAAATAGTGTATCCCAAATAGAATAGTTCAGAATTTTTCTCAATCTACTTTGTTTATTTCTAAATTCCAAATCTGATTTCTTTAGAGCATCTTCAGATTTATTATAGTCACCAATTTTTTGGTAACACAGTGCTAAGGAATTGTACAATCCAATATCATTGATGTATTTAGTATCCCCATTCATTGAGACTGCAGTAGTGAATCGAAAAATTGCCTGGTTATAGTTATCCAATTCCATTTCGGCAAGCCCGAGCAGTGAATTTAACAAGGTAAGTTTTTTTCTGGTTTCAAGTAATTCTGAATTTAATTTATCATTTTCTTTATTGATTCCTATTTTTGCTACAGTTGGATAGTACTCTTCTTTGTAATATATAGAAGTTGCTTCTTCTAAATAGGGGATTGCATTTTCAATTTTTCCAGCATATATATTTGCTCTTGCAAAGTTATATAAATAGATAGTTTTTTGTTTATAATTATCAAATTGAACACTAGGAATTATATATTTTGAACTTTTTTCTACAATTGAATATTCCTTAACTGCATTTTCAAAATCATTGAGTAGAAAATAAGTATTACCTAAATTTAAATGGAGATCAGAAAATAATTTATGATTATTTGTTTTGCCTTTAAATTCTATGATTTGTTTGTATAATTCAACATTTTCCTCCAAATACTTTAGTGGAAAAAATTTAGTATAAAGGGACTCAAAGATTTCTTCTTCTCTCTTATCCTCTCCCTCTAAAAAACTTCTTTTTCTGATATCAATGTATTGGTACAACCATCCTAAAAGTAAATATGCTTCGCTATAATTAGGATTGGCATAGATTACCCATTGGAGGTTTAGTTCGGCTTCTTTTAATTCTTCTAATATATTTTTCTTTCTGGATTCCGTTAGAGATTGTTTTTCTAAATAAATGGATTCTCTCAAAACAGCCCTTGAAATCAAAAGATATGAATAACCATAAATAGCACCCAAATCCATAGATCTTAAAGCAGAATCTTTTCGTTTTACATAAAAATTTTCTGGAATTTCAAATGCATCACTATTATAAGTAGAAATATAATTGAAATCTTTGAAATCTATAAAATATTTTACTACTTTAAAATTTAAAAGTGTTGAAAGCGTTTTCGTTGTGGTTCCCAATAAATTTATTTTGCTACCAGTTAAAATATTTGCATCACTCAAAAGAGAATCTAACTTTGAATCTCTTTTTCCTTGAGAGAGATTGAGTGATGTTTCTATCATTTTTCGATGGTAGTAAGTTGCATATTGGTCATAAACTCCCTGGAGGGGTAATTTTTTCTCAATGGATGCGGAGAGAAATAGGTTGATTTTTTCATAATTTTCTAATGCTAATTTGAAATTTTCTCTCAGTTCAGAATTTTTAGCTAAACTCTCAGCTGACTGCAATGTATTTTCTATGATATCTGTATCAATTTCAATGCCCGATTTGTATTCATAGTTTTCAATTAATTTAAGAAGAGAATTTTGTGCTATAGTGTACTTTCCTAGATCCCGGTGGTTTTCATATTGGAGCATCAATGATGAAAGGTATACATAGGAATCATTAGAAAGAGTAGATAGATACTTTTCTATTTCTTTGTTGCTTTCTTCAAATTTATCTTCTTTTCGAATATTTTTTGCATAAAGATAATTAAGATAACTGTGAAGCTCATTATTTTTAGTTTTTAAATCTGCATTTGAGATATTTGTAAGTAGATTTTCATTTTGCAATTGATAGGTTGGCAAAGAATCAATTGCCCTTGAAATTTCTCTTACCACAGTCAAGGAATTTTTTCGATTTAGGGAATTACCATAAACTTCAATATAATATTCTGGTATAGTATTTGGATTTTCCCTAATCGCGATAGTTCCCAATGCTACCTTCATTTCATTTGTTCTGTAAAAGGTAGGATACTCCTTTAAAATTGTTTCATAGATTTCCTTTGCACGTCTAATATCTCCTTTTTCTTCATAAGTTTCTGCAGTTAATTGTAAAACAGAGGGAGCAATTTCGGGTAAATATTTTGGATCTTGTTTGACCTCTTCAAAAAAGGTTTCTAAAATGGGAATTGAATTTTGTTTTTTTCTCTTGTAAGTATGCTCAATTGCAAGTGCATAGGAATAGGCAAACTTTGGATCTTCCTTTTGTGCGAGCATAGTTTTCAAAATAGAATTTGCTTCCCGATCCCTTCCTTCAGATTCAAAATCTCGCACAACTTGACGGTCTGATCTAGATTTAAAAAGAGGGTAGAGGGGATCATT
>CAMCZP010000064.1 GCA_945887855.1 Leptospira interrogans serovar Manilae | reverse complement strand
TTTCATATTTATTTAATGAGATCCTTCAAACATAAAAACTTTAGATAAAATTTGATCTTTAATTTTTTCTATCACACTTCTAACCAATAACTAATATCTTTTGAGTCCTAAAAATTTCTAGAAAGTCAGTTCTAACATAAGATATAGAGATTTTCTAAAATAGATTTACAAATTCACTGTTTTAATGAAATTATCTATTATGAATTCAGGCAAAAAAAATGCCAAAAGCCTCGAAATCCCATTTCTAACCTTAAGTTTAATTTTCTTATGTATGCTTCCCGTAACTATGATTGTACCAGTTTTCAAAGATATCATAAAAGATAAGCTGGGTGGAGACAATCTTATGGTTTCCTACTTTATGAGTGTGGCTATGTTGGGTTCTTTTCTTTTCTCTCCAGTAGCAGGTTTTCTCTCTGATAAATATGGGAATAGAAAATGGTTTATCACAGTGTTTTCCTTTTTAGATGGAATCTTATTTTTTCTCCTGTCCCAGACCAAAGATCTGGGAGAATTGCACATTCTTCGATTTTTAGAGGGTGCATGTCACATATTTGTCATTGGGCTTCTCCTTTCTCTAATCGCAGACAGAGAAAATGACCCAAATTCAAAGTACCATAGAAAAGGTTTGCTTTTGGGGATAGCAGGAATGGTTCTTAGTTTGGGAGTTGGGCTGGGATCTCCCCTGGGTATATTGGGTCGAAAAAATCCAGACATCCCCTTTTTGTTTGCAGGGGCACTCATGATCTTTATAGGATTAGTATCACTCATTTTTTTGAACGATTATGAATACCACTATTTTAAAAAAATAAATCTGAAAGATTGGTTTAAGGCATTTAATGAAAATCGTCTTTTAGTAGTACCGTATAGTTATAATTTCATTGATAGGTTTACTGTTGGTTTTTTTGTAACCAGCTTCAATTTACACCTCAGAGAAGATTTAGGATTAAGTTCGGGGCAGGTGGGGATTTACTTATCTTTGGTACTTCTGCCAATGAGTATTTTTTCTTTGCCATTCGCACTCTTATCTAGAAAAACAGGAGCTACAATTTTAGTCATGGTTGGCTCGTTGGTCTATGGGATTTCATTGTCAATCTCAGGCTTTATTTTAGATACTCAGTTATTGGTTTGGGTCTTACTACTTTGCGGGATGGGGGCTGGGGTAATGTTTGTTCCGTCTATGATCATGGCTGCCTCTATGGCTAAAAGAGAGTACAATGCGTCTGTGATGGCAGGTTTTACTGGATTTGGTTCCATTGGCTTTATGCTGGGTCCAATTTGTTCGGTATTCCTTTTGAACTACTTACAGAAAGTTTACAAAGAAAATTCCTTCGGTATACTTTCGGCAGGATTTGGACTTTTAGAAGTTTTAATAGTTATTTTTACAGTTCCGATTTATAAAAGATTACGGGAGGCAGTATGAGTATACAAACCCAACACTATTTTGTTTATGCTATAGTACTTTCAGCTACTATAAAATTACTGTATCCAATTTTTCATTTAGTATATAAAAAAGTTAAATCACTACAACATCCAGAAAGTAAAGAAGATCCTTTTTCTTTCTATACACCAGTTTGTTCAAAGTGTGGTATGAAAGAAAAAAGTCCTTTTGAAAAATAAAATCAAGATAGGAAGATTAAAGATGGTATTGAAGATCGATAGTAAAGTACCATATAGAAATGTCTTATTCTTTTTGATAATTTTATTTATAAGTTCCGTAGTACACTCAGAAGAAAGTATAGGATGGAAAGAAAGTTTAAGGATAGCAAATAAAAATAATCCTGCATATGATGCTGAGAAATTAAATCTTGAGATAGCAAGATCTGAAGTGATAACTTCTAGTTTACTTCCCAATCCTAATTTTAATAACCAAGTAATCGTTAGGAGTGAAGGGCAATCCATTCGCAATGCATATACTTATCCTCAAGATTTTAGTGGAAATACAATTGGAGTAGGTGGTAGAAAAGAGCCATTTCATCCACTAAACCGTCAGGATTGGTTTCAATTGACAATGCGTATTCCTGTAGCAGGACAAAGACAATTTGCAATTGAGCTTGCTAAAAATAATTTACGGGTAGCACGTGAAAATTTAAAGGAATTTCAAAGAAATTTATTTTTTATAACAGCAAATAAATGGTTAGATGTTTGGCTATCTGGTGAGAAAGTCAAGCTATACGAAAAAGCAAAAAAGTTTTCTTCAGATCTCTTGAAGGTAAATGAATTAAGACTTAAAAATGAAGTAATCACAAAGACTGAATATTCCAGGACTCAGATTTTAGATCAAAAATACTTAGCACAACTTTCAGTTGAACAGGTAAATCTGGCAAATGAAAATCGTAAACTCGGAGTACTTTTAGGAACAGATAAAGAATTTGTAATACGACAATCTGATCAATTAGATATACCTACCAGTTTTGATTCTGAAGAAGAATTGTATCGTTACTCTTACAGCAATCGACCTGACCTTGTTTCGTATTTAGCCCAATTGGATTCAGCCCGAAAAGAAGTCGATTTAGAGGAATCATTTGCATATCCACAGCCAGAGGTAGGATTTATTTCCAATCCACAAAATGGCGAAAAATATTATGGAACATTTCTCACATTGCCTTTACCCGTTTTTAATAGAAACCAGGGTAATATACTCAAATCTAAGTCTACTTTATCAAAGAAACAAGAGTATTTAAAGAATGTAGAATTAAATTTACGAACCGAAATTAGAAATAGTCTTGCAGAGTTTAAAATTGCAAAAGAAAATTATGATAGATACAAAGAAATTTTTGAACTTTCTGAAAAAGTATTAGAAACTGTAAGATATGGATATTTAAAAGGTGGTACTACAATCGTAGATTTTTTGGAAGCACAGAGAAACTGGTTAGAAACTCAGAGCCAATATTATGATTCATTTTGGATGTATAGAAAATCATATATTCAATTATTATATGTTTCTTCTCGAATATTAGAGGTGGATAAAGAATGATTTCTATTAAGCTATGTCTTCCTATTATATTATTAACACTCAATATTCAATGTAAAAAAGTACCTTCACAAGTAGACTCTATGGCAAATTATGATCCACCCAAAATACAAGAGGGAGGAAAGTTCATCGAATTTTCTAGTAAGCACCCACAGCTTGCTCTTTTTGGTTATTCTCTTGTAAAGAGAATTGAAATAGACATAGATTTAAAGGCACCGGCTACTGTGATTGGAAAAGTAAAGAATGCAGAGAGGATAGGTGGCCAACCATTAGTTTTATTTGCTTCCCCAGAGCTAACAGGAACATACTCTGCATATATCCAAAATTTACTCTCTATTCAGGTTGCTAAGACTAATTATAATCGAACAAAAGATCTTTATGAACACGGTGCATCTACAGGAAAAGAGTTGAATGATACATCAACTGAACTATTTGCTCGGGAAACAAATCTCGCTGAAAATGAAGCAAAGCTTCGTAGGGAGGGATTTTCTCCAGGGGATATGAAAGGTGCAAAGACAGGTACAGTTTGGTTAGTTTCTGATCTGCCCGAAACAGAAATAAATGTACTACGAAAGGGATTAAAATGTAAATTAGAATTTCCATCATTACCTGGAGAATCTTTTGATGGGACAATAGAGGCACTTGCCGAAGTTTTAAATATTGAAACAAGAAAAGCTAGGACTCGTATCATACTCTTAGATAAAGATGACAAAATAAGGCCTGGAATGTATGGGAAAGTAAAGTTTCAGGTTAGTCATAATGGTCTTATGGTTCCTAAGAATAGTGTATTCAGTTACAATGCGAGATACTATGTGTTTATAAAAAAAACAGGGACGGTATTCGAAAGAAGGGAAGTAGAAATTTCATCTGAAACGGATGAGTTGATTGAAATAGAACGTGGTTTAGAAATAGAAGAGTCTATTATAGACTCTAACGTGATACTACTTAAAGGACTCTCAATTGGTATCTAAATCAACAGCAAGAGTAACACTAAGATTTATATTGAAGAGAAGATTTTTACTTCTTTTTGTATCAATTTTATTTTGTTTTGCCGGTATTTGGTCATGGAACAGGTTAGAGTTTGAAGCCTATCCTGATATCGGTGATACAGAAGTTAGTATTGTAACCAAACTTTCAAGTATTTCAGTAGAAGACATGGAAATGCAAATTACAATTCCCATTGAAAAAATTATGAATACCGTTCCGGGTGTGGTATCTTCAAGATCTAGAACTATCTTTGGATTATCAATTGTTAGTTTAATTTTTGAAGAAAAAATGGATATTTACTTAGCCAGACAAATGGTTTCCGAGAAACTAGCTGCCCTAGAACTTCCCCCCGGTTCAGATTCTCAAATATCACCCATGACATCTTCGGTTGGTGAAATTTTTAGATATGTAATTGAAGGAGATGATGTAATACCTCTATCAACCTTGAGAGAAATTCAAGAATATATAGTCGTTCCAAGGCTCTTAGTTGCGTATGGTGTTGCGGATGTTGTAAATTTTGGTGGGCATATTAGACAGTACCAGGTAGTTTTAAATCCTATTCAATTAGAAAAGTACGATATAAGTGTAGAGGAGATGGCAGAAGCAATTCAAAAAAATAATAGAAATGCTGGTGGAAATTTTCTTGTACTAGGCATCAGTAGGATTAATATTCGTGGAATTGGAAGGATTGCCAAACTAGAAGATATAGAGAATATTGTAGTACGAAATAGAGGTGGGGTACCTATTTTAATCAAAGATATCGCAAGCGTAGAGACAGGAATAAAACCTCAATTAGGAATTTTAAGTTATTTTGATAAAAATAGAAATAAAATTGTTCTTTCTGGAGTTGAAGGGATTATCTTACTTAGAAAATTTGAAAATCCTAGACGAACTATAGCTGCAATCAATGATGTAATTCATGAACTAAACACTTCTATTTTACCAAAAGGTATAAAAATTCACCCTTTTTACGATAGGAGTGAGCTTATTAAGAGAACTATAAATAATGTATTTCGAAATCTAGTATTTGGTACATTAATTATTTTTATATTCTTTGGTTTTATCCTAGGTACATGGAGAGGAGCATTCATTGGAACTCTCTCTATTCCATTTGTAGTTCTATTCACTTTTTTTTGTATCCATATTACTAAAACACCTGCCGTACTTCTATCTCTTGGATCTATTGATTTTGGGATAATTGCAGATGCTGCAACAGTTACACTTGCAACCTATGTAAGGCAATATGAAAATTTAATGAAACCAGAACTTCCATCCTTGCGTTATAATACAATTGTTCAATCTTATTACCAATCAAGAGGTAAAATTATATTTACTCTTTCAATTCTATTAATTGGTTTAGCACCAATATTAGCTTTGGATAAAGTAGAAGGTAAATTTTTTATCCCATTAGTAAAAACATTCTTTTTTGCCATAGCTGGATCAATGTTTTATTCAATTGTCATACTTCCCATTCTAATTTTTATTTTTATGAGAAAGCAAATTCCAATAAAAGAAAATCCTATTCTTGAAAAACTCCAAGAAAAGTATTCCGAAGCCTTATGGAAGATAATCCAAGCACCGAAAAAGTTTCTAATTATATGTTCAATTTTACTGATGACGGGTTTTCTCTCATTTGTACTACTTGGTAGTGAATTTTTACCAGAGATTGATGAAGGTTGCCTCTGGATGAGAATCTATCTTCCTTCTGGTGTAGCACTCGATGAATCTAAAAAATATTCTGAAATAGTACTCAAACAACTTTCAAACTACCCTGAAATTTCTGGCGTACTCACACAATTAGGTCAGAATGATGATGGAACGGATCCTTTTGGACCGAATCACATAGAAGCATTGGTTCAATTGAATCCAAGGAGTTTTTTTAATTTTGGTGGTGATAGAAGTAAAAAAGAGTTAACCGAAGAAATTAAAAATGTACTAAAATTTTATCTTCCTGGAGCTGCTTTTTTAATTACCCAACCAATTTTAGATAACACAACAGAAGTAGCAACAGGTACTTCTGCTAATTTAGCAGTTTTGATAACAGGGGATTCTTTGTATGAATTACGAAACATTTCTAAGCAAATTTTACTGTTAGTCAAATCTATAAATGGTGCTTCTGAAACTTCCATGGAGCAAGTGGATCAGGAACAAACACAACTCTTAGTGGAAATAGATAGGGATGCAGCATCTAGGTATGGAGTAAATGTTTCTGGAATCAACCATATTCTTGAAACAGCAATTGGTGGAATGCCTGTTAGCTATTTATATGAAAATGAGAAGAAATTTGAAATAGTAGTACGTTTTACTCAAGAAAGTCGTAGTACGCCAGATTCAATTGGGAAAATAATGGTAATTTCTCAAAGCGGTCAAAAAATCCCCCTCTCAATGGTTGCAAGGATATATCTAAAAGATGGAGATAGTATCTTGTTTAGAGATGCAGGTAAACGTCAAATGATTGTAAAAACAAATATCAGGGGAAGGGACAATGGAAGTTTTGCAAATGAACTCCAAGATAGAATACAATCTGAAGTATTCGTTCCTCAAGATATTAGTTTAAAATTGGGGGGTGAGTTTCAGAATTTAGATAGAGCCAGAAAAAGTATGGCTATTCTAATACCATTAGTTATTGTGCTTATATATGTTTCTTTATTAATATTGTTCCATTATAATAATAAGTATGTGATAGTTGTTATGTCTAACATTCCAATTGCCCTTTCTGGTGGTTCTATTGCTCTTTATATAAGAGGGATGAATTTGAATATATCTTCAATAGCAGGATTTATATCTCTCATTGGTATTTCAATCATGAGTGCTCTTTTACTTGTGGGGTACTTAGAGAAAAAAAGAAAAGGCGGGATGCCTCTAGAGATTACAATACGATTTGGAGCTGTCACTCTATTCAAGCCTAGGATCTTAGTCAATGGGATAGCAATTCTTGGATTTATCCCAGCAGCACTTAGTACAGGGGTAGGTACTGATTTTCAAAGACCCTTAGCTACTGTGATAGTGGGTGGGCTAAGCTTGTCGGTAGGTTTTACAATTTTTCTAACTCCACTTTTATTTTATATAGCAGAAAAAAAAGACAGTATTTTTAATATACAAAAGATATTTAAATCTTATGGAAAGAAAAAGGTTCTCACATGAAATTTCAATCCTTACCATCTAGATCTTGGTGTGCTCTCATTATCAATTCCATGGAATTAAATCCTCAAGATCTTACAACTTCAACAGGTATTACGCCAGACTATCATCACCCTGCTGGAATATCAGATTTTGGTGAATCCGTAAAAGGACATTGGCAACTCAATTCCATAATTTCAGAAGAGCTACCACTTGAAGATCATATCTGGGATATTTTAAAGAGGATTGCCCCTGTAAGAAAAGAAATTAAGGATTGTATTGAATCCGCAGAAGGGATTTTTTATTGTTCCACAGAAATCACCGATTTAGGAGCGGGAGGATTCCAAATTTCTAGTAGGGTACTCAAACTTATAGGTGATTTGGGTGCTTCCCTCCAAATTCATCCCTTTAAACCAGTTCTCTAAAACCAAAATTATTAGTTGTCAAATTGGCTAGTCTAAAAGTATAATTTAAGACTAGTTATGATATCCATTATAAAAACTAAACTACTCCAATTATTCCTTTTTTTACTAATATTACTGCAATTATATTGTCCTTCTACTAAATATACTGAACCTGATTTTAGTACAATCTCTACTGATAAAAAATGGTCATTCTTTACACCAGATAAAAATGGAAGGCTAGACGTAATACAAGCTGATATGGAATCTAAGCTTCCTTTTTATGAAAAAGGAGAACATTTTTATTATCGCGTACTATTCCAAGAACGAGTACTTTTAGAATGGTCACCTCTGGGGATTGAGTATGGTAAAGAAATATTTTATTCTGATCTAATATATGTTTCACTTAGGGATAAAACTGCAGAAGAAACTTACACTCTTGCACATGGAAAAAAGAGCTCTGTTAAATTGACATACAACGAGTATGTAATTACTTTGAAAAATAAAAATGAAAAATACATAGAATTTGTATTTCGCTTACAAAATGATGGTGTTGCATTTCAATATCGTATTCCAGCCAGGGAGGCTATTCCAGCTTCTGGGCAAATTCATAAGGAATATTCTGGATTTCGATTTCCTCAGAATACCATTGGATATATGCAGGAATACCAAGAAGCCAGCAAGGTTAGTCCGGCATATGAGTACTTTTATACTAAAGTGAAAGCGGGAGATAAGGATTCAGGCAAAGCAAGCATTCGTTCTATATTTCAACCTCTAGTAAATTTTACAGGTCTAGTTATCTTCGGAAGTGATGGATGGGCATTCCCTGCCCTATTAGAGACTCCAAACAAAGATTATATTCTTCTGACAGAAGCAGGATTAACCCATCAATATGCAGCAACTCACCTTCAGGTGGACTCTAAAAATTCTCTCTATACAATTGACTTCCCAGCTCAAAAAGAAGGTCAGGGAGTTGGGGATCAGGTGCCCTTTGTAAGCCTGCCATTTCGTAGTACATGGAAAGTGATTGGGATTGGTGGTCTAAAACAAATCACCGAATCTACTATTGTCACAGATCTCAGTGAACCCTTGCATCCTATGTTTAATGGAAAAATTCCTGAATGGATCCGATCAGGAAAATCATCTTGGGATTGGTGGAGCTACTTAGAGACAGGAGACTTGAGTAGACAAAAAAAATATGCAGATGCAGCCAGTGAATTTGGATGGGAATATGTACTAGTAGATGCAAACTGGAATAAATGGAACAATGGAAATCCTGATCCTCATATAAAAGAATTAGTTAAGTATGCAAATGAAAAAAATGTAAATGTAGTACTGTGGTACAATTCTGGAGGACCTACAAATTCAGTTATGGAAGAGCCAAGAGATCTCTTGTACGACAAAGAAATTAGGCGTAAAGAGTTTGCAAAGCTAAAAGAGTGGGGAATTAAAGGATTAAAAATTGATTTTTGGCAAAGTGATAAGCAATCCGCTATCCAACAGTATTTGTCAGTATTACAAGATGCAGCAGAGTATGGCTTAGTAATCAATTTCCATGGAGCAACAATGCCTAGAGGATGGGAAAGGCAATTCCCTAATCTATTGACTATGGAAGCTGTCAAAGGGGCAGAATGGTATAGATTTCCTGTTTTTCGAGGACCCAATCCAAGTGACCATATTTATTATGCTTTCACTAGAAATGTGGTGGGTCCAATAGATTACACACCTGTTGTTTTTGAAACAGCATTTGAACAACAAAAAATTGGATACGCACATTCCTTAGCACTCTCGGTAATATTTGAATCTGGTATCCAGCATTTTGCTGACAATGCGGATAGTAGTGATATAGGTTACAGATTTATATTTTCGAAATTTCCTTTCATAAAAGAATTTATGAAAGATGTTCCAGCATCCTGGGATGAGACTATTTTCCTATCCGGACATCCTGATTCTCACATTGTCTATGCCAGAAGAAAAGGGAGTGCGTGGTACGTTGCTGGAATATCTTCTGAAAATAAAAAGTTAACTATTCCCCTTGATTTAGGATTTTTAGGAACAGGAAAATATTCAGGGATTCTAATTTCCGAGAAAGATAAAGGAGATTTTTTAGAAGTTAATTCTTTAGACGTTTCAAAGGGAGATATTCAGAAAATAGGCTTAATTCCCTATGGAGGCTTTGTCATACGACTTAGTATAAATTGAAATTTTCAAAAGGATTCTAATGTGTTATTTACCCTTTATAAAAGGCTTGAGTTTATTTATAAAGAGAAGTGTTTGCAAGCTATTAATATTTTTTACCATGGAAGTAGTCGTAATTTTCTAGGATATCTTTATATAAATTCAAATTATTAGAGTCATTGATCTTTTTTGAATACTGAATAGATGATTGGATACAAAAAGGATGATTAGAAAAATGTTTATAGCAAGAACTTATAAGACTATCCAGATGAGACTTCTTTTCAGGTGTTAAATTATCACTATCAATGAATGTAATAATTTTCCATACTTCATAATTGATATCTTTGGGATAAAAAGGGATAAAATCGGATTCTCTAAGATTATTCATGGATAATTTTTTATCACCATATTTACTTTCAACTATTTTTAAATTGTGAAATGTGTAGTTTTTAGAAATTAATCTTCTGAATCGTACAAGTTCTATAGACTGAATGGTTATCCAAAGTGAGAGCACTAAAAAAATAAAAATAAAAATCTTGTTTATCAAATAGGGTTGGAAAGAATTTATTTTTGTTTCTGAGTCATATATAAATGATAATATTAAGATAAATGCTATTGTAAACTGGTTTTCTAAAAGATGAAAATCAGAAATTCCATGAATGGAAAAAATAATCAGAGTAGTAAGTGCAAATTTATGATTTTGAGAGAGATTAAAAACTCCATTTTTTACTTTTTTAATCACTTCTACAAAGTAATAAAAAGTGTTATAAAAAAATATAAATAAACCCAAAAATCCAAAAGAAGCATACCACTCTATATAAAAACTATGAGCAGGAGGAAATGCTTCAAAACTATCAATATAGATAATGATTTGCTGAATACTTTGAAGTAGGTTTTCATCTGGTTTCTCATAGAAGAGTTTCCATTCAGGAATGCTTCCAAATCCAATAAACGGATGTTTTTGAAAAGTCATGGATAAATAATATTTCCATATATCTATTCTAACTATAAATGAATTTAATTTAGATTCATTATTAAATACAATGAAGATCATACATCCAGCTAAGAGAATAATAGAACTGGCAAGAAAATAAAATATAACTTTATTTTTATAATAATATTTAATAATAAAACCTTGCATTAAGAATAAAAAAATCATCCCAAGAGATAGAGATAGAATAGAGGTTATAGAATGCGAAATGTAGAGCATAACGGATGCAATGATCAAAAGATAAATAGAGAGAACTTTGAAAAATATATTTTCATCCTGGATAAGATTATAGATAGCTGTTAAAATTGCCAATAGAGAATAAATTGCCAATAGACTAGTAGGGAAGTATAAAAAAACCAAAGGGAACGTCGGAAATTCAGAAGTTGCTTTCCATTGTATGAATATATAAAATATAAAAAAAGTAAATTGAACTAGGTATTGGACAAAAAGAATTTTAAGTAAGATTTTCTTTTCCATTTCATTGAGAAGAATTACTATTAAAATAAAAAATACAGAAAGTACAAGGTATAGCACGAGAACAATTTCTTGGTTCCTTTTATAATCATATAGGAATAGAATAGCGATTATATAAACAGAAAATATTAAGAATAATTTATTTTGAGTTTTAGAGAATTCAGCTTTAGAATTTAGTATTGCAAGGATAGCTAAAGGTATAATATAGATTCCTTTTGCTTCACTCACATGGAAGTAATTGGTATGTATTATAAAAACATATCCAGTATATAAAATAATTGAATTTGGGAATCGTCTTGCTAAAAATATAAGTCCCAAAATGGTTCCATAATGAAAAAAACGAATGGAATTACGATTGATAATAGTGTTTGTTGGAAAATCAATTATATTTTGGAAAGTAGAGAAAGATACAATGATCGTTATAAATAGTAAATAATAATATGTATAAAGCTTTTTGTTTGGATTTTTGAATACATATCCAATAGTTATTAAGAAAATAGAGACTCCATTTATATCAAAAAATATTGAAGGTAAGATTTTTTCTCTATACCCTAACACAAAAAATAAGATACTAAGTAATAATATGATTACAGAAGAAACAATATACTTCATTTAGAAATAATGGAGCCTTTAATTTTTTTTATATCCATATTTATCTGATTACGATAGCTGGATACTGAAAGTTTGAAGTTAAGACCAAAATTTTCATTCCAAGTAAATTGCTTTTAGATTTATACATTTTGATTTATGTAATAATATCTTACTCTATCTGAGAGTAAAATGAATTTTTAGTGAATTATCAATAGGAAACATCTTTTTAATTGGACTACCACAATGACTTCCTTGGAATATAAAAACGCAAGATTCTCAATTAAAGATAGATTATATTGCAAATAAGACTCAAAATCATTTATATCCCATGAATCTTTCTAGATTTTTTAGTTTTCCTTCTCATCTGAGATTAAAATACCTTTAAAGTGACCAATAACAAACTCACAGTGGAAATTATTCCGCATGGTGGTTGTAATAAAATTGAAATTATGATTCGATTACATAATATAAATCAATTTATTCTTTTAAAAATAATAAATCTTTCTTTAAGGTCTAAGTAGACTGGAGATTTGTTTGGCTGAATTAATAAAAAATTTTTCGGGTAATTTGCTAAACCGATTGGCTGATTTTGATAGAGAATAAAATTCAATGATTCGAGCGAAAAAAGATAATAATCAGGTTTCCAGACTTCATCCCATTCCTCCCAATTATACTTCTTTTTTTCTGTTATCTTCATTTCCTTATTCCAAAACATATGGGAACCCTCTCTTCCAAGTGCAGGAAAGATCATTCTAGTATCTGACGAAAGATAAAAGAGCACTGTTTTAGCAGAATCTGGATAATGCCCTGCAATCTTAAAAGGTCTGTCTTTTTTAGTGGGTTCTGAAAGAAAAAAAGTACTTACCTCCTTGGAACCTGAAAAAGGGTAGTAGAGATCTTGAATGGAATGTTGGAAAAAATAATAGGTATAGGAAAGGGTAGAAAAAAGAAGAATAGCAACTGAAAAGGTAGAGAAATATGACTGATTGGGAGAATAATTTTTTTTTCGAATTTGTCCCATCCAATAATAAGCCAAAATTCCCATCCATGCTATACCCACATGGCGAATACCACTTGCATAAACAAAATGAAAAAATAAGAAAAAGCACAGGAGGAAGAGTCCAAATGCTACTACCATAATATAGTCTTTTTCCATCCAAAAACCACCAATTAAAATCAAAAGACTCATAAAGGTAACTAAGGATGTTTTAGCCCAGGGGACAAGGGAAGGAAAAAGTAGATATTGAGTTGTTATGCTGGATCTTATCCAACGCTCATTGGACCCTGACCAATCCATTTGTGCATCCTCCGGAGGCCAAATTTGAATCAGTATCAATGGAATCGCAAGGGAAAGAAGAATTACTGGAATTAAATCAATAAGTGTTTTCTTTGATTTTTTAAATAGCGATTCCAAACTCAAAATTCCAAATCCAGATGCTAACAAGAAAAATAGAACATGAACTTGTGTTGATAAAAATAATAAAAACCATCCCAAGATTTTAAAGGATGTCTTCTGATTTTTGTAGAACAGAAGAAATAAAAAAAGAAAACAAACTCCCATCGAATAGTTCCGTGCGATAACAGGAAATTCATAAAGAAATAAAACAGAGAAAGGAATGAATGACCTAAGGAGAATTGGTAAAGGAGAAAAGCGAAAGACCAAAAAACCAGCGATAAGACCCATTAGGAGATTTAAATACAAAAGTGCTACAGAAGGAAAATCTTGTTTTGCAAATAGGGAAATAATAAAGTTAAAAAAGAGAGGATGACCTGAATGCCTAGAGTATGAAATCCAATTTTCATAGGGTAAATCCCTAGCCATGAGCCAAACATCTGCTTCATCCCTCCAAATTTCATGATTTTTGAATAGAACGATTACAGATAGAACCCAAATAAAAAGAAAAGACAAAGTAAACCAGAGTGGATCTTTTTTAAGAGGATCTCTCAGAAAGAGTCTTGATAGGGTTTTCACGAAATTTATTTCTCTTTTCTCTATGAATTTATTAGTTCTTTTGATTTTGGTTCTGGTGTATAGTAAATCTCTGCATCTAAGAGAATTTGTGACACACCAGGTTTGGGAACCCAAATAGACAAAAACTGAAATGCAAATAAACCAGGAAGGATCAAAGAAAGAAAAGATGATATTGCGGCGAGGGATTTACCTAACAAGCCAGGTATTACAGCTTCAAAAGGAGGTGGGACAGGTGCCCATCTTTGTACGATGTATCCTGTTTCATCCGCAAGTGTTTGAAAAGATGACTTTGTAAAGAGTCGTTTATGTGTAATATCTAATATCCCTCTTGAAGCATAGTTAAATCTTCCTAGTAGTAAATTTAATCGTACAGCTAAGAAAGCAACATTTGGAGTAGAAATCACAAGTTTAAATTTTGTATTTGGGGAATGATGTCGAAGTTTAAGTAAGAATTCTTCAGGTTCAGATAGTTCCTCAATTACATCCAGAAAAAGGAGAACATCAAAATTCTCACCATTCCAAGGGATTGGATCCTTTTCCAAATTAGCTTGACGAAAATCATCCACTGATCCGAGTTTTGGTGGAGATTGATCAACTCCCACAACTCGAATCATTTTTTCTCGAATTTTTTGCGATACATGACCTTGTCCGCAACCCAAATCTAATACAGAATTTGGTTTGAGTTCATGGATCCACTTGACAGCCATGCTATGTGAGGTGTAATCACCTGTTAATTTATCTTGGTAGTGGGAATGATCTAAATTTCGGTACTTTAAAGAACAAAACATCCCCATCGCATGCATTTTGAATTGTAAAGTGGATTTAATGATATCCCCAGCATACTTCATACCATTTACATGACAAACTTCATCTCCATAATGAGTTGGAATTGCAAATTCATCAATTCGGGCACTTATGTGAAAGGCTTGTAAAAGAATTTCAGTATCAAAATGAAACTCATCAGTATTCAGATGAAAAGGTACAGCTTTTAAAAACTGAGTAGAGTAACCTCTATACCCAGTATGGTACTCGGAGATTTTCTGTTTTGTAATTATATTTTGAAATCTAGTAAGAATTGTATTACCCGCAAGTTTGTAGAAGGGCATTCCACCTTTACGAGCAGACCTCCAATCAATCATTCTAGATCCTAGAACAACATCAGAGAGGTTATCCTCATATGTCTTTATGAATAGCTCTAAAAGTTCAGGTGCATATTGTCCATCACCATGCAAAAGAATCACAAAATCATAATTATTTTGTATGGCATAGGTATAGCCTAGTTTTTGATTGCCTCCATATCTTTGATTGTACGGATTTCGAAGAACTTTGAGATTAGAGGATTTCTTTGTAATTGCCCATTCTGCCGCTCGTTCACTTGTTTTATCTTTTGAAGCATCATCGATAATAAGAATATCAGTAGATTCTGAATTATGTAAGGAGTTTGGGATTCTATCAAGAACTGAACAGATATGCTTTTCTGCATTATAGGCCACTATGAAGATGAGATGTTTATAATGTTTCATATTTATAATAATAAGCAAACTAATGATCTTCTAAAGGAATCATTGATTCAAATAGATAACCGTCCATGAGATTTTTACCCTGCAAAAGCCATGCAAAGTGATCTGGACTCTATTCAAAATACCTTTTCTAGATCCCTGGTTAGAATTCCGGGCAATAGATCGAAATCAAACTATTCTTTTTCCTTCTCTACGATAATTAAAAATAGCCAACTTTAATGCGAGTATTTTTTATAGGAGAAAAACGCATAAATTTTCAGGTATCCTTTTTATATGCCCATCTAATTCAGACAATGTAACTACAAAAGCGAGTTCGTAATAAATTCAAAAAACCAATTTTTTTTAATTTTAATTTTTCTTTAATCTCAAAACTCTTTGTTACTTTTTTCTTCTCTTTTTGGAAAGAGAAGAAAAAAGGTTCCAAAAAAGAAGAGAAACCTGGACGGTCGTAGATCTGGTCCCCGAGTAGGGACATCTTCAAGTCCCGTATCGAGGGGAATCCTCCGGGGTGTTGTACTACTCTTTAGTTATCTGAAATACTTACCTTGCAAACTGAAACTAACCAAAATCAAATACATAGAGAATAGAATCTAAAATTGGAAGCTTCTGTTTCTTGCATGTATCAATAAAGGAACGTAATCGACAAAAGAA
>CAMCZP010000063.1 GCA_945887855.1 Leptospira interrogans serovar Manilae | reverse complement strand
TGATTTCTCTTTACCACTACAAAGCTTTCTCATACCACAACCCTCATAACTTCAATATTCGATAAACGTGCGGCTGTGTACAAAGCCTTGTCATGTGTAAAAATTGTATTACATACATTTTCTTTTTCTTGGTATACAAAGCACTTGTTGTGATTAATCAACTTGAATTTGGACTTCTCCCAACAGGTAATATAGTCAAAAAATCCGATCTTAAAAATGCATTCGATGTCTTAGAACTTTACGCCTCCGATCCTAATAAACAACAGGAACTCGATGAAGATCTGCAATCATTTTTTTTACTAAAATTTATAAACTAACCATTATAGAACACTACAAAGCATAACAACACCCCGGAGGATTCCCCTCGATATGAGACTAGAGGATGTCCCTACTCGGGGACCGTCCTTCGATTCCAGCTCAGGAACCAACTCCACGAACGTTCGGGTTTCTCTTCTTTTTTGGAACCTTATTTCTTCTCTTTTCATAAAGAAAAGAAAAAAGTAACAAAGAGATCCTAAGATTAAAGAAAAATTGAAATTAAAAAAAATTGGTTTTTTGAATTTATTAGGAACTCGCTTTTGTAGTTACAAAAAAAAATTTACTTTTAGCAAATTTACCAAACCCACTCAGTAAATACAAAACGGAAATATACCTTCCCTCAATTGATTTTCTTAATTTCAATGAGTATCTCATTTCTTCTGAGAAACCATAAACTAAAAGGAGAATTGTAACGTGCATAGATGGGCGCACCAATGATTGCATATTTCTGAGAAGCAATCCATCCCAATAATCTTGCCATATTCTCATTGTAGTTGGATTCATTCCAAAAACCAGAATATGTAATACATGCAATTTGTCTTGCAGGATTATTTTTTAGTACAACTCTGGGATCATTGGGGGTAGGTGCTGTTTCTAATGTAAATGTTTGGGGTAGTACAAATGAAATTGTATACTTTCCATCTTTTCCTTTTTGTTCTACTGGGGCTGTCATGCTTATCTTTTCTGAGGTAGATTTTTGTTCTACGGGAGCAGTCATTTCTACTTTTTGTTTTTTTGAATTATTTCCAGAGATGTAATCAAATAGAGGTCGGAATGCTTTGCTTCCTACATCATCAAATGTTCCCTCTATTTCAACTTCAGCTGTAAGGTACTCTGTGTACTCTCGGATTTGAAAGGAGTCTACTTCTTTTAGAATTGTATATTTAGGGGTTTCAATTGCCATTAGGTTTATCAAAAAAATTAAATTTAAACAAATAATTATCTTCATATCTTTTAGACTCACTTTTATTAAGAAAAGTTTTAGTTAAAATAGGGTACTTCATTTCTCATTCTTATAACTGAAATTCCTTATCCGGGATCTTCATTGCACGTTTGATATTTTTATATACAATATCTACCTGGCTGATATTTTTTCCTGTTGTGATTTCACTCACCCTTGTTAGGATTTTTTCAGGGGGATGGGTGCCTTTTTTAGATGACTCCGAAACCTTTGCTTTGGCTTGAAGATTTTTATCTTTAGATATATATTCTAATGACTCTAACCCGGAATCATAAAACATGTAAAGGTATTCATCCGTATTTCGTACTACTTTCACTTTCTTTTCAGATGGATTTAGCATACTGCCTTGGGAAGTAAATTCAGCTGTAAAATCCAATGCTATAGAATAGAAAATAATGGGAAAGGGAATACGAAACATCTTTCCAGAACTGGGATCTTGTAGTACAATATCTCCCATTTTTTGGACATGGAGCTTATCATTGCCTCCCTGTTTGATCTTTATTAGATTGGGATTGGCTAAAATTTGAGAAAGAATTGCACCAAAAAAAGGATCTAATAGCTGTATCTTAACTTTTTTACCATCTTTTTCATAAAAAATCTTACCATTGATATTGTTCGTCTCTGAACCCGTGACAATTTTTAGAGAAAAATCAGCTGTAAAGGATGAAGATTTTTCTTCTAGTTCTTTCACAAACTCTAATAAGGTAAGTGCCCTTTTATCACTTGGTTTAAAAAATCCTTTAGAGTCTAATGGCTCAGAAAATTCAACTGTTTCTTCAGGTGCTTTTTTTTGAAATGTATTACAATTTATAAATATAATTAGAGTGAATAATATGAAACCACTGTAAAAACTTAATTTTTTCCACTGGTAGGTGGAAAAAAGCGAATTTTTTTTGAAGTAGTAATTGCTAAATAAGTCTTTTGGAGGTTCTATCATAATATAAATATACAGAATTTTTTCATTTTATTTTCTCTATGGTTTTAATTTTTTCCTTAATTTTTTCTTTTTCAGATTTTTCTTTGAAGAGTACTTCAGCTTTTTCGTAGTTTTCTTTGGCTGAATTTATATCATTCATTTTAATCAATACATCTCCTAAATGGTCATACACTGTGGGGTCTTCTTCTTTTTTTTCTTCCATCAACTGACGGGCTAACTGGAGATGGTGAAGGGATTCTTCAAATTTTCCAAACCTAAATAGAACCCAACCAAAGCTATCCTGGTATGCTGGATTGTCTGGTTCTATATCAATTGCTTTTTTGATTAATTTTAGAGATTCTTCAAGTTCTATATTTTTTTCTGCATATAGATATCCTAAAAAATTATAAGAGATAGAATTTGCAGGATCTAGTTGGATGATCTTTTTTAAATCTACAATTGCATCTTGGGTATATCCTATTTTTTCATAAGCCAATGCACGAAAGTAATAGTGAGTAGGATTGGTGGCTTCAAATTCTA
Source organism: Leptospira interrogans serovar Manilae (assembly GCA_945887855.1). GTDB lineage: Bacteria > Spirochaetota > Leptospiria > Leptospirales > Leptospiraceae > JACKPB01. Next base: position 13,141 of record CAMCZP010000063.1, on the reverse strand, counting down.
TTGCCCTTGTAAAATAATCTACACTCTCTCTAAACTTTTCCATCATGAAATATGTAAGCCCCAAAGATTGAAATACATTGGGATTAGAAGGATCTCCATCCAAAACTTGGTGTAAAATTTTTATCGAATCTTTATATCTTTTTAAATTAGGATTTCTTAATATATTTGCCTCATGGAGCCTATATAAGTCTTTTTCTTTTTCGGACTCCGAGCTATCAATAGCACGTCTTACATGAATTAGAGCTAAATGCAGAGAGGCCATATCTTCATAACAAGTTGCTATGAAATCATACTGAAGTGCAACCTGGGGAGCAAGGGAAGGTTTTTTTTCTGCAAGTGCAATGTACTTTTTTGTAAGTTCTATAGCTAATAAATAAAGTTTATTTCCATGTGCAATAGAGGCTGATCGCTTTAAACTTTCTAGTAGCCCTTCCTCGGGACCAAGCTTAGAGTATACATCATTCAAAGCTAAAAAGAGAGATAGCCTGGTAAGATTTTTTTCTGCAAATTTTTCTAAAAATGGTTTTACTTCAGGAAGTTTTCCTTGTAGTACTTTAAACAATTGTAAAAGATAATAATTTCCTGATAAAATACCCTTCCCATCGAGATACGTAAAATATTTATATGCCTCAGTTCTATTTTCTACAAAATAGATTTCAGCGAGCAAATACTGAGCATTGTAATACGTGGGATTTTTTTTCTCAATCTCCAATAGAATTTCGCGAGCTTCTTTAAGGTTACCTATTTGGCTCAAGAGGTTAGCTAGCTGGAATTGTCCATCTATATCATTGGGCTTAAATTTTATAAAGTTTTTTTGGTAGTAAATGGAGCGTGTGATTTCTCCCCTTTTGCCATGTAACTCTGACAGAAGCCGCAATACATAAGACCTATAACGTGTATCTCCATCTTTTCGTTGGATATTATTCCAGAGTGATCCAAAGTAAAGCAATGCTTTAGAATAGTTTCCCATTTCATTGGAAAGAATCCCAAGTGTAAATAATATATCAGAGTCCTGGTTAAAGTATGACACGGCATCTTCCAAAAGTTCCAATGCTTTTTCAGGATTTTTTTGGTTGATTAAAAGCCTAGCTTTCATGTACACAGAATCTCGATGGCGGGAATCCTGCTCGAGAGCAAGGGTGAGGCTATCATCAGCCTCTTTCCATTTTCCTAACTCATAAAGACTTACTGCGCGATTGTAATAGACAAGGGCACTTACAGAGTAGTCCATGTTTCGCAAACAACCGATGTATGTATCAAAGTTTTTAATGGCTACTTGGTGAAAAGTTTCCCGTTCTTCTGGAGCCTGGGTTTTGAGGGCATGGATTTGGCTATTCAAAGCCAAAGAAAGATAAAATTCCGGAAATACAAAAGTCTTTTCATTTTCGGAATCGGTATAACTGCATCTATGGTATTTGGGACGCTCTTTTTCCACCGCTTGCAAAAATCCCATGGAAACAACAAAAAATATCAGGACAAACCTCAGGCTCATAAATTCATAATCGAACTAGCTATTCCACTTGGAAGTAAAATTTCTAAGGGGAACACAAAAGATGTTACCGAACATATATACAGGGGAGACTAACCGCTTTGAATAAAATTATCAAAGAAAACATACTCTATATTATTCTATTGGGGACATTTTGGTTTTTTTCCATGCCCTATGTTTTCTCAAAAAAAGAAGCTATCTATGATTGGTACTCCATAAAAGTTTCTCCCCTTGGTTATACACCAAAAGTGATGAAGAGTTTAGTAAAAAAAGGGGATAGTATTTTAATCAGTACGTTTCTAGAAAAAGAACCCAAGACAGAAGAAGCATTTAGGACTAGCATGGAACCCATTCTAGATAAAATTGCCAGGGTTTGTGATTACTACAAAGAAGTAGGAAAAGCTGATGAAATTCTCAGCGAACCCACATGGTATGATAAAAATACTACTTGGAGTGAAGATCCGTCCAAAATCACCCCGGACGGTGTTTCCAGAGCATCTCTGCCCCAACATGAAAATCCTAGCGAGTTCTGGCACAGGCACCAAGATACCATTCTTTCTGCATTGGATTACTACAAGCGAGCCTTGAACTATTCTGGTCCAGAGCTACTAGCCGCGGAAAGAATTCGATTGGTATCCCTTTCCGTTTGCAGACCACAAGAAGTTGTGGTGTCCTACTCTACCTTCTTATCGAATGCTGATGCCTATGTAGAAGAACAGATTCGTAAAAAAGACCCAAGGGAACTACGGGGACTCACTGAAAAACAAAAGCAAATGATTGTTCTTTCCCGTATACGACACGGTTCACCCCCACCGGATGTCCAGGAGTATCTAAAAGCATTGACAGTCCTTTTAAAGGATACCCAGTACGAAACTCTTAGCCCGATAGAAGCAGATGGGCTCTATGAAAAGATACTTTTTTTTCTTCAAAACTCTGCCGACCCCGGTCAGAAATTCAATGAAAGACAGTTTCGACTGAAACGTGGGAAGTTACTCTTTGAAGTCTTAGGAAAGAAAAATCCTTCCTACATAAAAAATGCAATCTTAGAATTCAAAGCAGCCGCTTCCTTTGAAAACATGGAAGAGTTTCGATCTACCCAAGAAAATAATATAATGGCGCACATATTTGAATCGAATCTCTACACAGTTCGATGCCATTTAAAACTCGGAGAATTCAAGCAAGCCCTCACCAAATTGGAAGATATGCAAACAACTATCCGGACAGTGGATGAACGCGCGGGTAAGAGGAAAATGGAAGTCAATCTTCTGCATGATCACCATTTACTTTTACGGGAAACACTCATTAAACTGGGCAGAAAGATGGAAGCAGATGCAATCGAGCTATGAGCTCAATTATTAGCTATTTTGATTACAATGCAACTCACCCTCCCTTCAAAGAAGTGTTGGAATCAAATTATCAAAAGTATTTAGTAGAGTACTACAATCCTTCTGGTTCCAGCCGATTTTCTTTGAAACGACAGTCGGCAATTGAGGAAGTTAGGGGTTATATTGCAAATCTCACAAAGAAAAAAAAAGAATCAATTCTATTTTGTAGTACAGGAACAGAAGCCAACCATATACTTTTAGGATATGTTTTTCAATCAAATTTATTTAAAGAAGGGACCTATGTATCTCCTTTTGAGCATTCCAGTATGTATGGGGCTCTAGAGGTATTTGGAATCCCCTATACAATCATCAAAGGTACAAGGGAAGGGGTTATCTCCCTTGATGATCTTGAAGAAAAGATGAAAAGTTCCCCGAGACCGGTGATAACTCTTCTTGCTGCCAATGAAACAGGAGTTATACAACCCCACTTAGAAATTGGTAAACTGTGTGAAAAATCAAACATGCCATTTCTTTCCGATTTGATGCAAGCATTCTGTAAACTAGATTTTTCATTTTCTCATATCACAGGATTTACATTTTCAGGCCACAAAATTGGGGGTGGAATGGGGGCAGCAGTTGTATGCCTACCCGATTCTATCAAAAGTGATTTTAAAATTTTTAAGGGCGGAAACCAAGAAAATGGAAATAGAGCAGGAACAGAAAATTCTAGTGCTATTGAAAATCTCATGGGAGCAAGTGTACTACAATTAAATTCCCTTATAGAAAAAAATGAAAAACTATTTTCCTTTAAAAAAAGCATAGAGGATAATCTAAATGATTTGGGTGCAACTATACTGTCCCAAAATGTAGAGAGATTGCCATCTACCACATTTGCAATTTTGCCCATTGAGGACATTGATTTTGTACTCATGGGATTAGAAGAAAAAGGGATTATTATTTCCACAGGTTCCTCTTGTAAATCCAGAGCCAGGGAAGCATCTCCCTCCCTACTAAACATGGGATATAGCAAAGAAGAAGCTCTCAGAGCAATTAGAGTATCTACGGGATATTTCACAACAGAAGAAGAAGTACTGGATTTAAATAAAAATATAAATAATTTAGTAAAAATATTAGCATGAGTAGAGAATAATTTTATGACCGATCCAAAAGAAAAATCAGACAATCCAGAAACAAAAGACCAATTGTTTCCATTAGCAGAAGGGGATGGATCCACTACCCTATTGAGAATCATAGCCCTTGCAAAAACCAAACTAGAAAAAGCACTTTCGGATAGGACCACCCTTGCAAACCAAAACCTGAGCGGAAAAGATATCAACATTTCATTAGATGACTTTTATTCCCTCCAAGACATCATTGATGTTCTAAAATATGATATCGAACTTTCTGGAAAAAATAAAACAACAGAAGCTATAAATGATGCTTTTGTTGAGATGCTTGATATTCGAAAAAATGGAGTAAAGAAAAAGGGATACCTCTATCCAGTTTTTTTTGAAAGGGGGGGGCAATTAAAAGCAAAGATTGTAATTGCGGTTGCATTCGACAATAAACTCACTCCCCTATCATTGTTTAGACCCTTTTTTTTCAAACATACCAAGTTTGCAATTGAACCATTTATTAAAAACTTTGATGATTCTAAGACAAGTAAGTACTACACAAACCCAGAAATATCCCTCGTACATAAAAAAGAAAGTACAATTGAATTTAATCCTTATGGACTTTCATTGCTTGAGGATCTAAGAGAAGAAATTAAAGATGCTTTCAATCCCTTTTCATTTATTGAATTACAAGATTTCCATGATGATGTATATAATTACATAAGATCAGAAGGTCTTCTAAAAATTATCAACAGTAAGTACTACATATATAAAAGAGAGATTGTTGTAAATCAACTAGGTGAACCCAAAGTAGAACCAGAAGAATACTTTCATTATATTTCGCTTTTCACTATCATGGAAGATCTCGTCACAGTTAACCTTCTTGCCCTAGCGGGTCAATTTGGTTTGGATGTTTCAAAATCTCAAATCAAAGACTATATAAAAAAATTTCCTAAAATTACAAGTAGAAACATTTCAGAATATACAGATAGATATTCATATTTATCTGAAATTGTATCTAAGTTCAATATTACTTCAAAAATGAATAAATCGCAGTCGGGGTTGGTATCTTCCATTAAAACTGGTTTTACCATTCTAAGTGACTTGTCCAGATTTTTCAAAGATGTGGAAAATGAAATTTTTCTCCAAAAAAACAAACAAGTTACTAAAACATTGATAGATGGAATTGAATCCCATCTCACAAACTCAAAAACTCTATATGTCTTTTCACCCAAAAAACCTTTTCCAGAATCAATTGACCAAAAATTAATTTCATCTGAATTGATTTCACAAATCAAAGATATAGTTCTAAGTAAGTATCATTATTTTGAATCACAAGATAGCAATGGAAATAAAATATTTTTTTTATTGAGTCCCCAACACTGTCTAAAGGTAGTTGTAAACCTAGCTACTATTTTTGAAAAAGATGAAAAATATAAAAATCAATATAAGATAGCCAAGCTTCTTCGGGAAAAAATGATAAAAGAAGGCATTCAAAATTTAGACGCAAGCCTCGACCCCGCTCAGAAAAAGAAACTAGAGGAATCCCTTGTAGTACTAAATAGATCATATATTGAATCTGAAGAAAAAGAAGAAATCAAGAAAAATTTTAACAATCTTTTTGCTTATGCTAGTGGATCTTTTTATTTGATAATACTGTTATATATGTATATCTTTTATAATAATACCATCCTTTTGATAATGAGTCCATTCGCACTATTTGTTGGCTATGTCTCCGGGAGAATGTTTAAAAAGAAGAAAAATCAGATTTTATTTAACAATCCAAACATAGAATTGAATATTGGTGTTACTATTATACCTGAATTAAAACCATACATTCCCATCTTAAAAGATACAATCTTTTCAAACAAAACAAATGCTGAAGATATTGTGATGAGTACCTCAGATATGGTAATTTATTTTAAAAGTAATCTATCTACTTTAATGTCAAAAAATTTAACTTTATTTAATAATCTTCCACAAGAAAAAACTATAGAACTATTGGGAGAAGTAGCAAGAAGCCTCTCTATTATTATAAAAATTCCTAAATATGTTCAAAACAAACACTTTCCTGAAGAAGTTTTAGTTAACAAAGATTTCTTAAAAGATAACTTTAAAAAAGCACAGGTTATTGAATTTTATAAGAGTAATTTAAAACAAGCTAGTGATATGAAAATTACTGATGATCTAAGGTACTACAAATATATTTTAGAAATACTTGAATGCGACTTTTCAGAGTACTAAAAATATTAGTTTTTAATTATTTTTTATTGTCTCTATCTTTCTCGAGAACACCTCTGAAAAGATCTGAAATTTGGTAGATTTGTGATTTATAATATATTTCATAATTACGATTTGGCTTAAAATAGTCGGTTGTCATTCTGTTGTTTTTCTCTTGCAGAAACCAAACCCACCAAGCAGAAACCAACCACACCTGGCTTTGCGATCGAAGTTCGCTTCGGCGGAAGAGTTTAGGATCATAGATGAAGATAGAACTCTCCATATCTCGATAGGCAACAGATGGAATGGTGCCCAATGTCAATCCTGAAAAAATTGAGCTTACAATGGTTAACCATGTTTTACCTTTTCCAAGATCCCAGGTTTCTTGGGATAAAAAATCCCGAGGACCCATGTAACCATAGAGATAGAAATCTACATCCCTTTTGGAAATTTTGAGGGGCTCTTTGGAATTTCCCTCTGCCCCGGGAATGAGAAGAATGATATCCGGATTGTCGACGACACCTTCTGTATCTTTTATCTGGCTGAGAAAATCCCGAATTGCAACCGGTGAAAGGGTATCATCTCCCATTGGGGGAAAGTTTCTAATGTCTTTTCCAACAGGAATTGTTTTCTTAAGAGAGTTTTCACTGTCTGGCTTGTAATCGATTTGGTCTTGGCCTGATGCATTAGGAGTTACAAGCTCCCGATACGGATAAAAACCTAGGAGAGCTATTTTTTTTTGTGAGATTTCCTCTTTAATTTTAGGAGAAATTTCTTGCTGGTTTTCACTGAAATTTATATAGTTTGCAGTGGCACAATGAATAAATAAAGATATAAGTAAAATTAGCGAATATTTCATAATTATATCTTCCTTAGAAAATAACCACAAGCAAGCTTTATTTTTTTGGAAAATTCATGGCTAATGTGAAATAAAGAAATACTGCAGATTCAAAAAAACCTCAATACCTTCTCCGTCTCCTTGTTGTACCACGATTATTTTGTCCGAAGATTAAAAACAAAATTGCTGATAATACCAAGCTATATAACAAAATTTGCCCTATAATGGAATAGACCCTAAAAGCTTCTTTAGATGTAAGAATTTCCCAAGTTTTTTTTATAGAATCCACAATAAAAATTTCAATTTTTTTTATGTAGAGAATGTAGTGAAATATAAATTCTTCTACATAGTACAAAAATTTATTTTCCTGGTTAGATTGATTGTTTTTAACATTAGTACTAGAGTAATTAGTGTGGAATTGAAATTCCTCTTCGTATGGAGTTTTTTCTTTTTTTGTTCCGGTACTTGAAAAAATCATAAATTCTCACCTCTAAATTCTACTCTACCACGCCCCTCGGACAAAAATTTATGAGATTTTCATTTATTTAAAATTTCTTAGTGAAAATCCAAAAGAAAAAAGATACCAATAATAGTGAAGTATTCCTGAAATGTAAAGTAATGAGAAAAGTTATTCTAATTTTAACATTTTTTTATAGTAGGAAAAGCATAAACGTTCCAAATTTTTATTGCTTTTTTATTTTATTAGCACAATGATAATACTTATATTATCCTTAGATACTATAAATAAGAGGATTTTTTTACAGGGCACATCCTTAAATGAATGGTCATTATTTGCAAAGAATTTAACTACTAAGAGATTAAAGAATCACCTATGCAAGAGCTACTACAATGAGTGAGAAATTTTTTAAAACTTGGTTATACAAAGAAATTTCTGAGAACCATGCTAGATTTACTAAAAAAATAAATTTTTTATTTTTATTTTTAGTTTTAGGATTTCTTCTCCCCTCTTCCATTCTGCTCTTTTTCTATCCTACATCTCACCTAATAACAAAACCAAAATCCTCCGAAATTTTGTCCAATAGCAATGAGCCCATAAAACCAATTCCTCTCTCCCTTGATCTTGATTATCAAAAAGTAGAACTGGGAGAAAAATTATTTTTTGATAAACAGCTATCCAAGAACAATACAGTCTCGTGTGGATCGTGCCATGAACTAGATCAGGGGGGAACTGATAGGAGTCAGTATTCAACGCACTACAATGGCGCCTTAAGTGCAGTTAATTCTCCCACAATCTTCAATGTGGGATTTAATTTTAAGCAATTTTGGAATGGCAGAGCAGAAACATTGGAAGAGCAAGCAGGTATGATTCTTAACAATTCTAAATCCATGGGTATCAGTTGGGAGGAAGTAGTCTCCCGACTTTCTAAAGATCCTGAATATACTTCTAAGTTCAAATTGATTTATAAATCTGATATCAAACCAGAATTTATTCAGAATGCTATAGCCGAATATGAGAGATCCCTTTTTACACCAAATTCAAGATTTGACCAATACTTAAGAGGTGATACAAATGCAATCAACCAAGAAGAACTAGAAGGGTATTTGCTTTTCAAAAAATATGGGTGTACCTCCTGTCACCAAGGTGTAAATATTGGTGGAAATATGTTTGAGACATTTGGTATTTCAGGCGATTATTTTTCCATGAGGGGGAATGTAACGGAAGCAGATAATGGACGTTTCAATGTCACAAAAAATGAAGCAGATAGGTATGTATTTAAAGTCCCATCCTTACGAAATGTGAGCCTAACAGCACCCTATTTGCATGATGGGACAGCAGAAACACTAGAAGATGCTGTAAGAATCATGTCTCTCTACCAACTCGGTAAAACTCTTAGCCCCGAAGAAACCGACAAGATCAGTAAGTTTTTACATACACTCACTGGAGAATTAAAAGGGAAAAAGTTAGAATGAAAAAGAGATACCATTCCCTTTCTCTTCTAATATTTATTATTGTACTTTCTTTTTTGTACAACAAATCTAAAGTTATAGACAATATTAGAGCAGAAAATATTTTTTCTAGCTTTCGAGCAATCAAAGAGGCTGATTCTCTTTTAGATGAAAATATTCTAAAATCTAGGTACTATATTAATAAAAATTATGATCCTATCAATGAATCCTTACAAAAGATCCAAACAGAGATCAATTACCTTGAGAAAGGAGAGGATTCCTTAAAAAAATCAGAAAACAAAGAACTTTTTGATTCCTTTGAACTATATATAAAGGTTTTTAATGAAAAAAAATCCCTAATTGAAACTTTTAAAGCACAAAATTCAATCCTTAAAAATGCACTTTATTTGTTACCTATTTCAACTGAAAAAGTAAAATCATTAAAACTTTATAACGAAGCTTATTTAGATGAATACTTAAAAAATATACTGATTTTCAATTTAACAGGTGAAGATGATCTCAGGTTAAAATGTGAGGAAAATCTAAATTATTTAAAATTAGCTTCTCCAAATATTAAAAATATAGAATTTGATATATTAATAAAACATACTGAAAATATTATTCAAAAAAAATCTTCTTTAGATATAATACTAGCTGAAATTTTAAAGATAAAAACTGCAGAAACTCTTGAAATAATGTCTGAAAAATTCTCTTTGTATTACAATTCTTTTTTAATCAATGCAAATTTTTATAGATTACTAACTTATATATTTTCAATAGGCTTAATTATTTATATAGCATATATACTAGTTAATCTATTAATATCATCTATTTCTATCAATATTGCTAATTCAAATTTATTGTTACTAAATCGCACATTTGAAAAATTTGTCCCTAAAGAATCTATAGGTTTACTATCTAAAAAATCTTTGAGTGATCTCAGGTTAGGTGATCATGTTAAAAAGAGAATGACTGTTTTATTTTCAGATATAAGATCTTTTACAACGCTCTCAGAGAAAATGACACCAGAGGATAATTTTAAATTTATAAATTCATTCCTGGGAGAAATGGGTCCAGTGATACGAAAAAATAATGGATTTATTGATAAATATATCGGAGATGCTATTATGGCTATCTTTGAAAGAGAAGAAGATGCTTTACTTGCTGGAATTGAAATGCTAACTACTCTTACTTCTTATAATGAGAAAAATAGAAATTCGGAAACACGTCCACCAATTAAAATTGGAATAGGAATACACACAGGTGATATGATGTTTGGAACTGTGGGAGAACATAATAGAATGGACAGTACTGTTATTTCTGATGCAGTAAATCTAGCATCGAGAGTGGAGAGTTCTACAAAAGATTATGGAATATCTATGCTCATTACAGAAGATCTACTACTCTCTATTAAATCTCAGGATAAATTAAAAATTAGGTATATAGATAAAATTAATGTGAAAGGTAAAAATATCCCTGTTAAAATTTATGAAGTTTACAACAGCGATCCAGATCCAATCATTCAATTAAAAGATAAGATCAAGCCACTCTATGAAAAAGGTTTAGAGCTTTTTTATGAAAATAATTTTTCGGATTGTGCTTCCATTTTAGAAGATGCATCACAAATTTTTCCAGATGACAAACCCCTCCAAATTTTACAGGAAAAAAATTTAAAGGGGCTAATCAAAGATGCCAATGATGATTTAGATGCAAAGTTTGCCCTGTCTTTGAATTTAGATAATAAATGACGTTCCTGCAAAAAGTCAGTTTTTGCGAATTTATTCGCAACAATCCTAGGCTTTTTTCCGCCTACCGGCGGAAAAAGATAGTAATTGCAGTTGCGTCATAAATAAACTTATAGATCTTACTTTAATTAAAAACCTGCTATCTTAGATTGGGATTCTGATTTAAAGGAAACTTCTGTTCGGAGTGCAGAAATGATTTCTTCTGATTCCACCAATGCCAAGTCTCTAAACCTATAACGATTCCACACAGCCCTGTAATCTCCAGGAGTGAGAAAGGGGATGTCCTTAATAGCTTCCAGGTGTATCCATGATAACGTGTTAATAAATTGAGGAAAATAATTTAATAAGATTTTTACTTTGTCATCTCTACGAAGTGGTTTAAACTCTCCTTTCCATGCAAATCTACGCAGTACTGCTGGGTCAAAATCAGTGATTAGATTGGATGATGCAATAAATATCCCCCTAAAAGATTCCATCCAAGTTAAAAATTCATTGGTTTGGGAACCTTCATAAGAATGTGTTGCAAGTTCTCTACTCCTAAAAAAACTATCTGCTTCATCTAAAAAGAAAATTGATTTTTTCTTTTCTGCCTCCATAAAAGCATCCGCAATATTTTTCTCTGTTTTTCCAACCCACATACTCTGAAGATCAGAGCTCCTTTTTTGGATGAGCTCAATTTCTAACTCTTTAGCCAGGTAACGTGCATACTCTGTTTTTCCAGTTCCCGGTTTACCATAAAATAAAAGACAGAGTGACCCAATATTAGTATCTGAACTTTCTAACTCCTCTTTGTACCTTTTCACTAAGGTCTCTAAGTTTTTCAAATCTGAATCAGTGTGCAATAATGTTGGATCATAAGGAGTTTTAGAAAGAAGTGGTTTTTGGATTTTACCTCCTATCAGTTGGATGTGCTTGGAGAGTACATCCTGGAGTACAGAATTGAAATTTTGAGTTAAATTTGTACTACATATTTTTTTGGAGGCTCTGATTGAAGAAGTAATACCCCCCACTCCAACCGGATAAACTTCTGAAAATTCTTTTATTTTATCTGACTCAATTTTATCATTCATTCCCTCCAGACTTAGAATTCGTTTCCAATAGTATTCCCTTTGCTTTTGGTCTGCTGGAAAAAACTGAAGGCTATAATCAAATCTACGTCTTACAGATTCATGGATAGAAGAAAATTCATTTGTAATAAAAATCACCCTTCCTTTGAGTGAATCCAAGAATTCATTCATCCAAATCTTCTTTTCAGGTAGCGGGGAGCTAGATCCAAAGAAAAATCTCATGGATCTTCCCTCATTCAATAGATCATCTGACTCATCCATTAGCAAAATCCCACCCGTTTCCCTTGTAGACAATTCTCCTACAACTAGAGCAGCCCTTCTCTCCTGGGTATCTTCAGCATCATGTATATCAATTTTTAATAGGATAGCACCTATGGAATCTGCCAGACTCTTAGCAAATTCTGTCTTACCGGTTCCAGGAGCTCCGTACAACAAAATCTTAGCCGAATTGGTTTTTCCTAAGAGAGCCTTAAGTCTTTCTTTTTCTTGGTCGGGAAGAAAGAAACTAGAAAGTTCTTGGGGAATATCAGTATCTTCTTTTACCAAACGCATACCAAATGTATCTAGACCCGGCTCTGTTAAGTATTGATGAAAATTAGTTGTGATATCTACTTCTCTTCCACGGTGAACTCGATTGCTTTCTTCCAGGATTCCAAACAATGTAAATTTAGATTTGCTAGTGGTTTGCATAAAAATCTCAGCCTTAGAGAGTCCTGATATCTTTGAAGTACAGATCATAAACATATCATCCGAATTGCCATGAACCAACCATTGGTTTAAAACTGGAAATTCAGAGAGAATACCCAAGAAATGGATGAGGGGAATGTATTTGCATTTCAATCCCAAAGAATCAAATGTTTTTTGGATTTTCTTATAACTATTTGTTTGAGTGACATCAAAATCAACTAAAAGTTCCTCTAATACAGTTTGGAAGAAATCCTGAAGTTGTTGTACGCCAGATTCCTCCCGATCCAGATAAACCAAAATATCATTTTCCACTTCATCTATGCTAAAATTATTTTTGCTTAGTGTATCAAATATAAATCTATCACTCCTTCCTCTGCGTATATTTCTAGTTGCAGACTGGAAATCTTCTTTTTCTAAATGAGACTGGTCCATTTTTTTTTGGATGGGGAGAAAGAAATCATTGATGAGCTTGGTAAAGATGGAGGGCTCAAACATGGATAAAAACTTACTATTCAAATTGGCATTCATCTCAAATTCATTTAAGATTCTATTTAGATAATAATAGGAGGATTTTACAACTTCTCCATCATATAAATTTGCTAATGATTGTATCTGTCTTCTTCTGGGCATAAATTTTCACCTCTTTGAGAATTATATGGAACCAAGGGGACAGAAACTTGCAGTTTCCAAAAAATATCCTATAAGTTACCAAAAGAATTCCCATCTTTTCAATTTAGATTCGCTGAA
>CAMCZP010000062.1 GCA_945887855.1 Leptospira interrogans serovar Manilae | reverse complement strand
TTTATCACGAATTTTTTTTAAAAAATCACATTGCGATCTAAGAGTAGGTCCCGCAGAAACTAAGATAGCGGGGATATTATTTATGTAGTTCTCTAGATTTTTAATTGGAACCCGCTTTGTACTTGTATCACCATATCTCAATAGACTTACAATAGTATTTTTTACCCATATTCTTTCAAATTCAAACTTAGTGAGTAAATCACTCATCTTTGATGAAAATAGTTTGGAGATCCTCTCTTCGATAGCTATATAAAATTCTTTCTTATTTTGGATGTCCGATGGATTTCTAAAAAACAAAACTCCCGTGAGCCTTTCAATGGGTAGTGATTCAATATAATTAAAAAGAAGGGGAAGGGAGGGCTCTCCTGTAAAAAGATGACGACCTGTGTTCTCTAGAATTGGGTGTAAAAATTTTTCCCAAAGGGGTGCGGTTATCTCGTGGTTTTCATCTATGATTAAGAGAATTTGCCCTTCTCTCATTTTAGAATCTATGATTTGAGGGAGATGCGGGTTCCCCGTTCCCAAAACCAATACCAGGTGGTATTCCCGTATAGTTCTTTCCGATACTAGACGTTCCGCTTGTTTTTTGGGGGAAATGGAACTCGCCAACGGTTTAGAATCACATTCAAGATAATATTCCCCTTCCGTTCGTGCCATTTTAAGGAGGGTTTTGGATTCTGGGGAGGGATTGAGATTGTACATTCTCAGATAGGGTTTCCGAGAATAAAGATTTTCTAAATCCATTGAATTTTTTAGTGACATAATTCTGATTTCTTCAAGTATCGAAAGATGAATCCATAGGACAAGAAAAAAATGTATTTAAAAAGTATGAATATTATCGGTTTCAAAACCTTTGCCGATGAAACTGATTTGATTTTTGATCCTGGCTTTACAGCTGTAGTCGGACCAAATGGATCGGGTAAATCCAATATCGTAGATGCTATCCGTTGGGTTCTCGGAGAAAAATCTGCTAAGGGGTTGCGTGGTGAAAAGATGGACGATGTGATCTTTCATGGCTCCGAGACTCGTGATCCCGCAGGGTTTTCGGAAGTATCCATTCATCTCGATAACTCCAATAAAATATTTCATATAGATTTTCCAACTGTGAAGATCACTAGAAGATTGTATCCCGATTTGACAAATGAGTACTACATAAACAATTCACGTTCTTTGAGAAAGGATGTAGAAAAATTACTCATGGATACGGGAGTGGGAAAATCTTCTTATTCCATAATGGAACAGGGAAAAGTAGATCAAATTCTCAATTCCAAACCTGAAGACAGAAGGGCGATCTTTGATGAAGCTGCGGGTATCTCAAGATTTAAACAGGATCGAATCGATACCGAAAAAAAATTGCAATACACTTCACAAAATTTACTCCGTATTTCAGATATCATGTCCACAATGGAAAGGGAGCTTGAAACAAAAGAAAAACAGGCAAAGCGGGCTGAAAAATATTTTGGGTTAAAAAATGATCTCACGGATGTTGATAAAAATTTACGTTATTTAAAATGGAAAAGTTTAAAAAATAGACAAAAAAAAGTTGAGATCGAACTACTAGAGGTGTCTGAAAAAAACCAATCTATCATGAAAAAAATGAATGATGATGCCAGATTGCTGGAATCATTTGAAGAAAAAAAATATGAAATGGAAAGGAAAATAGCGGATATTGATCGAAAACTTTTAGATTTCTTATCACAAAAAGAGATTCTAAGAGAAAAAATTGAAAAAAATAAAAGTATCATTCTTGAGTTCGATAAACGTGTAGTAGAAGAATCCTATTCATTGGAGAATGACCTACAGAAAAAAGAAAAATATGATGGAGAAAAACTAAGCTTGGAAGAATCCCTTGACCAAGTTTTGAATGGATTAGAAGATACAGAAAAAAATATCCAAATTCTTAAAAATAGGAAACAAAATCTCGAAACAGAATTGGAATCTCTCCGAAAAGATTCCACCCAAAATGAAGAGTTTATAAAAGAAAATGATAAAAACTTTTTTGGATTGAGAGAGGAACTAAAAGACATTATATTTTCACTTATCAACCAAATTGAAGAACGAAAAAAAGAGTATTCCCAATTAGAAGAAAAGAGAAAAGATATGAAGTTTTATCTTCTCTCAGGAATAGATGAATTTTTAAATTCCATTCAAAGTGGAAGTTCAGATTCAATCACTGAAAATAAATTGATGGAATATAAGGTTTTCTTACAAAATTTTATAGAGATAGAAGATGTCTTTAGAGATATTATCTTTGATAAAGATGGAATGCTATCTAAAAAAGAAGGTTTGGATAGTAAAATAGAAGAACTGATTCAATACAATGATTCTCTGACTGAAAAAATTAGGGAAAATGGAAAAAATATAGATGACCTTTACGTAAGAATCAATGAAATCAAAGAAGAAATAGTAAAATTAGAAAAATATATCTTAGAAATGAATTCAAAAAAAGAAAGCTTGGGTGAACAGAAAAAAAGTATCACTGGCTTTTTAAATGACACGGAATCAAGAATCCAATCCTCCAAACACACCATTGAAAGTATTAATAATAGAAAAAAAGGGTTTGAAGATGAGGTTCTTTTATTGGAAGAGAAAATAGAATCGTCATACACTGAATTTTTAAAAATATCAAAAATTTTAGAATCTGAAAAAATCGAATTAAAAGAAATACTCTCTAAAATCCTAGAACTTAAGAATAGCTCGGGGAGAGACCAAGAAGAGTTTAAGTCACTTCTCCCTTTGATATCTGATTTGGAAAGAAAATCATCCGTTCTAAAAACACAATTAGATAGTTTTTCAGAAGAGCTTTATAATGATTATTCCATGACTGATTTGGAATTGGAATCTGAAAAACAAAACAGTACATTCAAACAGGATGCGGAAGAATCCAAACTCAGAGAAATTAAGTCGGAAATACAGCTTTTAGGATCGATCAATCCCCTCGCAATTGATGAATACCAATCTATAAAAGAAGTTTACGAACACCATAGGTCACAAAAAGAAGACATTGAAAAAAGTAAGAATGACATTGAAGGTGTTTTAAAAAATATCAACCTGGAATCTGAAAAAATATTCTTAGAGATCTTTGAATTGATCAGAATAAACTTCCAGGAAACATTTTCTACTCTCTTCAATGGGGGAAGAGCAATGATTGAACTTACAGATAGAAATGATCTTTTAAATTCAGGTATAGAAATTATCGCAGAACCTCCCGGAAAACACGTCCAAAATTTGAAATTGTTATCAGGAGGAGAAAAATCTATGACGGTTATAGCACTCCTTTTTGCAATCTATATGGTAAGACCCTCTCCATTTTGTTTTCTTGATGAAATAGATGCTGCTCTTGATGAAGTAAATAAGACGAGGTTCTGTCAAATTTTGGATAAGTTCAAAGACAAGAGCCAATTTATAGTTGTAACACATGCTCCCCCAACTATATCAAGAGCAAATACAATTTTTGGTGTTACAAGTGAAGAACCGGGAGTTTCAAAGGTAGTGTCGTTGAAAATGGAAGAGGCAAAAAACTTTAGCAAGCACATGAAGGAAGCTGTTTGATGAACAATGATGTACTGAGTTTGGGTGGCAGGTACTTTCAATCGAGGTTATTTATTGGTACGGGAAAATTTTCTTCTGCTGAAACCATGCAAAAAGCAATTCGTGCTTCCCATTCAGAAATAGTAACTGTAGCATTGAGACGCGTTGACTTAGAAGCTAAGAATGATGATATACTCGATAGAATTGATCGAAGTACCACACTTCTTTTGCCCAACACAAGCGGTGCTAGAGATGCAATAGAAGCAATTCGTCTTGCAAAATTGGCTCGTACTTTAGGAGGCGGGGATTGGGTAAAATTAGAAGTCATCCCCGATCCCATTTATCTTTTACCGGATCCAATTGAAACATTGAAAGCAGCCATTGAACTTGTCAAAGAAGGTTTTAAAGTTATGCCCTACATCAATGCAGATCCCATGTTATGTAAACATTTAGAGGATGCAGGTTGTATATGTGTGATGCCATTGGGTTCTCCCATAGGGTCAAACCAAGGAATAAGAACAAAGGCAAACATAGAAATCATCATCCACCAATCTAAAATTCCAGTAGTAATAGATGCAGGACTCGGTGAGCCCTCCCATGCTTCCGAAGCAATGGAAATGGGAGCGGATGCAGTACTTGTGAATACAGCCATAGCCATTGCAAAAGATCCTGAAAAAATAGCGGAAGCATTTAAACTTGCAGTCATAGCCGGTAGATTGTCTTACATTTATCGGGGAAGATCAACTTCTCACTTAGCTTCCCTTAAGGGAAATGCATCAAGTCCACTCACGGGATTTTTAGATGAAGAGTCCCGAAAATAATCCAAACTCCTTTCTTAGTATCTTTCAAACAATTGAATTTCCAAAAGTTTTAGAGGAAATTCATTCGAAAGGTAAATATGATGTAGAGACTGCACTTCACAATGCAATTTTAAAAAGAATGGAGTGGGGAGACTATCTTGCTCTTTTATCACCACATGCCGATTTGTATCTCGAAGAAATGGCAACTATTTCTAAAGAGATTACCCTAGAAAGATTTGGTAAAACAATTCAAATTTATGTTCCCCTTTATCTATCAAATGAATGCAGATCTTCCTGTTTGTACTGCGGTTTTAGTTTTGAAAATAAGATAAATCGTACTACTCTTACAGAAACCCAATTACGAAAAGAAGCTGAAATTTTATCCAATAAAGGCTATAGGCATATATTAATATTAACTGGAGAAGACTACTCTAAAACTCCAATAGAGTATATCATGAAAAGTATAGAGATTTTGAGAGAGTATTTTTCTTCTATATCAATTGAAATCTATCCTTTAGACACAGAGGACTACAAAAAAATAATAGCATCTGGATCAGATGGGCTTGCACTTTACCAAGAAACTTATAATAAAGATATTTATAAAAAGTATCATTTGAGGGGTGTTAAAAAAAATATGGAGTATAGATTGGATGCTCCTGATCGGGGAGGGATGGCTGGATTTCGTCGAATTGGAATTGGAGCCCTTTTGGGATTATCAAATCCCCTGGGAGAATTGTACTACTTGGGACTTCATGCAAATCACCTGCTCAAAAACTTTTGGAAATCTCAAATACAGATTTCTTTACCACGTATGCGTCCTGCAGAGGGAGATTTTTCAGACGTAACTCCTGTAACTGACAGAGAATTTGTAAGATTTATCACTGCAATACGTATTTATTTTAGAGATGCAGGTATCATTCTTTCCACCCGGGAGTCACCACAGTTTCGAGACAATCTTGTAGGTTTGGGGATAACTCAAATGTCCGCAGGTTCCAAAACAGAACCTGGAGGTTACCAGGGAGTAAAAGCTTTGGAACAGTTTCAGACAGAAGACAAAAGGACTTTGGAAGAAATCCAGGAAATGATCCGTAAAAAAGGGTATGATCCCGTACTAAAAGACTACGACAGGGCAATATTAAAATGAATTTTACATTTGATTCTTTAAAAAAAGTTCCCAATGATCCCCACAGTACATGTTTTGCATGTGGCAAACAAAATCCTTTTGGTTTTCAATTGGTATTTCATACGGATGAAGTGAATTTGTATTCAAAATTTATGACTCGATCTGAATTCAGTGGATGGAGCAATTTGACTCATGGAGGAATTCTAGCCACACTCTTAGATGAAACAATGGCATGGACAGGAATCTATCTATATAAAAAATATATACTCACAAAATCTATGACAATAACATATAAAAAACCTGTGCTCGCGGGGACTGAAATTTTTTTAAAGGGCTTTGTTGAAAAAGAAGTAAACAATAGAGAAGTTAGCATTGGAGCAGAAATTTATAATTCTAACGAAGAGCTCTGTGCCTCTGCGGTGGGATCAATTATTTTATTCACCAAGGAAAAATTTCATAAGTTAAAAATATCATCCGATGAATTTTTGGAAAACTTTGAAAAAAATGTATTTCAAGATTAAACGATAGAGGGAGAAACTAACTTTGCCTCTGCTATTCTTCTTCGTTTGATCCCCTCATAGATTTTTTCTCCCTTCCAAATTTCAGTCATATCTAAAAATGTTTGGGCAATTTGGGTAATGAATTCAGGATTTTTTTCTTTTTCATATTTCAAGGTAAGCTCAGCAATTTTAGCCATGTGAACTCTTTTAGGACCATCCAATTTTGTACCACGATTAAAAACAAGTGATACAATTGCTCCCTGTGCATCCGGGGGTAGGGAATCCAATCCTTTGAAAACTTTTTTAGTTCTCTCGTAGTACAACGGCAAAGTAAAATTTTCATGGATTTCTATTGCACTTTCCCAGGTTAACTCACAATCTTTAACAGATTCCAAGAGGGAATTTATGAGTGATTCAGATTCTTTTGATCCGGGTTTGCCCGTAACACCTATGCATTTTTCCAATCTTTGTAATTCATTTTCAGAATAGTAATCTGATATATGGGTATTAAAATCTGTTTTTTTTATATGCCCCAAATCAACCCCAATGCCAATGGTGATACCACTCACACCACCGGGCCAAATGGGAAATTTTGCTTTTTTGTTGTAGTAAGTTTCTCCGCCACCCACTTCAAAATCAACAATTAGCTTGAGGGCATTTTCAGAAATATTTGCCATACTCAATCGCTAAAATACTTAGCAGAAGCTTCATTTAGAAAGGCTTTCTCATTCTTATTCAGTGAATTATAGCCATGCTTGGATATTTTTTCCAGAAGTTCATCAACTCTATCCTTGGCACTGAGTCTGCTATCCATTTCTTCTTGGTATTTTTTGAATTTCTTTCGTCGAAGATAGTCGTCAATGTCCAACATACTCTCAAAATCAACCCTATACTTTCTATTGAGATAGAAATAAACAAAACCTGCAAAAGCACCTCCGAGATGCGCCATGTGAGCAATGTTTCCCTGTTGGTAAAAAAGGGTCATAGGAATCATAATTAAAAATACAATATATTTTATTTTTATAGGAAAGATAAGCATAAACAATACTTCCCTATTTGGCCAGATGAGAGCATAAGCAACCATGACTCCAAAAATTCCACCACTAGCACCCAAAACTCTCCCCTGCTCAAAGCCGGAGATATGGGCGAGAAGGGTAAAAACGCCACCCATAAATGCACAGAGTAGAAAAAAATAGAGAAAGTTTTTACGACCCCAATATGATTCCAATTCACTTCCAAACATCCACAGTGTTAACATATTGAAGAGAATGTGCATAAAATCTCCATGCAAAAATGCATAGGTAATGAGTTGGTGGATGTAAAACTTTTGTAAAACCATTTCAGAAGTAAGGGATAGTAAATATTCAATCCCCAATCCAAAGCGTCCCGAGATGAACTGTAAAATAAACATTCCACAGTTTATGATTACGAGAGTTTTAACTATTCCAGAAAAAGATGGTCCAAAACGTATTTGGTATTGATAATTATTTCCCATAGATGCCATAGTCAAAATATATATACTACTTGTAAAAAGTAAAATAGAATTTAATTTAGTGATTTGTAAAGTAATAATAAACTAAAGTCGGTACAGTGTGAAAATAAAACTATTTGGAGTTAGGGGATCTATTTCAGCCCCTCTTAACAATCAATTATATACTGAGAAAATTACTGAAATTATTGAGCGATTGGTAGATACACATATTACTTCCCGCGATCAAATCCCACGTTTTATAGAATCTCTCCCCGGGCATCTTAAATACACTGCAGGAGGGGATACTACTTGTATAACAGTCACGGACAATACAGGCCATGTTTCGATAATCGATTGTGGGACAGGGGGAAGGGTGGCAGGGGATGAACTCATCCGCACTGAATTTGGAAAGGGCAAGGGTACCCTCGAATTTTTTATCACACATACCCACTGGGATCACATCCAGGGTATTCCTTTTTTCAAACCCCTCTATGTCCCGGGAAATCTCGTAAACTTTAGATCCCCATATCCTGATCTTGAAACTAGGCTAATCAACCAACAGGTCAAAGAATTTTTTCCCATGCCTTTTTTGGCAACAGCATCCACAAAAAAATTTCATACCCTAGAAAAAGACCAAATCACAGAGTATCCTTCAGGCATGAAAGTTTCCTTCCATGCCCTCAAGCACCCCGGTGGTTCTTATGCGTACAAATTTGAAGAGAATGGAAAAAAGTTTATATTTGCAACTGATGCCGAATTTACCGGGGAAGATATTGATTTAGTAAGAAGTATGACACCTTTTTTTGGAGGGGTGGATATCCTTGTACTGGACTCCCAGTATACACTGGATGAATCCTTTGCAAAGTTTGATTGGGGTCATACATCTTATACCATGGCAGTGAATGTGGCAACCATCTGGGGTATAAAAAAATTGATTCTAACGCACCATGAACCCGCATACAATGACAAAAAGGTCTTTGATATCTTAGAAGAGGCCATAGAGCACAAAAGAAATTTAGGAGGATCACCCCTCGAAATCATTTTAGCAAGGGAAGGGATGGTCATTGATCTATGACCCAACGGGGATACAGGAGTGGTATACTCTTTCTTGTCATTGCTCTTCTATCCGGTCTATTTTTTGGATACATACTATCGGAGGTAAATAAAGGCGAACAGCTCAACCTTCTCACTACGTACCAACCAACCACTCCCACCCGTCTCTATGATATAAATGGTATTCCTTTTGCAGAGCTCTATCGACACAGACAAGAGCTCCTTCGTTTCCAGGACATTCCACCCCACGTAGTGAATGCCTTTCTTTCTGTAGAAGATTCTAACTTTTATAACCATTTTGGGATTGATTTTTTAGCCATTCTCCGGGCTGCATGGGTAAACATAAGCCATTTTAAAATCAAGCAGGGTGGATCCACAATCACCCAACAACTCTCTAAAACAATACTTCGTGATACGAAAAAAAGTTTTGCACGTAAGTTCTTAGAGGCTCTGCTCACCCTCCAAATTGAACAGGAATACTCAAAAGAAGAAATTTTAGAAATATACTTTAATCTAGTATATCTGGGTCATGGAACAACAGGACTCAGCTCTGCCTCCAATGTATACTTTTCAAAAGATGTGAGGGATTTAGATGTTGCCGAGGGAGCAATGCTTGCCAGATTACCCAAAGCTCCCGTACAATATTCACCATTTAAAAATTCCCTTCAGGCAAAGAGAGCCCATAAAATGATTTTAGGTTTGATGGCATACAATGGTTTTATCCCCCGGGACAAAGTAGACCAAATTCACAATGATTTTTGGGAAAAGTACTGGCCCGTGGTTATCACAAAGTCACCATCTAGCTCCACATGGGGAACTAAGCTCGATAGGGCACCTTATTTTACAGAACATATTCGCAAGCAACTCATCAAAGAATTGGGCGATGAGTTAGTTTACACGGGTGGGCTAAAAGTTTACACAACGTTAGATATTAGAAAGCAAGAAATTGCAGAAGATGAACTCATGAGCGCACTTGTAAAATATGATAAAACATCATTTGGTGCAAGTTTGTCGTACAAAGGTGGAGCCGATACATCCCTTGTATCCATCTACTCAACACTTGGTACAATATTTCCAATTGCACCTATGGAAATATCCAAGTTTGATGAAAAAGCAAATTTTAGATCAGCCCTAGAAGATCATTTGATTGGTTCTTTAGATATCCTGAGCTTAGTTTCCCCGGTTGAAAATGAAGCATCTGCAATTCACGAGTTTAGCAAACAGAGTGCAGTCTATACAAAAAATATGCATGTGGAAGGTGCTTTTGTAAGTATAGAGCCAGCTACAGGTTACATCCAAACTATGGTGGGTGGAACCAAATTCACTCCCAAAAACCAATTCAATAGAGCAATGAGTGCCCGCCGTCAGACAGGTTCATCTTTCAAACCATTTGTATATGGTGCTGCAATCAATGATCGTGCAATTGGAACTGGAACTGGTTTAATGGATGCCCCCATCACAAGTATTTCAGATGAAGGGCAGAGTTGGGCACCAGAAGGTATTACAGGTCAATACATGGGTATGATCCCTGCTTCCCGTGCCCTAGCATTGTCTCTAAATATTGTATCCGTGCAGGCATTTTTTAGAGTTGGTGAAGAGCCTATCATTGACTTTGCCTCCAAGCTCATGAAAGTCAACCCGGCTAGGTTTGTAAAAGATCCTACATTGGCATTGGGTGTGGCAGAGTTGACACCCTTTGAGATGGCACTTGGGTATTCTATCATAGCAAATAAGGGAAGAGATGTATTACCATTTTCACTTCGTTATGTGGTGGATCAAAGTGGTATGACAATTTATGATAAGGAAAAAGAAGTCAGAAAGCAATTGGCAGAAAAAGCTGATAATGGTAGCATCCAAATAATCCCGGAAGCAACTGCATTTATAGTAAGAAAACTTTTAGAAAACGTAGCTGACAATGGCACACCCTCCAATGCCCTACATGGGAAAGATTTTGCTGACTATCATGGTAGATCGGGCGGTAAAACCGGTTCTACCAGTTCTTATACAAATGCTTGGTATTGTGGGTTTGATCCAAAGGTGACCTCTGTAGTGTGGATAGGATATGATAAAAATTCCATATCTTTGGGAAGAGGTATGACAGCTGCTCTCATTGCGGCTCCCATTTGGGGAAAGGTATATAGACGTTGGTATGAGGGAATGGAATATCCGGAATTTAAAAATGCCCAAGGTCAGGATCCCATACCCGAAGGAGTGCAGGGAGGTGGAACCTGTTCTTACAATGGTCTCTCTCCCAAGCCAGGGGTATGTCCTACCGTTGCCAATTGGCACTTAAAACCCATTACAATAAATGGTGTCACAAAAGCATACAAGGGGGAACCTCCCTGCGACGGGGACAGAGATCATATCAAAACAGTTGATTTTAGAGATCTTCTACAAAAAGAAATGAAAATTTCAGATGATGAAATAGGGAAGAAACAGAGCGGATTCAAAGCCAATCCTGATTGATGAGTAAAGATAATTACCATGTATTAAGAATCCAGGACTTTCGAAATTTTCTTTTGGGAAGATTTTTTGGAGTTGTGGGTACCCAAATCCAAGCAGTTATAGTTGGTTGGCAAATCTATGAGTTTACGGGTGATCCCCTCTCTCTGGGTTTGATTGGACTCGCAGAAGTTATTCCCGCCACTTTTGTATCACTCTTTGCGGGTCATTTAGCGGATAAGATAAGTCGCCGGAGCATAATCCTAAACACATTTTTTATTTTATTGGCATGTTCTGTTTCCCTTTTGGTTTTGAGTATGAATGCTATTGAACTATTTGCCAATAAGATATATCCTTATTACGTAATAATTAGTATTACAGGAGTTGCCAGGGGATTTATTGGCGCTTCAATGAGTTCTTTAATGTCGCAGCTTGTACCTAGGGAATTGTACCACTCATCGAGTGCATGGAATAGCACGGGCTGGCAGATTGCATCAGTATCGGGACCTTTTTTAGGAGGTTTTTTGTACAATTTAAATGGGCCAGTACTAGCCTATTCTTTGGATGTAGCACTCATGATTTTGGCAGTTACATTTTTTTCCTTTGTAAAACCTAAGCCAATTCCTGAAAAAAAATCCATCGAAACACTTATAGAAAGTCTGTCTGTTGGTTTTAAATTTGTTTTTACTAACAAATTAGTTTTGAGTGCTTTGAGTTTGGATATGTTTGCAGTTCTTTTTGGTGGGGCAGTGGCTCTTTTACCAATCTTTGCAGCGGATATACTCAAGGTGGGTCCGGAAGGTCTGGGCATACTACGTGGCGCTCCCTCAGTGGGTGCTGCAGTTATGGCATTGGCTTTGGCTCACAATCCTCCCAAAGAAAACGCAGGGAAATCTCTTCTCTTCAGTGTTGCAGGTTTTGGGATTGCTATCATACTCTTTGGACTTTCTACCAATTTTTACCTTTCTCTCTTCTGTCTTTTCTTGAGTGGGATCTTTGATAGCGTGAGTGTTGTAGTACGCTCAACAATCATTCAGGCATTTACACCAGATGAAATGCGGGGAAGGGTGGCCGCAGTCAATAGCATATTTATAGGTTCATCGAATGAATTGGGTGCTTTCGAATCGGGAGTTAGTGCAAGATTTATGGGAACAATTCCCTCCGTTATTTTTGGTGGATGTATGACAATTTTAGTTGTATCCATTACATCCATTCTCTCTCCCACTTTAAGAAAACTTAATTTCACAGAAGTTTTATCCAAGAAAATAGAGCCGAAATCATCTTAAATACATCTCAATTTCAAAAATGAGATTTGATTTTAAAGAGTCATAATCATTTCTGGAATTGTATGGATTCAAAAAAATTACAAGAAATAGCCTTTTTAGCCAGACTCCGTTTTGCGGGGAAAGAACTCGAAGAACTCACGGATGATTTTAATAAAATTATGTCATATGTTGACAAAGTCAAAGAATTAGATACAGGTTCTATCACAGAAGAGGATCTGTATCCCCACCTCCAAGAAAATGCAATCCGCAAAGATGAAATAGGCACCTCTCTCGGAAGGGATGAACTATCAAAAATCTCCCCAAAATTTGAAAATGGATACATTGTAGTTCCTAGGGTTATAGAGACATGATGAAATACAAAGAAATCAAAGAAGGATTAGCTTCCAATAAATTTTCATCCCAAGAAATTTGCGAAACGTATCTAAAAAGAATACGGGAAGTAGAGCCAAAAATTTCAGCATTTATCCACCACAAAGAAGATAAAATTTTACAAAATGCAAAAGCATCCGATGAAAGAAGATCAAATGGAAAAGAACTTAGTCCCTATGATGGCATCCCGATTGGAATCAAAGATAATATTTGTATCCTCGGAGAACGTACTACGGCGGGATCTAAGATTTTAGAAAACTTTGTTAGCCCCTACAATGCTACTGTTATAGATAAACTCAATCATCATGGTTTTATATTGTTTCCCGGATTGAATATGGATGAATTTGCAATGGGTTCATCCACAGAAAATTCTGCATACAAAACAACCAAAAATCCATTTGACACATCCCGAATCCCAGGAGGCTCCAGTGGAGGATCGGCTGCAGCTGTGGCAGCGTCCATGCTTCCCATTTCTTTGGGTTCAGATACAGGAGGATCCATTCGCCAACCGGCAGCCCTCTGCGGTATCTACGGTTTAAAACCAACTTATGGTAGGGTATCGAGATACGGACTCATTGCCTATGCTTCGAGTTTAGACCAAATAGGCCCATTTTCTAATGACTCCGATGGTATAGAAGATATACTAAAAGTGATATCGGGAAGCGACCTACACGATGCCACATCTTCCAAAGAACCAATACCAAATGTTTCCGAAAAACTCGATCTAAAAGGGTTAAGAATTGGAATTATGGATGTGGGAAGTGAATGGTCGGATGCGATCCAAAAAAAATACAAACAGATGATTGAATTTTTAGAATCCAAAGGGGCTATCACAACAAAGCTTGATTTTTCCCTAAACGAATATTCCATTCCAGTGTACTACATAATTGCAACTGCCGAATGCTCTTCCAATCTCTCACGATTTGATGGCATTAGATACGGTTATAGAAATGAAGATGGCAAAAAGTTAGAAGATCTCTATTTGGATTCTAGATCAAATGGTTTTGGAAAAGAGGTAAAACGAAGAATATTATTGGGAACATTTTCTCTTTCCAGTGGATATTACGATGCGTATTACGGACAGGCTCAAAAAGCAAGGGCTTTGATTCGAAAAGGTTATGACTCTTTTTTTGAAAAGGTAGATTTGATTTTACAACCCACATCCCCAACCACTGCATTTAAAATTGGAGAGAAAACTAAAGATCCCATCCAAATGTACAAAGCGGATATCTTAACCACCAGTGTCAACCTAGCAGGAGTTCCCGCACTCAGTATACCAGCAGGCTTAGACGGAGAAGGGCTACCTATAGGCATGCAAATCACTGCAAAGCATTTTCAGGAAGGAAAAATCCTTGCTCTAGCCAAAATTTTAGAATCCATTCCTGAGTTTTCCATCCCACTTCCCAGAGATATCAAATGACCGAACTCACAAAGCGCGTGATACCCTGCCTCGATATTAAAAATGGAAGAGTAGTCAAGGGAATTCAGTTTGTAGATATTAAAGACGCAGGAGACCCTGTAGAATGCGCAGTACTATATGAAAAACAGATGGCAGATGAACTCTGTTTTTTAGATATCACCGCATCAAGTGACAAGAGAGATATTTTAATTCATCTTGTGGAAGAGGTCGCAAGTAAGATTTTTATCCCCTTCACTGTAGGGGGTGGTTTAAAAAATGTAAGTGATATACGTAGTGTTCTGACTAAAGGAGCAGATAAAGTATCCATCAACACAGCAGCATTTGAAAATCCTGAAATACTACGAGAATCAAGTGAAATATTTGGATCCCAGTGTATTGTTGTAGCAATAGATGTAAAGTATCACAAAGAAAGAAAACGCTATGAAGTTTTTCTTCACGGAGGAAGAACTGAAACTGGTAGGGATGCATTTGATTGGGCTTTAGAAGCAGAGTACAAAGGTGCAGGTGAGGTACTTTTGACCTCAATGGATAAAGATGGAACAAAAGATGGTTTTGATATTCCAATTCTAAAAAAATTTACTTCCAAATTAGTAATACCTGTTATCGCATCAGGAGGAGCCGGAAACCCGGAGCATTTCACGGAAGCAATTCTACGTGGTGGAGCAGATGCGGTGCTTGCAGCATCCATTTTTCATTATGGTGAGTATAGTATCATTGATATTAAAAAAAGTATGAAAGAAATGGGGATCCCCGTGAGGTTGCCTTGAGTGGATTAGATTTTTTAGTTGTAATACTATTTTTAATTATCACCTATTTAATTGCTTTTTTATCTCCCAAAAAAGAATCTTCCTTAAAATCTCATTTTCAGTCGTCAGGTAGCTTGAGTTGGTTTGTATCCGGCACGGCAATGGTTGCCACTACATTTGCTGCTGATACTCCATTGGCAGTCACCGAGCTAGTTGCAAAATATGGAATTTCTGGAAATTGGCTATGGTGGTATATGGGATTTAGTTCAATAACCACAGTGTACTTTTTTGCTCCCTTATGGAAAAGATCGGGAGTTCTTACGGATGTAGAGTTAGTAAAACTCAGGTACGATGGTAAGGGATCTGATGTACTACGAATTTTTAAATCTATATATATGGGTTTATTTTTAAATACTTTAATCCTATCCTGGGTAAATCTTGCCATGCTAAAGATTTCAGAAGTATTGTTTCCGGAATATTCTGCAAAATTAATTGTTAGCTCATTATTTTTATTTGCATTTATCTATACTGCCCTCATGGGATTGACAGGAATTTCTTATGCTGATACGTTTCAATTTTTTTTAGCTATGTTGGGCTGCATTGTTTTATCAGTTTTGGTCATTGGAAGGCCTGAAATAGGTGGTATTGAAGGATTAAAAGAAAAATTAGAACCACATTACTTTAATTTTTTACCCTCTTTTACGGGAGAATATTCCCCTTTTTCCTTAGAAACTTTTTTGGTATTTGTTACAATCATTTGGTGGGCAAGTTGGTACCCGGGTGCGGAGCCAGGCGGGGGAGGATATATTGCTCAGAGAATACTTGCATCAAAAGATATTAGAAGTTCTATGCTTGCTTCTTTGTGGTTTACCATTGCGCACTATTTTGTAAGACCCTGGCCATGGATACTAGTTGCCCTTGCCAGTTTGGTTCTCTATCCCAACCTAGGCGAGGCAGATAAATCCAAAGGTTTTGTATTTGCCATGAAGGATAGTTTGCCCCCCGGATTGTTTGGACTTTTAGTGGCTGGTTTTTTAGCTGCATACCTATCAACTGTTGCCACTCATCTCAACTGGGGTACATCTTATCTCATCAATGATTTTTATAAACCCTATATATCTAGAGATAAATCTGATACATTTTATTTACGTATTACAAAAATATTTGAAGCTCTTTTGATGATTTTTTCTCTTGTGATCTCATTTTATTTTATTGAGACAATCTCAGGGGTATGGAGATTTCTATTGGAGTGTGGTGCAGGTTCTGGCTTGGTACTCATTCTACGTTGGTATATCCCCCGCATAAATGCTTATTCTGAATTGAGTGGATTTTTATTTCCTTCCTTGTTTTACATTTTAGGAACCCTCATTCTTAAAATACCCACCCCATACTCCATCTTGTTTACTGTGGGTGGAACTTTTATTACAGTACTTTTGGTAACTTTTTTTACAAAGCCCACCGAAAGTAGTTCACTGAAGAAATTTTATGAAAAAGTGAATCCACCCGGATTAATGTGGGAAAAATGGAGAATAGAAAATGGGATTGATAAATCAAAACATAATGTATCACTAAGTCATTCTCTCCTACTTTCTATAGTAGGATTGATTTTAATTTATTCCGGACTTTTTTCTTTGGGTAGCTTTATTTTAAAAAATTATGTGTTATTTTTTATACACTTATCAATATTTTTAATCAGTATTTTTATTACTTATAAAATATTTCCAAATTACGAAGAAAT